>NZ_CP045200.1:0-313928 GCF_018636735.1 Erythrobacter sp. 3-20A1M | reverse complement strand
CACGATCACCTCGGCCGCGACCACCACGTTCTGGACGCCCGAAGACCCGGCGATGGATGCCCGTTCGGATCCCGAAGCGCTGCGTGCGGACATGCCCAAGTACCGCATCAACATCATCGACACGCCCGGCCACGTGGACTTCACCATCGAAGTCGAGCGTTCGCTGCGCGTGCTCGACGGCGCGGTTGCCGTGTTCGACGGCGTGGCCGGGGTCGAGCCCCAGTCCGAAACCGTCTGGCGGCAGGCTGACAAGTACGGCGTTCCGCGCATGTGCTTCATCAACAAGCTCGACCGCACTGGCGCCGATTTCTATTATTGCGTCCAGTCGATCGTCGACCGTCTCGGCGCAACCCCGCTGGTCATCACGCTGCCGATCGGTGCGGAAAGCGACCTGAAGGGCGTCGTCGACCTCGTCGCCAATCGCGGTATCGTGTGGCAGGCCGAAGACCTCGGCGCGAAGTACGAATTCGTCGACATTCCCGAGGACATGGCCGACAAGGTCGCCGAGTACCGCGAGAAGCTGATCGAAACCGTCGTCGAACAGGACGACGAGGTCATGGAAGCCTATCTCGAAGGTAACGAGCCTGACATCGCCACGCTTAAGAAACTGATCCGCAAGGGCACGATGGCGCGCGATTTCGTGCCGGTGACCTGTGGTTCGGCGTTCAAGAACAAGGGCGTTCAGCCCCTGCTCGACGCCGTGGTCGATTACATGCCGAGCCCGCTCGACGTTCCGGCGATCAAGGGTGTCCTGCCCGACAGCGAAGAGGAAGAGACCCGTCCGTCGTCCGACGACGCGCCTTTCGCCGCGCTGGCCTTCAAGATCATGAACGATCCGTTCGTCGGCTCGCTCACCTTCACCCGCATCTATTCGGGCAAGCTGGCCAAGGGCCAGGTCCTGAACTCGGTGAAGGACAAGAAGGAAAAGATCGGCCGCATGCTGCTGATGCACTCGAACAATCGCGAGGACATCGAGGAAGCGTTCGCCGGCGACATCGTCGCTCTGGCGGGCATGAAGGATACGACCACCGGCGACACGCTGTGCGATCCGGCCAAGCCGATCATCCTCGAACGCATGGAGTTCCCGGACCCCGTGATCGAGCTGTCGGTGGAGCCCAAGACCAAGGCCGACCAGGAAAAGATGGGCGTCGCGCTCAACCGCCTGGCCGCCGAGGATCCGAGCTTCCGCGTCACGACCGACCACGAATCGGGCCAGACGATCATCAAGGGGATGGGCGAGCTTCACCTCGACATCCTGGTCGATCGCATGAAGCGCGAGTTCAAGGTCGAGGCGAATGTCGGTGCGCCGCAGGTGGCGTATCGCGAATCGCTCGCCCGCGAAGTCGAGCTGACCTACACCCACAAGAAGCAGTCGGGTGGTTCCGGCCAGTTCGGTGAGGCGAAGGTACGCCTGATCCCCGGCGAACGCGGGCAGGGCATCGTCTTCGACGACCAGATCAAGGGCGGCAATATTCCGCGCGAATATATTCCGTCAGTCGAGAAGGGTATGCGCGAGCAGGCCGAGAGCGGCTATCTGGTCGGCTTCCCGATCATCGACTTCACCATCGAGCTGATCGACGGCAAGTACCACGACGTCGACTCGAGCACGGTGGCGTTCGAGATCACGGGTCGCGGCGCGATGCGCGAAGGTGCGCAGAAGGCCGGGATCAAGCTGCTCGAGCCGATCATGAAGGTCGAGGTCGTGACGCCCGAGGATTACCTCGGCGACGTGATCGGCGACCTCAACAGCCGGCGCGGACAGATCCAGGGCACCGACAGCCGGGGCAACGCCCAGGCGGTGGAGGCCAATGTGCCGCTCGCCAACATGTTCGGCTACGTCAACGAACTGCGTTCGTTCACGCAGGGTCGCGCGCAGTACACGATGCAGTTCTCGCACTACGACGAGGTCCCGGCCAACGTCGCGGCGGAAGTCAAGGAGAAGCTTGCCTAAGGCAGGGCAAGCGAGTAGGGGCGGCGCCTTCACGAAGGTCCTTACGGGGGCCTTCGACCTGGGGCGCCGATCCTCTCCCGGTGAAAATTCAAAATCTGACAGACAGAGGTTAAGAGTAAAATGGCGAAGGAAAAATTCGAGCGGAACAAGCCGCACTGCAACATCGGCACGATCGGTCACGTCGACCACGGCAAGACCACGCTGACCGCGGCGATCACCAAGGTGATGGCCGAGACCTACGGCGGTTCGGCTGTCGATTTCGCGAACATCGACAAGGCGCCCGAAGAGCGTGAGCGCGGGATCACCATCTCGACCGCGCACGTCGAGTACGAGACCGAAGCGCGTCACTACGCTCACGTCGACTGCCCGGGTCACGCCGACTACGTGAAGAACATGATCACCGGTGCCGCCCAGATGGACGGCGCGATCCTGGTCGTGAACGCCGCCGACGGCCCGATGCCCCAGACCCGCGAGCACATCCTGCTCGCTCGTCAGGTCGGCGTGCCGCAGCTGGTCGTGTACATGAACAAGGTCGACCAGGTCGACGACGAGGAAATCCTCGAGCTGGTCGAGCTGGAAGTTCGCGAGCTGCTGTCCGAGTACGGCTTCGACGGTGACGATATTCCGATCGTCAAGGGTTCGGCCCTGGCCGCCCTCGAAGGTCGCGACGACAACATCGGCAAGGAATCGATCATCGCGCTGATGAAGGCCGTCGACGAGTACATCCCGCAGCCCGAGCGCCCGGTGGACCAGGCGTTCCTGATGCCGATCGAGGACGTGTTCTCGATCTCCGGCCGCGGCACCGTGGTTACCGGCCGCGTCGAGACCGGCGTCGTGAACGTCGGCGACGAAGTCGAGATCGTCGGCATCAAGGACACCACCAAGACGACCGTCACCGGCGTCGAGATGTTCCGCAAGCTGCTTGATCGCGGCGAAGCGGGCGACAACATCGGTGCCCTGATCCGCGGCGTTGCGCGTGAAGGCGTGGAGCGTGGCCAGGTCCTGGCGAAGCCGGGTTCGGTTACGCCGCACACCGAGTTCAGCGCCGAAGTCTATGTTCTGTCGAAGGACGAAGGCGGCCGTCACACGCCGTTCTTCGCCAACTACCGGCCGCAGTTCTACTTCCGCACCACGGACGTCACCGGCGAGGTCATCCTCCCCGAGGGCACCGAGATGGTTATGCCGGGCGACAACGTGACCATTTCGGTCAAGCTGATCGCGCCGATCGCCATGGATGAAGGTCTGCGCTTCGCGATCCGCGAAGGCGGGCGTACCGTCGGCTCGGGCGTGGTGTCGAAGATCACCACCTGATCTTCGCCGTAGCGAATTGAGAAGGCCCGGTTCCCGATGGGGAGCCGGGCCTTCGCTATTTATAGGAGGTGCCGTCCGTCGCACGCGGCGGTCGAAACCTCCCGGTAACGCCCGATTTGTTGGAAAACGGGGGTTGCCAGAGCGCGAGCAGATTCGTATATGCGCGCCTCGACCCGGGGATTCGTCTCCGTCGAAACGAATTTCAGGAGGGCCGCCCTCTCCGGAGTTTTCCGGAAAGCGGGTGGGCCTTTCTTTTTTTGATGGCCTGGCAACGGGTCGTTTGGCTCTTTCGCATCGGTGTAGGTAATGGAAGCTCAGAATATCCGCATTCGCCTCAAGGCGTTCGATCATCGCGTTCTCGACCAGGCGACTGGCGAAATCGCAGAGACCGCTCGTCGTACCGGTGCGCTTATTCGTGGCCCCATTCCCATGCCGACGCGTATCGAGAAGTTCACCGTGAACCGCGGCCCGCACATCGACAAGAAGTCGCGCGAGCAGTTCGAGGTGCGCACCTACAAGCGGCTGCTCGACATCGTGCAGCCCAACGCCCAGACGGTCGACGCGCTGATGAAGCTGGACCTCGCCGCGGGCGTCAATGTCGAGATCAAACTGGCTTGATCGCGACCGTCCCCGGTGGGACGCTAAACTGACCGAAGGTTTCGGGGTTCTCTACGGCCCCGCCGATCCCAGCCAGGATCGGCAAGACATAGGGATACCGCCGGACCTGGTCCGGGCCGCGTCCCCCGTCTCGCTCTCTCCCGAATGGGGGAGGGCACTTTGGCCCGGACGGGGCGACGCATCACAGAATGGGCCAAGCATGCACCCGGGGATGGGCCTCTGGTGCCTCTGTTGAGGAGTTTCGACGATGCGCACAGGCGTTATCGCAAAGAAAGTCGGGATGACCCGCCTCTTCCAGGAGGACGGACGGCACGTGCCCGTTACCGTTCTCGCGCTGGAGGATTGCCAGGTCGTCTCGCACCGCACCGCGGATCGCGACGGCTATTTCGCCCTCGCAGTGGGTTCGGGCACTGCCAAGCAGAAGAACGTCAACAAGCCGCAGCGCGAAGCTTTCGGCAAGGCCGAAGTTGGGTTGAAGATGAAGGTCGCGGAATTCCGCGTCGAGAACGACGAGGGCCTGCTCCCCGTCGGTGCCTTCATCAGTGCGGACCACTTCATCGCCGGCCAGAAGGTCGACGTGACGGGCTACACGCAGGGCAAGGGCTTCGCCGGCGCCATGAAGCGCTGGAACTTTGGCGGCCTGCGCGCGACGCACGGCGTTTCGCTGAGCCACCGTTCGCATGGTTCGACCGGTAACCGTCAGGATCCGGGTCGCGTCTTCAAGAACAAGAAGATGGCCGGCCACATGGGCGACCGTCAGCGTACGCAGCAGAACCTCGAAATCGTGCGCACCGACGCCGATCGCGGCCTGCTGTTCGTGAAAGGCTCCGTCCCCGGCGCGAAGAACAGCTGGATGCTGGTCCGCGATGCGGTGAAGGTGGCGATGCCCGACGATCTGCCGTTCCCCGGTGTGATGCGTCGCAACCAGTCCGAATTCTCGCACGAAGAGACCGATGCCGGTCTGGTCGAGAGCGGAGCCGAGCACGAAGTGCACCAGGAGGTTTCCGCCGAGCAGCAGGAAGCGCTCCTGAAGGAACAGGACGCGGGGGCCGATGCCGATACCGGTGCCGCCGATGACAACAACACCACGCCCTCTGCCGACAAGGCCGAAGGCGAGAACAAGGAGGGCTGAGCCGTGAAGGTGAAGGTCCAGAAAATCGACGGTAAGGCGTCGGGCGACATCGAGCTGAACGACGATGTGTTCGGCGTCGAGCCGCGCGCCGACATCCTGCACCGCGTCGTCACCTGGCAGCTGTGGAACCGCCGTGCCACCGCACGTCCGACGCGCGAGCGTTCGGATGTGGCGCGCACCGGCAAAAAGTTCGGCGCGCAGAAGGGTTCGGGCGGTGCTCGTCACGGCGATCGCGGCGCTCCGATCTTCATCGGCGGCGGCAAGGCGCATGGCGCGCGCAAGCGCGACTTCAACATGTCGCTCAACAAGAAGATCCGTGCCCTCGGCCTGAAGATGGCGCTCTCGAGCAAGGCGAAGGACGGCCTCGTCGTTCTCGACAGCCTCGAGATGAAGGAAGCCAAGACGAAGGAGCTCAAGGGCCACTTCGACAAGGCGGGCTGGAACGGCAAGGTCCTGGTCATCGGCGGCGAGAACGTCGACGAGGGCTTCCGCAAGGCGGCGAGCAACCTGGTGGGCGTCAACGTCCTCCCGGCGGCCGGTGCCAATGTCTACGACATCCTGAAGCACGACACGCTGGTCCTGACCAAGGACGCGGTCGAAAAGCTGGAGGCGCGTTTCAATGGCTAAGCAGCAGAATGTGGACGCGCGCCACTACGACGTGATCCTGGCGCCGCACATCACCGAGAAGTCGACGCTCGCGAGCGAGAACAACGCGGTGGTGTTCAAGGTGGCGAACGACGCCACCAAGCCGCAGATCAAGGAAGCGGTCGAAGCGATCTACGACAAGAAGGTCGTGGGCGTGAACACGATCGTGACCAAGGGCAAGACCAAGCGCTGGCGGGGCAAGCCCTACAAGCGCACCGACTTCAAGAAGGCGATCGTTACGCTCGCCGAGGGTGACTCGATCGACGTCACCAGCGGTATCTGAGGGGCTAGAGGAAAATGGCACTCAAGAACTACAATCCGACCAGCCCCGCACGCCGCGGGCTGATCCTCGTCGACAAGACCGGGCTCTACAAGGGCAAGCCGGTCAAGTCGCTGACCGAGGGCAAGCGCAAGACCGGCGGGCGCAACAACAAGGGTCACGTGACCTCGCGCGGCATCGGTGGCGGCCACAAGCAGAAGTACCGCTTCATCGATTTCAAGCGGCGCAAGTGGGACGTGGAAGGCACCGTGGAGCGGATCGAGTACGATCCCAACCGCACCGCTTTCATCGCGCTGATCACCTATAGCGACGGCGAGCAGGCCTACATCATCGCGCCGCAGCGCCTGGCCGTTGGCGACACCGTCGTCGCCGGCGAGCGTGTGGACACCAAGCCGGGCAACGCGATGCCGCTGGGTAACATGCCGGTCGGCACCATCATCCACAATGTGGAGATGAAGCCGGGCAAGGGCGGGCAGATCGCCCGTTCCGCCGGTGCCTACGTCCAGCTGGTCGGTCGCGACCGCGGCATGGTCATGGTCCGCATGAACAGCGGTGAGCAGCGTTACCTGCGCGCCGATTGCATGGGCACGGTCGGTGCGGTGTCGAACCCGGACAACCAGAACCAGAACTTCGCCAAGGCCGGCCGCACCCGCTGGAAGGGCAAGCGCCCGCTGACCCGCGGTGTCGCCAAGAACCCGGTCGATCACCCGCACGGCGGTGGTGAAGGCCGGACTTCCGGTGGCCGTCATCCGGTTACCCCGTGGGGCAAGCCGACCAAGGGTGCGCGCACCCGCAACAACAAGCAGACGGACAAGATGATCATCCGTTCGCGCCACGCCAAGAAGAAGAGGTAATCGGACATGGCACGTTCCGTCTGGAAAGGTCCGTTCGTCGAACTCAGCCTTCTGAAGAAGGCGCAGGACGCACAGGAAGCGAGCAGCAGCAAGCCGATCAAGACCTGGTCGCGCCGCAGCACGATCCTGCCCGACTTCGTCGGCCTGACGTTCAACGTTTACAACGGTCAGAAATTCATCCCGGTCTCCGTTTCGGAAGACATGGTCGGCCACAAGCTCGGCGAGTTCTCGCCCACGCGCAGCTTCCCCGGCCATGCCTCCGACAAAAAGGGCAAGCGCTAATGGGCAAGGCAAAATCCCCCCGTCGCGTAGCCGACAACGAGGCGCTGGCCGTAGGCACCACCATCCGTGGTTCCGCGCAGAAGCTGAACCTCGTCGCCGAGCTGATCCGCGGCAAAAAGGCCGAGGAAGCGTTGAACATCCTCGCTTTCTCGAAGAAGGCGATGGCTCGCGATGCCAGCAAGGTGCTGGCTTCCGCGATCGCCAATGCCGAGAACAACCATGATCTCGATGTCGACGCGTTGGTCGTCGCCGAGGCTTCGGTGGGCAAGTCGATTACGATGAAGCGGTTCCACACCCGCGGTCGCGGCAAGTCGACGCGCATCCTGAAGCCGTTCAGCCGGCTGCGCATCATCGTTCGCGAGCAGGAAGAGGCGTAAGATGGGTCAGAAGAGCAATCCGATCGGTCTGCGCCTGCAGATCAACCGCACCTGGGACAGCCGCTGGTACGCCGAAGGGCGCGACTATGCCAAGCTGCTCAAGGAAGACATCGAGATCCGCAAGTACATCGTGAACTCGCTGCCGCAGGCCGCGATTTCGAAGGTGGTGATCGAGCGTCCGGCCAAGCTGTGCCGTATCTCGATCTACGCGGCACGCCCCGGCGTCATCATCGGCAAGAAGGGCGCCGATATCGAGAAGCTGCGCACGAAGCTCGCCACCATGACGGAAAGCGAGATCAAGCTGAACATCGTCGAGATCCGCAAGCCGGAAGTCGATGCGAAGCTCGTCGCGCAGGGTATCGCCGATCAGCTGATCCGCCGTGTGGCGTTCCGCCGGGCGATGAAGCGCGCGATGCAGTCCGCCATGCGCCTTGGTGCCGAAGGCATCAAGATCGTGTGCGGCGGCCGCTTGGGCGGTGCCGAGATCGCGCGTGTGGAGCAGTATCGCGAAGGTCGCGTTCCGCTGCACACGCTGCGTGCGAACATCGATTACGCCGAGGCCGAGGCACTAACCTCGTACGGCATCATCGGGATCAAGGTCTGGGTCTTCAAGGGCGAGATCCTGGGTCACGATCCGACCGCGCAGGACCGTCTGATGATGGAATCGCAGACGTCCGGCGTGCGCCCGGCGCGTTGAGTGTAGGATAGAGCAATGCTGCAACCGAAACGAACCAAGTACCGCAAGGCGTTCAAGGGCCGGATCAAGGGCGAGGCCAAGGGTGGCACCGACCTGAACTTCGGGTCCTACGGCCTGAAGGCGCTGGAGCCGGAGCGTATCACCGCCCGCCAGATCGAGGCCGCGCGCCGTGCGATCACGCGCCACATCAAGCGCCAGGGTCGCCTCTGGATCCGCATCTTCCCGGACGTGCCGGTGTCGAAGAAGCCTGCCGAAGTCCGTCAGGGTAAGGGCAAGGGTTCCGTCGAATACTGGGCCGCCCGCGTGAAGCCGGGTCGCATCCTGTTCGAACTCGATGGCGTCGCCGGCCCGCTGGCCGCCGAAGCGTTCGAGCGTGCGGCGATGAAGCTGCCGATCAAGACCAAGGTCGTTGCCCGCCTGGGCGACACCAGCCACCTGGGAGGCGAATGATGGCCAACGCATTCGAAGACCTGCGGCAGAAGACCGACGACCAGCTCGTCGAGGAACTGACCGAGCTGAAGCGCGAGCAGTACAACCTGCGCTTCCAGGCCGCCACCAACCAGCTGGAGCGTCCGGCGCGGATCAAGGAAGTCCGCCGCACGATCGCCCAGATCAAGACGCTGCAGGGCGAGCGTTCGCGCGCCGCCGAGAAGGCATAAGGACCAAGATATGCCCAAACGTATCCTGATCGGGACGGTGACGTCCGACAAGACCGACAAGACGGTGACCGTGCTGGTCGAGCGCAAGGTGAAGCACCCGCTCTACGGCAAGATCATCCGCCGCTCGAAGAAGTACCACGCCCACGACGAGAACAACGAGTTCACGCTGGGCGACGTGGTGCGGATCGAGGAGACCAAGCCGATCTCCAAGACCAAGACCTGGGCCGTCAAGGACCGGGTCACCGCGGGCGGCGTGCAGCCGGTCGAGGCCGAGCTCGACGTCGAGGCGGCGAGCAACTGAATTTTGCGCCCCGTATTTGCGGGGACAGGCGTAGGAACTGCCGGGCAACCGTCCCGGCAAGCCAGTGAGAAGGAACCGGATCGATGATCCAGATGCAGTCCAATCTCGACGTCGCGGACAACAGCGGCGCGAAGCGCGTCCAGTGCATCAAGGTGCTGGGCGGGTCGAAGCGTCGTACGGCGTCCGTCGGCGACGTGATCGTGGTTTCCGTGAAGGAAGCCCAGCCGCGCGCGAAGGTGAAGAAGGGCGACGTACACCGCGCCGTCATCGTTCGCACGAAGAAGGATGTGCGCCGCCCCGATGGCAGCGTGATCCGCTTCGACAGCAATGCCGCGGTGCTCGTGAACAAGAGCGAAGAGCCGATCGGCACCCGTATCTTCGGACCCGTCGTGCGCGAACTGCGCGGCCGCGGCTTCATGAAGATCATCTCGCTCGCACCGGAGGTGCTGTGATGGCTAATGCCAAGATCAAGAAGGGTGACAGCGTCGTCGTCCTGTCCGGCAAGGACAAGGGCAAGACCGGCACCGTCGCGAAGGTCCTGCCCAAGGAAGGCAAGGTCGTCGTCGAGGGTGTGAACACGATCGCCCGTCACCGCAAGCCGAGCCAGACCAACCCGCAGGGTGGCATCGACCGCTACGAGGCGCCGATGTCCATTGCCAAGGTTGCCGTGGCCGATCCGAAGGACGGCAAGCCGACCCGCGTCCGCTTCGAGGAGCAGGACGGCAAGAAGGTCCGCATCGCCGTCAAGTCCGGGGAGAAAATCGATGGCTGATTATACCCCTCGCATGAAAGCCCGTTACGAGGAGGAAATCGCGAAGGCGATGACCGAGAAGTTCGGGTACAAGAACCGTCTGGAAGTTCCGCGGCTCGAAAAGATCGTGCTCAACATGGGCGTGGGCGAGGCGAGCCAGGACAAGAAGAAGGTCCAGACCGCTGCCGAGGAAATGGCGCTGATCGCCGGTCAGAAGCCGGTCATCACCAAGGCGAAGAAGTCGATCGCTCAGTTCAAGCTGCGCGAAGGCATGCCGATCGGGTGCAAGGTGACCCTGCGCCGCGAGCGGATGTACGAATTCCTCGACCGCCTCGTGACGATCGCGATGCCCCGCATCCGCGACTTCCGCGGCCTCAACCCGCGTTCCTTCGACGGTCGTGGCAACTATGCCATGGGCCTGAAGGAGCAGATCGTGTTCCCCGAGATCAGCTACGACAAGATCGAGAAGGTCCGGGGCATGGACATCATCGTGACCACGACCGCCAAGACGGACGAAGAAGCGCGCGAACTGCTGCGCCTGTTCGGTTTCCCGTTCCCGGCGGAAGAGTCGCAAGAGAAGGAAGCGGCGTAAGCCGCGAGAAAGAGAGCTTAAGTCCAATGGCGAAACTGAGTTCGATCAACAAGAACGAGAAGCGCAAGAAGCTGGTCAAACAGTATGCGGCGAAGTTCGAGAAGTTGAAGGCGATCGCGGACGACACCTCGCTCGACGAGAGCGAGCGTCTGATGGCCCGGCTGAAGATGGCCGAGCTGCCGCGCAATGCGAACCCGACCCGGGTGCGCAACCGCTGCTCCACCACCGGCCGCCCGCGCGGCTATTACCGCAAGTTCGGCATTAACCGCATCGAACTGCGCGACCTCGGCAACAAGGGCCTGATTCCGGGCCTGACCAAGTCGAGCTGGTGAGGAATCGATAGATGGCTATGACCGATCCCCTGGGTGACATGCTCACCCGCATCCGCAACGGCCAGCAGGCGAAGAAGGACAGCGTCCTCTCGCCCGCCAGCAAGCTGCGTGCAAACGTCCTCGAAGTTCTCCAGCGTGAAGGCTACATCCGTGGCTATTCCGAGGACGAGAGCGGCAAGCACAAGGCGCTGCGGATCGAACTGAAATATTTCGAAGGCGAGCCCGCGATCAAGCATCTCGCCCGCGTTTCGAAGCCGGGCCGGCGCGTCTATTCGGGCAGCCGCGAGCTGCCGAGCGTGCGCAACGGCCTTGGCATCACCATCGTCTCGACGCCGCGCGGCGTGCTCTCGGATGCCGAAGCACGCAGCGAGAAGGTCGGCGGCGAAGTGCTGGCGGAGGTGTTCTGATGAGCCGCATCGGCAAAAGGCCGGTGGCGATCCCCAACGGGGTCACCGCCAATATCGAGGGCCAGACCCTGAACGTGAAGGGGCCCAAGGGCACCCTGTCGATGTCGCTCAGCGATCTCATCGACTACAAGGTGGAAGGCGACGCGATCAGCGTGCAGCCCGCCAACGACACGCAGAAGGCGCGGGCCTATTGGGGCATGCAGCGCACGCTGGTGTCGAACCTGGTCGAAGGTGTCACCGAAGGCTTCACCAAGACGCTGCAGATCTCTGGCGTCGGCTACCGTGCGCAGGCGCAGGGCAGCAAGCTGAAGCTGCAACTGGGCTATTCGCACGACGTCGATCTCGACGTTCCCGAAGGCCTTACGGTGCAGACCCCGGACCAGACGACCGTGATCGTTACCGGGATCGACAAGCAGGCCGTGGGCCAGTTTGCCGCCGAAGTCCGCCGCTGGCGCAAGCCCGAGCCGTATAAGGGCAAGGGCATCAAGTACCAGGGCGAGTATATCTTCCGCAAGGAAGGGAAGAAGAAGTAAGATGGCAAAGCTTTCCCTCTTCGAACGCCGCCGGCGTCGCGTGCGTACGGCTCTCAAGTCGCGTGCCGGTGACAAGCCGCGCCTGTCGGTGCATCGTACCGGCCAGCATATCTATGCCCAGGTCATCGACGATGCGCAGGGCAAGACGATCGCGTCCGCTTCCACCCTTGGTGGCAAGAGCACCGGCGCGAATGTCGATGCCGCCACCCAGGTGGGCAAGGACATCGCCGCCGCCGCCCAGAAGGCGGGCGTGACTTCCGTCGTGTTCGATCGCGGCGGCTTCCTGTTCCATGGCCGCGTGAAAGCGCTGGCCGACGCCGCCCGCGAAGGCGGGCTGGAGTTCTGATATGGCTGACGAAAAGAAACCCGAAGACAACGCCGCTACCGATGCGGCCAACGCGCCCGCGATGACCCCCGAGGTCGCCAAGGCTCGCGCCGATTCCGGTGTCGATATCGACCACCCGGCGAGCGCCGAGAGCGGTCCGGAAGTGAAGAAGGAAGAACCGGCGATCGCCGATACGCCTTCCGAAGCTGCCGACAACCAGAGCGCCGCGCAGGGTGCCGAAGGCCAGCCGCGCGAGCGTGGCGATCGCGGCGGTCGTGGCCGTGGCGGTCGTGACGGTGGTGGCGGTGGTCGCGGCCGTGGCCGTGGCGGCCGCGACGGCGGTCGCGGGCGGCGCGAGGAAGAAGACGACGGCATCATCGAGAAGCTCGTCCATATCAACCGCGTCAGCAAGACGGTGAAGGGCGGCAAGCGCTTCGGCTTCGCGGCGCTGGTCGTCGTGGGCGACGGGTCGGGCCGGGTCGGCTTCGGCCACGGCAAGGCGCGCGAAGTGCCCGAGGCGATTACCAAGGCTTCGGCCTCGGCTCGCAAGAAGATGGTTCGCGTTCCGCTGAAGGAAGGCCGCACGCTCCACCATGACGGCAAGGGCCGTTTCGGTGCGGGCAAGGTGACCGTTCGTGCCGCACCGGCGGGTACCGGCATCATCGCTGGCGGCCCGATGCGCGCCGTGTTCGAGAGCCTGGGCGTGGCCGACGTGGTGACCAAGTCGGTCGGTACGTCCAACCCCTACAACATGATCCGCGCCACGTTCGATGCGCTGACCAACCAGACGTCGCCGAAATCGGTGGCGCAGCGTCGGGGCAAGAAGGTCGCCGACCTGCTGGGTCGTGGCAGTTCGAGCGAGGCCGAGGCGGAAGCCGACGCCGCGGCTCTGGTGGAGTAACCGGAATGGCCAAGATCAAGATCAAGCAGATCGGCAGCCCGATCCGGCGCCCTGAATCGCAGAAGAAGATTCTCGTCGGGCTGGGCTTGGGCAAAATGCACCGCACCGTGGAGGTGGAAGACACCCCCGAGGTGCGCGGCGCGATCGCGAAGCTCCCCCACATGGTGGAAGTGGTCGAGTGAAACACTTCCGGTTCTTCCTGGAAGGGGAAAATTTTCCCCTTCCACAGGAAGGATCGGAAGTCGTTGTCGACATGGGCTGGTTCGCCACCCGCTGGGTGCAGGCGACGACGCTCGACGCGGCGATGGCAAAGGTGATGAGCGACATTCGCCGTCATCCCCGCCTTGCCGCCGTTCCTCCCGGCAGCGGTGCGATCGTGTCCGTGCATGAAGCACGTAGGATAAACGCCGGTCAGGCCGGTGCCCCCCGAGAGGCTTTGTCCTTCTATCGCATGCCGCCATCCGGCCCGAAGCAGAACGAGAGCGCCGCGAGCGTCAGTATCTGAGCGACATCCCCCGGGCGCATAGGCTACGGCAGACGCCGCCGGATCTCGGCAGTGACACATGGGAATACGGCGCGAAGCGCGCCTCGCCCCAGGCAATCTGCGTATGCGCCGCTAGGCACCCTCCAAGACATCATCGAAAACGCCTGCCTCGGCGGAACTTTGCAGCCGTTAGGTTCGTATGCCCGTTCGCGAGGAGGGGCCCCTTATGCACCGTTTGGTCGCGGTGTTGTCCATACCGGTGGTGATGCTAACCTCCTCCGGGATCGCAGGAAAAGGCCCATCTATGGCACTGATATTGTACGCCGAAGACGACCCCATCATGGGGGAGATCGTCAGGGCGGCGCTGGGTAAGGCGGGTCACGTCGTCGGGGTGGTGGGGGACGGAAAGGCTGCGCTCGCGTCGCTGCGCTTTCGCCGGCCCGCGCTGCTGATTCTGGATATGAATATGCCCGGGGTCGGCGGAGCGGAAGTGCTGGATTACGTCAGGCGCGATCCCGATCTCTACGATCTTTCCGTCCTGATCCTGACAGCGCGCCAGAGCGCATCGGACGAGGAGATCACGCTTCGAGCCGGAGCGACCGATTATTTGAAAAAGCCCGTCGATCCCGATAAGCTTGCGGTGACGGTGGATATGATCCTGATGCGGGACGAAGCCCGCCGCGGCTGACCCGCTCCGCCGCCGGTACGTTAGACACCCCGGAAACGGAAAACGCACATCGGGATCTAAGAGGCAGTTCCTTCCAACCGTGCTGGCCATAGCGAAAGCGCGCATGGTCGGCGTATGGGCGCATCCATTCCCGAGCCTGGACCATTCTCCAGCTGCAATCGATCGTTCACTTGCCTTGGAGGGAACGTTCGTCGGCTAATCCCGGGCGTTCTCCCTTCGCGAGAAACTTGGGTAGAACAAATAGCCAGGGCGCGAAGCGATCCGTTATGTTTCTGATCACGACCGATACGAATACCGCTATCGCCGTGCCCAAGGGTACGGCCCAGTATTCGATGCCTTCTGTCGTCACCTTGCGGAACAAGCTCATCAGCGGCCACATCATGCCGAAGTGAAGGATGAATATCTCGAGCGAATGCCGTCCCAGATATGTGAAAAGGGCGCGCACGGCCTCGAGATGATCCGTTATGATCTTGGCGATCGACAAGCCCACGATCGTTCCGAACACGGCAAGACCGGCATTGAAACCGAGTTTTCCGGAAATGATCGCCAGCAGAAGAGCCGCCGTGCCGATCGTGATGGGGCGAGCCACGAGGTATCGAACCCACGGCATCGCAAACCAGATACCGAAAAGATAGAAGACAGCATCCTTGGCGACGGCGGTCTGATGGGTCGAAAGCGCGCCCCACAGGTTCTGGGGCCACCCTGCAAACGATAGGATCGAAAGCGCCGCGGCGATCAGTATCGCCGGAAGTTTCATGGACACCGCCGCCCGCGCGGTGAAGCGGTAGATCAGGAGGCCCCATAAGAACCACAGGTGTATCGGTGGATTATAGAACGATGAGAGAACCCATTCCGGGTCCTCGCGCCCTCGCAGCGCATACAGGAAGGTCCACAGCGTGAAGAGCCAGATCATCGTCAGCAATCTCTTGCGAAAGAAGGTGGCCCAGCCTTCGGACAAGGTATGGCTGAAAACGAGACCGGATACGAAGAAAAACAGCGGCATCCGGATCTGCAGCAGTGGATTGTTTATCGCGACGTAGATCGAGTCCCGTGGCAGATCGATGGTAGTGTACGCGGCGGCAATGGCATGCCAGAATACCACCAGGACTATCGAGAAGCCTTTCGCGGTATCGAGGAACAGTTCGCGTGGTTTCTTGTCCGACGCTGTGATTTCGGCCATCCGGCGGTTTCCCTATGCTGAAATCGAAGGCCTATCGACAAGCACCGAACACGATCGCGCCGGTGGAATTCAGCCTCTTTCAGAATATTTTCGGGAAAGAACCTCAGTGCGATTCCGAGGGTGACATCGCGGCTAAATCTCGTTAAGGGCGCGCCTTTCCAACAGCGCGAACCAAAGCGAAAGCGAGTGCAGACCATGAAATTGAACGAAATCCGCGACAACGAAGGTGCCCGTAAATCCCGCATGCGCGTGGGCCGGGGCATCGGCTCGGGCAAGGGCAAGACCGCGGCGCGCGGCCAGAAGGGCCAGAAGAGCCGCGAGGGCGTGTCCATCAACGGCTTCGAAGGCGGCCAGATGCCGCTCCACATGCGCCTGCCGAAGCGCGGCTTCAACAATCCGTTCGCGAAGGACTATGCCGAGGTGAACCTGGGCATGGTGCAGAAGTTCATCGACGCCGACAAGCTCGATGCGAAAAAGGACATCGACCACGCCGCACTGAAGGCGGCCGGCCTCGCCCGTGGTGGCAAGGACGGTGTGCGCCTGCTCGGCAAGGGCGAGCTCAAGGCGAAGGCCAAGTTCATCGTCGCTGGTGCCAGCAAGGGCGCGATCGAGGCTGTCGAGAAGGCCGGCGGGTCAGTCGAGGTGCTCGCACCTAAGAAGCCGAAAACCGAAAAGGCCGCCAAGGCCGACGCATAATTCACGCAAAAGGGGCGGGCCGGGTTCGACATCGGACCCGCCCGTCCCTATGTGTCCCCCCGACGCCGGGAGGGACCGGCGAAAAGTCTAGGATATACAGAATCCCATGGCATCACGCGCCGACAATATCGCGAGCAATCTGAGCCTCGCGAATTTCTCCAAGGCCACCGAGCTGAAGAACCGTATCTGGTTCACCATCGGTGCCCTGATCGTGTTCCGCTTCCTGAGCTTCGTACCGCTGCCGGGCGTCAATCCGATGATCCTGTCGCAGCTATACGCGCAGACGCGGGGCGGGATCCTCGATCTCTTCAACACCTTCTCGGGCGGTAGCCTGGAGCGCATGAGTCTCATCGCGCTCGGCGTGATGCCTTACATTACGGCCTCGATCGTCGTGCAGATGGCCGCTTCGCTTCACCCGGCGCTCGCCGCGTTGAAGAAGGAAGGGGCGACCGGGCGTCAGAAGCTGAACCAGTATACCCGCTACGGCACAGTCTTCCTGTGCGCGATCCAGGGCTGGTTCCTGGCGACCGGCCTCGAAAGCTACGGTGCCCAGAGTGGCATGCAGGCGGTGATCGATCCCGGCCTGCTGTTCCGCGTGGTCGCGGTGATCAGCCTGATCGGCGGGACTATGTTCCTGCTGTGGCTGGGCGAGCAGATCACCAGCCGGGGTATCGGCAACGGCGTCTCGCTGATCATCATGGCGGGCATCGTCGCCCAGTTCCCGAACTTCACCAGCAACATGTTCGCCAGCTATTCGAAGGGCACGATCAGCTCGTTCCTGATCATCGGCTTCATCGCCATGATCGTAGGGCTGGTGCTGTTCATCTGTTACATGGAGCGGGCGCAGCGGCGCTTGCTGATCCAGTATCCCAAGCGCGCGACGCAGCGCGGGATGATGCAGGCGGATCGCAGCCACCTGCCGCTGAAGCTCAACACGTCGGGCGTGATCCCGCCGATCTTTGCCAGCTCGCTGCTGCTGCTGCCGCTGACCATCAGCCAGTTCGCGCAGAACTCGATCGCGATCAACAGCACCGGCGGTCAGATCCTGCAGACGCTCAACCAGTATCTGCAGCATGGCCAGCCGCTCTACATGCTGCTGTATGCGATCGGCATCATCTTCTTCTGCTTCTTCTACACCGCCGTCGTCTTCAACCCGGAGGAAACCGCGGACAATCTGAAGAAGAACGGCGGCTTCATTCCCGGTATCCGTCCGGGCAAGCGGACCAGCGAGTATCTCGATTACGTCCTGACCCGCATCACCGTGGTCGGTGCCGTATACCTGACCGTGGTCTGCTGCCTGCCCGAATACGTCATCGCGCAGACCGGCATTCCGCTGTTCCTGGGCGGAACCAGCCTGCTGATCGTCGTCAACGTCACCGTCGACACCATCAGCCAGATTCAGTCGCACCTGCTGGCGCACCAGTATGGTGACCTGATCAAGAAGGCGAAGTTGAAGGGGCGCATGCGCTAGGGCATGACCGGGGCGAAAGGGGAGCGCCAAATGAACATCATCCTTCTGGGTCCGCCGGGCGCGGGCAAAGGGACGCAGGCCAATCGCTTGGTCGAAGAGCGCGGCATGGTGCAGCTGTCCACCGGCGACATGCTGCGCGCCGCGGTGAAGGCGAGCACACCCGTCGGACTTAAGGCCAAGGCGGTGATGGACCGCGGAGAGCTGGTTTCCGACGAGATCGTGTCGGAGCTGATCGATGCCGAGCTGACCGCCATGGACGCGGGCACGGGCGCGATCTTCGACGGCTATCCCCGCACCCGCGCGCAAGCCGAAAGGCTCGACGAACTGCTCGACAAGCACGGTCGCAAGCTGGACCGAGTGATCGAGCTGGAAGTCGACGAGGATGCGCTGGTCGATCGCATCACCGGGCGCTTTACCTGCGGCAATTGCGGTGCTGGCTACCACGATCGCTACAACCTTCCGCAGGTGGAGGGGGTGTGCGACCGGTGCGGTTCCACCGAGTTCAAGCGGCGGCCCGACGATACCGAGGAAACGGTGCGTACGCGGATGCAGGAGTACCGGGCCAAGACCGCCCCGATCCTGCCCTATTACGAAGAGCGTGGCATCGTCAGCCGCGTCGATGGCATGGCCAGTATCGACGAGGTTGCCGACAAGATCGACGCGCTGCTTTCCTGATCATTTCCCCTTTTGCTTCCCATTCCCTCGGCACGCCCGTTCGCCTAGGATGGGATGCGAAGGAGGAGCGAGGGTGATCGGAAAACGGATAATCGGTGCGTGCGCGCTCACCGCCGGAACGGCGCTTGCCATGGCGACTCCGGTGCAGGCCAAGGTCGTGAGGCAGGAGGCGGATTTCTTCGTCACGCAGGACAGCGCGACGGTCCCCGCCGATCCGCAGGCGGTGTGGCTTGCGCTGATCTCTCCGGGCGAGTGGTGGAGCGACGAGCATACCTGGTCGGGCGACGCCGCGAACATGTCGATCACTCCGCAGGGCGGCGGGTGTTTCTGCGAGCGCATTCCGGAGAGCGACACGGACGGCGTGGTCGGCCTGGCGGGGAGCGTCCAGCACATGGTCGTGCTGCAAGCCTTCCCGCGCAATGCGCTGCGCATGCGTGGGGGGCTCGGCCCGTTGCAGAGCGAACCGGCGACCGGCGTCCTGACGATTACGATCAAGCCGGTCGCGGGCGGCACGCGAATTCTGTGGGAATATGTCGTCGGCGGCAAGACGCGCTACGATACGGCCGACATCGCCAAGGCGGTGGACGGCGTGATGAGCCAGCAACTCGCGGGCCTCGCGAAGAAGCTCGGCGGTAAGGTCGATGCCGCGGGGGAGGGCGCCGCCGAAGAGCGCGCCGCGCCCGCAGGCAAACCGAAGCCAGCTGCACAGGCTCCCGAAGCGAGTTCCGACAACGTGCTCGACGCCGTGGACGCGCTGGGCAAGAAACCGAAGGGCTGAGACGACACGATGGATCTGGGAATAGCCGGGAAGACCGCGATCGTCTGCGCTTCGAGCGCCGGGCTGGGCCGAGCTTGTGCAGCGCATCTAGCCGAAGCCGGGTGCGCGGTGGTTGTAAACGGACGCGACGTCGACAGACTGGAGCGGACCGCCGCCGAACTGCGCGAGCGGAGCGGGCGCGGATCGTCACCGTAGCGGGAGATGTAACCGAAGCGGAAACGCGCGAGGCGCTGATCGAAGCGGCGGGTGGGGCGGCCGACATCCTCGTCAACAATGCAGGCGGGCCGCCGCTGGCCGATTTCCGCGAACTTTCCGAACAGGACATTCACGCCGGGCTCCAGTCCAACATGGTCACCCCGATCGCGATGATCCAGCTGGTCATCGGCGGTATGGAGGAGCGCGGCTTCGGCCGGATTCTCAACATCACTTCGGCGAGCGTGCTGACCGGGATCGAGAAGCTCGATCTGTCCTCCGGCGCGCGGGCCGGTCTGACCGCGTTCCTGTCCGGCGTCGCGCGGCAGGTCGCGCCGAAGGGTGTTACGATCAACAATCTCCTGCCCGGTAATTTCGACACCGACCGGCAGGCCTCGATCATCGATCGGATCGCCGAGAACACGGGCAAGTCGCGCGATGCGGTGCGCGAACAGCGGGCAGCCGTCCAACCGGTTGGCAGGCTGGGCAATCCGGAGGAATTCGGCGCGGCCTGCGCCTTTCTCGCCAGTACGCACGCAGGCTTCATCACCGGACAGAATCTGCTCTTGGACGGAGGGGCCTTCACCGCCAATTTCCCGTAAGGCGTGCGGCTTTTGACAGAGCGGGCGTGACAGAGTAAATCGCGCTTGAAACGCGCTACGCGGGACCCATATGGAGCTCGCGCCGCTTTCGCATCGCGCGCTGTTGACGCGTGGTGAGAATCGGCCTAAGCGCGCCATTCATTCGATTGTTGCGAGATATATGAGTCCGGCAGGCTGCGAGACACTGGCACGCCAACCGGACTTTTGGCTTTTCCGGCCCTTCGTGTCCGCAGCCGCCGAATGAATATCAGCGATGAGATAGGGGGCGCCGCTTCGCGCATCCGCGGATCGACCGTCCCCCTGTGGAGCATGGAGAAGTAAGTGGCTCGTATTGCCGGGGTCAATATCCCCACCAACAAGCGCGTGATCATCGCGCTCACCTACATCCACGGGATCGGTCGCACGACCGCCGTGGAAATCGCCAACAAGCTGGGCATCGATCACAAGACCCGCGTCCAGGACCTCACCGATGCCGAGGTGCTGCAGATTCGCGAGGCGATCGACGCCGAACACACCGTGGAGGGTGACCTCCGCCGTGAGACGGCGATGAACATCAAGCGGCTGATGGACCTGCGGTCCTATCGCGGCCTGCGCCACCGTGCGGGCCTGCCCGTGCGCGGTCAGCGCACGCACACCAACGCCCGCACCCGAAAGGGCAAGGCGAAGCCGATCGCAGGTAAGAAGAAGTAAGCGCGGGTCCTTCCGCAGCTTACCCGTCTTCTTCTCTCAAGTTAGGGAAACATCACCATGGCACGCGAACCCAGCCGTATCCGGCGCCGCGAACGCAAGAACATCACCAGCGGCGTTGCGCACATCAACGCCAGCTTCAACAACACCATGATCACCATCACCGATGCGCAGGGCAATGCGATCAGCTGGTCCAGCGCCGGCATGATGGGCTTCAAGGGCAGCCGCAAGTCGACGCCCTATGCCGCGCAGGTCGCCGCCGACGATGCGGGCAAGAAGGCCGCCGAGCACGGCGTCCGCACCCTCGAGGTCGAGGTCAAGGGCCCCGGTTCGGGTCGTGAGAGCGCGCTGCGCGGGCTCGCGGCGGTCGGCTTCACGATCACCTCGATCCGTGACGTCACCCCGATCCCGCATAACGGGGTGCGCCCGTCGAAGCGTCGCCGCGTCTGATCCGAGCCTGCCCGGCGGCGCCTAACGGTGCCGCCGCTCCCATCCCGGATTGGACGCGCAAGGCCAGCGCACCGGTCCGCCCGAATTCGAACACCAGGGGAATCCCATGTCCGTCAACACCAAGAACTGGCAGGAACTCAAGAAGCCGACGCAGCTCGACATCAAGGACAGCGGTGACAAGAAGCGCAAGACCACTTTCGTAGCCGAGCCGCTGGAACGCGGTTTCGGTCTGACGCTCGGCAACGCCTTGCGCCGCGTGCTGCTCTCCAGCCTGCAGGGTGCCGCGATCACCTCGATCAAGATCGAGAACGTGCTGCACGAATTCTCCTCGCTCGCCGGCGTGCGCGAGGACGTGACCGATATCGTCCTGAACGTGAAACAGATCGCGCTGAAGATGGAAGGCGAGGGGCCCAAGCGTCTCCAGCTTTCCAAGACCGGCCCGGGTGCGGTCAAGGCGGGCGACATCGCCGTTTCGGGCGACATCGAGATCATGAACAAGGATCTCGTGCTCTGCCACCTCGACGAAGGTGCGAACCTCAACATGGAACTCACCGCCGACGTGGGTAAGGGCTATGTCCCCGCGGTCGCGAACCGTCCGGTCGATGCGCCGATCGGTCTGATCCCGGTGGACAGCCTGTATTCGCCCGTGCGCCAGGTCAGCTACAAGGTCGACAACGCCCGCGTCGGGCAGGAGCTCGACTACGACAAGCTGAATCTGACGGTGGAGACCGACGGCACCGTGACCCCGGAAGATGCCGTGGCCTACGCCGCGCGCATCCTGCAGGATCAGCTGACGCTGTTCGTCCACTTCGAGGACGGCATCCCGCAGCCGCAGAGCGCGATGATCGGCATGGCCGCCGAGCCGCAGGAATCGGATGCCAACCAGCTCAACCGCTACCTCCTCAAGAAGGTCGACGAGCTGGAGCTGTCGGTGCGTTCGGCGAACTACCTGAAGAACGACAACATCATCTATATCGGCGACCTGGTCCAGAAGACCGAGGCCGAGATGCTCCGCACGCCGAACTTCGGCCGCAAGTCGCTCAACGAGATCAAGGAAGTCCTTTCCTCGATGGGCCTGCGCCTTGGCATGGACATCCCCGGCTGGCCGCCGGAGAACATCGAGGAAATGGCCAAGAAGCTCGAACAGGAGCTGCTGGGTTAGTTCACCTCGCGACGGGCAGGGGCCGGACCCGCAAATCCGGCCCGTACCGGGGTACCTCGCACGGCCCCCTTACGAACGAAGGAATGAAATATGCGTCACGGAATTTCGCAGCGTAAGCTGAACCGCAAGTCTGGCCACCGCACCGCCATGTTCCGCAACATGTCGGCCGCGCTGATCAAGCACGAGCAGATCCTCACCACCGCGCCGAAGGCGAAGGAACTGCGCCCCTATGTCGAGAAGCTGATCACGCTGGCGAAGCGCGGCGGCCTCTCCAACCGTCGCCTTGCGATGAGCCGCCTGGGCGACGAGACCCAGCTCAAGAAGCTGTTCGACGTTCTGGCCGAGCGTTATTCCGATCGCGAGGGTGGTTACACCCGCGTCATCAAGGCCGGCTACCGCGGTAGCGACGCCGCGCAGATGGCGGTGATCGAATTCGTCGACCGCGACGAGGAGGCCAAGGGCCAGGACTCGGGCCCGGTTATGAACGACGAGGAAGATTACGAGGACGCGTAAGCCCTCCACATATCGAACAACCGGAAGGGCCGCGGGGAAACTCGCGGCCCTTTTCAATTGGTTCGAACGTATAAGTGCGTTCAGATAACTAGGCTGTTAACTGAACGGAGGCTGTCGCGTCAATTCAGCGTCGTCTCATTGCCGATGCTCCATAAGGGGATCAACCGAGGCAGTCCCGCCCCGGCCTGATGCGAGGAGCAACATATGAGAACCGTTTCAAAAGCCCTGCTCGGAACCGTCGCCGCAGGTGCGATGGCGGTGACTTCGGCAGCCCCCGCAATGGCCCGCGATCGTTACGGTCGCGACGACGGTATCAGCACGGGCGAAGTGATCGCCGGCGCCGTCATCCTGGGCGGCATCGTCGCCATCGCCAGCTCGATCGGCAAGAACCGCGACCGGTATCGCGGGGACCGCCGCTACGATGCCCGCTATCGTGACAATTATTATCGCAGCCGGGGCAATCCGCGCGCCGCGGTGGAGCAGTGCGTGCGCGCCGCGGAAGGCAATGCCAACCGCTACGGGTATCGCGCCGACGTCACCAATATCAGCCGGGTGAACGACACGCGCTATGGCTGGCAGGTTCGCGGCAACATCGCGGTCGATGCGGGTCGGGGCTATGGCCGCTACAATCGCCGCGGTGGCTACGACACCGGTCGCTTCACTTGCGACATCAGCCGCGGCCGCGTGGTCGACATCGACTATCACGGTATTCGCGGGCTGCGGTGACGCAATCTCTCGCAAAGCTGCGGTTCAGCCTCACGACAGGCTGAACCGCGCATTTTCCGCCTCTTCCCTATCGAAAGGGTGATTTCATCATGACACGACTGCCTTCCCTGCTCGCCGGACTTGCCGCCGCTTCGATGGCGGTCGTGCCGATTTCCGCCTCTGCGGCGCAGGTACAGACCCCGGTTTCGCCTGCCGTCTATGATCAGGGGTCGGCTCTGGCCTTCCTCGATGCGGATGCGCACCAGTACGACCGGAGGTGGCGCGATCGCCGCTATCGCCACCATCGCGACGACAACGGCATCACCGGCACCGACATCCTGATCGGGGCGGCGGTGATCGGCGGTCTCGCCGCGCTCGCCACCGCCAGCCAGAAGCCGCGCGAGGAACCCCGCTACGAGCCGCAATACGACGACGATTATCCGCAGGCCCCCGATCAAGCCTATAACGACCAGGCCTATAACGACAGCTATGCGTCCGCCGACGGACAGTACGACGATCAGACCTATTACAATGCCCGCGCCCGGGCCGGCTCCCCGGCACCTGACGCGCCGTCGGGCGCGTATGATTACGATCCGAACGCGCGGTCCGACTATCCCGGAGGCCCCCCGGCGGACTATTACGGCGACTGATTTTCCTCTTCCGCTGTCGCCGCGGCCCGTTCATGATAAGCCGGCAGCGCCAGATTGAAGCGGATGGCGGCGCTGCGCAGTGCGTAGCCCGCCGCCGTCGCTCCGGTCCAGGTGAAGCCCCGCGCGATATTGAGCTCGGTGCCGATGGCGCAGAGCGTTGCGGAAAGAGCCGAGGCAGTAACGTAAAGCTCCGGCTTCATCAGGATCGACGGGCGACCCGCCACCACGTCACGGATAATGCCGCCCACGCACCCCGTCACCACGCCCATCATCGCGGCGGGGACGGGCGGAACGCCATAGGTCATCGCTTTGGCCGTGCCGAGAACCGCGTAGGCGGTGAGACCCAGCCCGTCGGCATAGTCGAGCAGATGGCCGGTCCAGATGCGGGTCGGGGTGAACCACACCGCCAGCGCCACGATCAGCGTCACCGCCGCGACCCAGGGATCGTGAATCCAGAACACCGGTGCACCGATCAGCAGGTCGCGGATCGTCCCCCCGCCGACCCCGGTGACGAGGGAGAAGAAGGACAGGGTGACGAAGGTCTGCCGCTCGCGCGCGGCGATCAGCGCGCCCGACAGCGCGAACACCGCCACGCCGGCCAGATCAAGCCAGTCGAGCAGCGGCGTCAGGATGGTCTGTGCGTCTGGCATTACGGCACGGTGCGACAGGAGAGAATCATGCGCGGCCCCTTAGGCCTCTCGTGCGCACGGCACCACCCGTTGCACGCCGCCCCCTGGCAGCGGTTGCCGTGACACGCCGGGCACCGCCCGTTAGATCGACCGTTGATACCGTTCATCGCAAAGGAACCCCGCCCATGCGCAAAGCCATTCTCCCGCTTCTCCTGACGACAGCCGCGTGCGCCGCGCCGATGGCCGATACCGCCGATATCGCAAGCGCACGATCCGCTGCGGCGGAAGGCTACGATATGGATGCGCAATACGCGAAGCTGGCGGAGATCCGGATGGACCCGGACACGTCCTACCTCTCCGCCGAAGAGCGCGATGTGGTGAACCTGCTGATCCAGGCGTCCGACCTGATGAGCGAAATCTACCTGCGCCAGCGCTATGCCGACAATCCGCAGATCCGCACCGCCATCTCGCGCATCCGGCGCGCCGATCGCGACCGGCTGCTGGCGATGTTCGACCGCAATTTCGGGCCATGGGACGAGATCGCGGAACTGCATCCCTTCTACGGCACCGACGCCATGCCGGAAGGGGCGGGCTTCTATCCCACCGACATGACGCGCGAGGAATTCGACGCCTATCTCGCGGCGCATCCCGATCAGAAGGATGCGCTGACCAGCCCCTACACCGTGGTGCGGCGCGAGGGCGACGCGTTGAAGGCGATCCCCTATTCGGTCGAATACGCCCAATGGCTCAAACCCGCCGCCGCGCTGCTGGAGAAGGCGGCGGCGCGCACCAGCAATCCGAGCCTGAAGAAATTCCTGAACCTGCGGGCCAAGGCCTTCCTCACCGATGACTACTACCAGAGCGAGCTCGCCTGGATGGATCTGAAGGACACGCCGATCGAAGTCGCGATCGGCCCGTACGAGGTCTATACCGACAGGCTCTACGGCACGAAGACCGCGTTCGAGAGCTTCGTCACCCTGCGCAATCCCGAGGAAAGCGCGGCGCTGGCGAAGTACAAGAACTATCTGCGCGACATGGAAAAGAACCTGCCGATCGAGGACCGGTACAAGAATTTCGAACGCGGTTCGGAAAGCCCCATCGCGGTGGCGGACCAGGTGCATGGCGGCGGCGACAACGAACCGGGCGTGCAGACCATCGCCTTCAACCTGCCGAACGACGAGCGCGTGCGCGAGGCCAAGGGCGCGAAGAAAGTGATCCTCGCCAATGTGCTCGGCGCCAAATACGATCGCATCCTGAAGCCGATGGCGGGGGTGATCCTGAAGCCCGACCAAGCCGCGCTGGTGGCGAAGAAATACATGGAGCTGGAAACGCTGTTCCACGAGCTGTCGCACAGCCTGGGGCCGGGCAGCATCACCGTCGACGGGCGCAGGACCACGGTCAGCGCTGAGCTCAAGGACCAGTATTCCGCGATCGAGGAATCGAAGGCCGACGTGATGGGCGCGTACAACGTGCTCTACATGATGGAGCGCGGCGAAATCCCCGCGAGCGAGAAACAGCAGCTGCTCGCCTCCTACTTCGCCGGCATCTTCCGCGCGGTCCGCTTCGGCACGGAGGAGGCGCACGGCAAGGGCGCGGCGCTGCAATACGGCTATCTGAAGGAAAAGGGCGCGTTCCGCTGGGACGATGCGGCGCAGCGCTACGTGGTCGACTACGCGAAGCTGGAAAGTGGCCTCACCGATCTCCTCCACGACCAGCTAATGCTGCAGGCGCGGGGCGATTACGCCGGGACCAAGGCGTTCTTCGCTCGCTACGCCAGGCTCGACGATCATGCCCGGGCCGCGATCGCCGCGATGGGCGGCATCCCGGTCGATATCGACCCGATCTATCCGGAGCGTATCTGATCGCGATCGGGGTGGCCGGGAGCGCTGCCCGCCCTATTCTCGCCTGGCGGGCATCTCCTGACCGTTCTGGAACAGGGTCAGGCCGGTGACCTTGCCGCTGTCGTCGCGGGTGAATTCCACCACCGCGTCGACCACTTTCAGGAAGAAGCGGTCCGTCTTCTCGGCGTAGAGCTGGAACTCGGGCTGGCCCGTCGCCTGGGCCATCAAATGATCGCCCTCGCGCCGGATGGTGATCGCGAAGGTCGGCGCGAGGCGATAGGTGCCCGGGTATTCGTCCAGCGTCTCGGCCGACACCGCGACCTCATTGCGCACCGTGACCGGCGTGGCCTCGCGGCCCTGCGCCAGCTTCATCAGCGATGTGCCGAGGCGCGAGGCGGCGGGGCCATTCAGGTTGGCGAGCACCGCCACCGTCACCTTGCGGTCGGGATCGTAGCCGAGCCAGCTGTTGAACCCCTCGATCCCGCCGCTGTGCGAGATCGTCGTCGCCTCGCCTTCGCGCTGGACCAGCAAGCCGAGCGCGTAGTCGTCGCGCGCCACGGTCAGCAGGTCCTTCATGCTGGCGGCGGGTAGCAGCTTGCCGCCGAACAGCGCGCGCTCCCATTTGAGCAGATCGCGGGTGGTGGAATAGAGCCCGCCCGCGCCGAGCGGCCAAGACATGTCGGCATAGGGCGCGTTGAGCGGCCCGTCCGGCCCCGGAGCGTAGCCCGACGCCCGGTGCATCACGATCGCGCTTTGATCGTCATAGGCGGTGTCGGTCATTCCCGCCGGCTGGAACAGGTTCTCGTGCACGAAGTCCGCATAGGGCCGGCCGCTCAGGCGCTCGACGATGCGGGTGAGGACGATATAGTTGGAGTTCGAATAGTCGTATTTGGAGCCCGGTTCGAATTCCAGCGGCAGGTCGCGGAACAGAGCGATGGGCTCGCCTTCGGCGGTCGGCCGGGCCTTTTCCGCATCGAACGCGTCGAGCCCGGTGAAATTGACGATGCCGGAAGTGTGGGTGAGCAGGTTGCGCACCGTAACCTTCGCCCAGGCGGGCGGGGTGTCGGGGAGATAGGTCGAAACCGGCGCGTCGAGCTTCAGCTTGCCCTGGTCGCGCAGCATCAGGGTGGCGACGGCGGTGAACTGCTTGGTCAGCGAGCCGATGCGGAACTTTGTGTCGCCATCGTTGGCGATGTTCCATTCGAGATCGGCATCGCCATAGCCCCGGTCGAACAGCACCGTTCCGTCGCGCGCGACCAGCACCGCGCCCATGAACTGCCCGGACTCCGATTCGGCATCGGCGAAGCGGGCGATGTCGGCCTCGCTCTGAGCATGGGCGGGTGCGGCGATGGCGACCAGTGCGGCCAGCCCGAGTGCGAAACGGTTCATTGCTATCCCTCCATCGTGTATTACGATGGTAATACACGATGGCGAGGAGTGCAATCGTATCGCTACGATCCACTTCTTGTGAAAGGTCGCGCCGATGGGGCTGACTGCGTTTTGCCAAGCAGTCCGAGCGCCAGCCCGTAGCCGAGGATCGGGGCGGCACCGTAACCGATCAGCGCTGTCGGATAGGGGCCGATCAGGCTCGCAAGCACGAAGCCGACAAGGGATGCGGCCAAGGCAAGCCGTGGAAGCTTCTCGACCGGCGCGGTCAGCAGGGCGACCAGCCCCACGATCGCCGCGGCAGCCAGGACGAGCACCCACACGAGCGACTGCGCGGCTGCGGTTGCGAAAACGTGCTCGACGAACATTTGCGGCTCCAGCGTGTCGCTCAGGCACAGCACCACCGCCGCGACGATCCCCACCACGCCGAACAGCGTCAGGGACGTCTCCTTGCCGATCATGCCGATCGCGCCCACCCCCAGGGCGAGCGACAGCGAGAGCGCGGCATCGGGTTGCAGGATGGCAGCGAGCAGCGCCAGCGGTGCGCCCACGAGCAGGAGCGGGCGTTCGCGCGTCATCAGGACCAGCAAAGCCGGGAGAGCCAGTCCGCCTACGTGCAGCGTAACCGGACCGAGCGGCAGCCAGCGCGAGACACCATCCAGATGCGGGCCGCTCGCAAGCGGCACGAACAACAGCAGGAGGAGAAAGGCGAAGAGCCCGCGCCGCGGCATCGTGCCCTGCGGCGGGCGCAACCAAAGCGCCGCTGCCAGCCCGATGGCCAGCGCCACGGCGTTGACGGCGATATACTGTCGCAGCGCCCCGTTACCCGCCATCCAGACGATCCCTGCCAGTACCGGGAACGCCAGGAAGGGCAGGACGCGGTATCGTGGCCGGATCGCCATCAGCGGGCTTTGGTCATACGTGGATCGGCTTGCCCGTCACGCCCATCGCGGCTTCCTTCATCGCTTCGGCATGGGTCGGGTGCGCGTGGCAGGTGTAGGCGATGTCCTCGCTCGTCGCCCCGAATTCCATCGCCACTGCGGCTTCCGCGATCATCGTACCCGCGACGCTGGCGATGCACCATACGCCCAACACACGGTCGGTTTCCGCATCCGCGATCACCTTCACGAAGCCATCGGGCTCGTGATTGGTCTTGGCGCGACTGTTGGCCATCATCGGGAACTTGAACGACTTGACCTCGCCCGTTTCCTTCGCTTCTTCCTCGGTCAGGCCGACGCCCGCGATCTCGGGCCAGGTATAGACCACGCTGGGGATCACCGCGTGGTTCACGATGCCGGTCTGGCCCGCGATGTTTTCGGCGCAGGCGATGCCCTCGTCTTCCGCCTTGTGGGCGAGCATCGGGCCGGGGATCACGTCGCCGATCGCCCACACGCCATCCACCTTCGTGCGGAAGTCGTGATCGGTCTCGATCTGGCCGCGCTTGTTGGTTTCCAGCCCGATCGCGTCGAGGCCGAGGCCTTCGGTGTTCGGCCGCCGCCCGATCGAAACGAGGACGCAATCGGCCTCCATCGTCTCCTCGTCGCCGCCCGCCGCGGGTTCCAGCGTCAGGGTCGCCTTCTTGCCCTTCACGGACACGCCGGTGACCTTGGTCGAGAGTTTGAATTCGATTCCCTGCTTCTTGAAAATCTTGTTCGCTTCCTTGCGAATGTCGCCGTCCATACCGGGCAGCACCTGGTCGAGAAATTCGACGCAGGTGACTTCGGCGCCAAGGCGGCGCCAGACGCTGCCGAGCTCCAGCCCGATCACGCCCGCGCCGATGACGACCATCTTCTTGGGCACCTTGGGCAGTTCCAGCGCGCCGGTGGAATCGACCACCACATGGTTGTCGTTGTCGACCTCCACGCCCGGCAGCGGCGTGACGGAGGAGCCGGTGGCGATGATGATGTTCTTCGCCGTCTTCGTCTCGCCGCCGACCTCGACGGTGTGCGCGTCCTTGAATTTGGCGTAGCCGTTCAGCCAGTCGACCTTGTTCTTCTTGAACAGGAAGGCGACGCCCTTGGTCAGACCCTCGACCGCGTCGCGGCGCTGGGCGTGCATCTGGTCGAGATTGAGCTTGGGGGTCACGTCGATCCCCAGCTCCTTCATCGTGCCGTTCGCCGCCGCGTCGAAATACTCGCTCGCGTGAAGCAGCGCCTTCGACGGGATGCAGCCGACATTGAGGCAGGTGCCGCCCAGCGTCTCGCGCCCTTCGGCACAGGCGGTCTTCAGCCCCAGCTGCGCCGCGCGGATCGCGGCGACATAGCCGCCGGGTCCGGCACCGATGACGAGGACGTCGTAGTCGTAGTTCTGGTCAGCCATATCAAATTCCGCTCATCCTGAGCTTGTCGAAGGATCTTAGTTTTCACCGCGGCACCCCAAGGAAGGGCGGGGCGTCGACAAGCTCGGCCCGAGCGGTGTGGGTTCAACTCTTACAGGTCGATCAGCATCCGGGTCGGATCCTCGATCGCCTCCTTGATGATCTTCAGCGCGGTCACGGCTTCGCGCCCGTCGATCAGGCGGTGGTCGTAGCTCAATGCGATATACATCATCGGACGGATTTCGACCTTGCCGTCGATCGCGACCGGGCGGTCCTCGATCCGGTGGAGGCCCAGAACCGCGCTCTGCGGCGGGTTGATGATCGGGGTGCTCATCAGCGATCCGAACACGCCGCCGTTGGAAATGGTGAAGGTGCCGCCCTTCATGTCTTCCATCGTCAGCGTGCCTTCGCGGGCGCGGCTGCCGAAATCGGCGATGTCCTTCTCGATCTGCGCGAAACCCTTCTTGTCCGCGTCGCGGATTACCGGGACCACCAGACCGTTGGGAGCGCTGACCGCGACCGAGATATCGGCGAAGTCGTGGTACACGATCTCGTCGCCCTCGATATAGGCGTTGGCGGAGGGCACGTCCTTCAGGGCAAGGCACGCCGCCTTCGCGAAGAAGCCCATGAAGCCCAGCTTGATGTCGTGCTTCTTCGCGAACAGGTCCTTGTACTTCTCGCGCGCTTCCATGACCGCGGTCATGTCGCAATCGTTGAAGGTGGTGAGCAGCGCGGCGTTGTCCTGCGCGCCCTTCAGCCGCTTGGCGATGGTCTGGCGCATCCGGGTCATCTTGACCCGCTCTTCCTTGCGCTCGCCCGACGCGGACGGGGTGGGGGAGGGGGCAGGCGTGCTCTGACTCGGCGAGGGCGTATCGCCCTTCGCCTTGGCGGCAGCGATCACGTCCTCCTTGGTCAGGCGACCGTCCTTGCCCGTACCCTTGATGGTCGAGGGATCGACCCCGTGTTCCAGCACCGCACGCCGGACCGACGGGGACAGGGCCTGCGTGTCGTCGCTTGCCGGGGATTCACCAGAGGGAGCCTGCTGACCCGCATTCTCGGGCTTGGCCGCGTCGTCCGACTTGCCTTCCTTGGGAGCGGGGGAGGGCGATGGCGCCGGCGCGCTGTCACCGCCGCCGCTCTTCGCCTCGGCACCTTCGTCGACCGTCGCGATCACCGCGCCGACTTCGACCGTGTCGCCTTCGTTCGCGACATGCTCCGCGAGCACGCCCGCGACCGGGGATGGAACCTCGACCGAGACCTTGTCGGTTTCCAGGCTGGCGATGGGTTCGTCCACCTCCACTGCATCGCCCGGCTGCTTCAGCCATTCGGCGATCGTGCCCTCGGTGACCGATTCACCGAGCTGGGGGACCTTGATTTCGGTTGCCATGCGTCAGCCCTTCGCCTTCTTCTTGTCGTCTTCGATGCGGCATTCGCGTGCCGCCACGCCGCCGTCCGCCAGGCCGAGAGCGACCTGAACCAACGATTCCTGTTGTACCTTGTGCCGGTTGGCGAGGCCAGTTGCCGGGCTCGCCGCGACTTCACGACCGGCATAGCATGGGCGCATCCCTTCGCGGCCCGCCTTTGCCAGCGCCTGTTCGATCAGCCCGTCGACGAAGAACCACGCGCCGTTGTTCTTCGGCTCTTCCTGGCACCAGACCACGGTTTCGAGGTTCTTCATCCGCTCCAGCCGCACCGCCAGCGGATCGCCGGGGAAGGGATAGAGCTGCTCGATGCGCACGATGGAAACGTCGTCCAGTCCCTCGGCGTCGCGCTTCTCCATCAAGTCGTAGGCGACCTTGCCGCTACACAGGACCAAGCGGCGCACCTTGTCGTCGGACACGTCCACCGGGTCCGACAGGATACGCTTGAACTGGCTGTCGCCGGTGAACTCTGCCGCCGCGCTCTTCGCCATCGGATGGCGCAGCAGGCTCTTGGGCGTCATGATCACCAGCGGTTTGCGGAAACTGCGCAGCATCTGGCGACGCAGGACGTGGAAATAGTTCGCCGGGCTGGTGATGTTGCAGACCTGGATATTGTCGTTCGCACACATCTGGAGGAAGCGTTCCAGGCGGGCGGAGGAGTGCTCCGGCCCCTGGCCCTCGTATCCGTGCGGTAGCAGCATAACGAGCCCGTTCGCGCGCAGCCACTTGACCTCGCCGCTCACGATGAACTGGTCGATCATGATCTGCGCGCCATTGGCGAAGTCGCCGAACTGCGCCTCCCAGAGCACCAGTGTCTTGGGATCGGCCAGTGCGAAGCCGTATTCGAAGCCGAGCACGCCGTATTCGGACAGCGGGCTGTCATAGACCTCGAACTTGCCGTGAGGCAGGGTGGCGAGCGGGATATGCTTGTGCTCGTCCTTCTGGTCGACCCAGACGGCGTGCCGCTGGCTGAAGGTGCCGCGCCCCGAATCCTGCCCCGACAGGCGCACCCCGAACCCTTCGGTGACGAGGCTGCCGAAGGCTAATGCCTCGGCTGTCGCCCAGTCGAGCCCCTCGCCCTTCGCGAACATTTCGCGCTTGGCATCGAGCACGCGGTTGAGGGTCTTGTGGATGTTGAGCCCCTCGGGCACCTCGGTCAGCGTGCGGCCAAGGCTGTCGAACAGCTTCTTCGGGATCGCGCTTTCGACGTTGCGGCGCGCGGTCTCCGCGTCGGCGGGCTTGTTGAGGCCTGACCAGCGGCCGCTGAACCAGTCGGCGGCGTTTGGCTTGTAGCTTTCGGCGGCGTCGAATTCCTCGGCCAGATGCGCCGTGAAATCCTTCTCGTAGGTGCCGACGAATTCGCCGTCGATCACCTTCTCGTCCTTGAGCCGGTCGGAATAGAGCACGCTCACCTTCGGATGCTTCCGGATGCGGTCGTACATCAGCGGCTGGGTGAAGCTCGGCTCGTCGCCCTCGTTATGGCCGAAGCGGCGATAGCACCACATGTCGATCACGATGTCGCGGCCGAAGCGCTGGCGGTACTCGATCGCCAGCTTGCAGGCGAAGGTCACCGCTTCGGGATCGTCGCCGTTCACGTGCAGGATCGGTGCCTGCACACCCTTGGCGACATCGCTGGGGTAAGGGGACGATCTGGCGAATTGCGGGCTGGTCGTGAAACCGATCTGGTTATTGATCACGAAGTGAATGCAGCCGCCCGTGTTGTAGCCGCGCACGCCGGAGAAGCCGAGGCATTCCCACACGATGCCCTGGCCCGCGAAAGCAGCGTCGCCGTGGATCAGCACGGGCAGCACCTGCTCGTGCTTCTTCAGATCGTCGCGGATCGCCTGCTGCGCGCGGGTCTTGCCCAGCACGACCGGGTCGACCGCCTCGAGATGGCTCGGATTGGGGACCAGGGACATATGCACCTGGATCCCGTCGAATTCGCGATCGGTGCTGGTGCCCAGGTGATACTTCACGTCGCCCGATCCACCGACATCGTCGGGGTTGGCGCTGCCGCCCTGGAATTCGTGGAAGATCACTTTGTACGGCTTTGCCATCACGTTCGAAAGCACGTTCAGCCGGCCGCGGTGGGCCATGCCATAGATGATCTCGCGCACGCCCATCTGGCCGCCATACTTGATCACCGCTTCCAGGGCCGGGATCATGGATTCGCCGCCGTCGAGGCCGAACCGTTTGGTCCCGACATATTTCTTGCCGAGAAAGTTCTCGAACTGCTCGCCGCGGATCACGGCGGCCAGGATCGCGCGCTTGCCCTCGTCGGTGAACTGGATCGTCTCGTCCGGGCTTTCGAACCGTTCCTGCAGGAAGCGACGCTCCTCCACGTCGGAGATGTGCATGTATTCGAGGCCGACCTTGCCGCAGTAATCCGCGCGCAGCTTGTCGACGATTTCCTGCGGGGTCGCCCATTCGAGACCCAGCGTGCCGCCGACATAGACCTCGCGCTTCAGCGCGTCGCCGGTGAAGCCGTGCCAGTCCAGCTTCAGGTCCTGCGGAATCTCACGGTGGCTAAGTTCGAGCGGGTCGAGATTGGCGGAGAGATGCCCGCGTACGCGATAGGTGCGGATCAGCAGCATGGCGCGGATCGAATCCGCCGCCGCCTGCTCGATCGAAGCGGCATCGGTCGGCTTGCCCGCCTTCTTCGCCGCTTCCTTCACCGCGATCTTCATCGCGGTGGGATCGAGCGCCTGCGTCAGCTCGCTTTCGGACTCCACCCCGGTCAGCGGCCAGCGCGGGTTGCCCCAGCTCGGCCCCTGCTGCGGCCCGTCCTGGTCGCCCAGCTCGGGGAGGAAATCGTGTGCTTCGTTACCCATGCCGGGTCACCTTTTGCATAGCGCGTTTGTCGGCGGTGTATTAAGCCAATGCCCGAACGCCGCGGTCGGTCCCTGAACCCACCGCGGCGTAAGGAAGTGTCAGGCCGTTTCCTTCAGCATCGCGTCGAGCGTGGTGCCGAGTTCGCTCGGGCTGGGCGAGACGCGAATGCCCGCATCCTCCATCGCCGCGATCTTGTCGTCGGCACCGCCCTGGCCGCCCGAGACGATCGCGCCGGCATGGCCCATGCGGCGGCCCGGAGGGGCGGTGCGCCCCGCGATGAAGCCGACCATCGGCTTCGACCGGCCCTTGGCGCGCTGTTCCTTGATGAAGGCCGCGGCCTCTTCTTCCGCGCTGCCGCCGATCTCGCCGATCATGATGATCGACTTGGTTTCCTCGTCGTCAAGGAACAGGTCGAGCACGTCGATGAAGTTGGTCCCGTTGACCGGATCGCCGCCGATACCGACCGCGGTCGACTGGCCCAGGCCGACCTGCGTCGTCTGGTGTACCGCCTCGTAGGTAAGGGTGCCCGAACGCGACACGACGCCGACCGAACCCTTCTGGAAGATGGAGCCGGGCATGATGCCGATCTTGCACTCTTCGGGCGTCAGCACGCCGGGGCAGTTCGGACCGATCAGGCGCGACTTGGAGCCTTCCAGCGCCGCCTTGGCGCGCACCATGTCCAGCACCGGGATGCCTTCGGTGATGCAAACGATCAGCTCGATCTCGGCATCGATCGCCTCGCAGATCGCGTCCGCGGCGAAGGGCGGCGGCACGTAGATGCAGCTGGCGGTCGCGCCGGTGGCGTCCTTCGCTTCCTTCACCGTGTCGAAATTGGGCAGGCCGATATGCGTGCTGCCACCTTTGCCCGGCGTCACGCCTGCCACCATCTGCGTCCCGTAATCGAGCGCCTGCTGGGTGTGGAAGGTACCGGTATCGCCGGTCATCCCCTGCGTGATGACCTTGGTGGATTTGTCGACGAGGATGGACATAGGTGGGTTATTCTCCGGGTTGGACCACGACCGCGAGGGCGACGAGGCCCTGTTCGTCGTCGTCTTCGAAAGTGAGGACGATCATGTTCGCCCCCTGTCGATAGATGGTCTGATCGGCGCTCGCGCCGTCTTCGTCCGCTTCCTCGCCCGCCGTTTCGCCGGCTCCGAAGGCGTCGGTGAACGCGGCCTTCACCGCTTCCTTGCCCGCATCCCCAGCGGACAGGACGCCCATCGAAACGCATACCGGCGCTTCGTCCTGCGACTGCGGCACGATCACCAGCGGATCGCCGTCGCCACGTTGCAGGAAGGTGACGGGAATCGGCAGCGCGGCACCATCGCCGTCGGTCAGCGCGAGTTCGCTCCAGCCGGTGCCGGTGAAGCGCGCGATATCCACCGCGCTGCCGTCGCTGGCCGCAGCGCAGGTCGTTGCCGCGTCGCGCAGGCTGGTTGCCTCAACATCGGGCAGGTTCTCTGTCGGATCGGCAGAGGCCTCCTGCGCCAGCGCGGCGGAGGGGAGGGCGATGGCGGCGCAAGCCAGCGCCAGACCGCGGATTGAATGCGTAATTCCGTAAGCCATCACTTCACTCCTCGACAAAGGGGCTTTCCCCATACGAACCGGGGAAACGATTCCGGGACCATGCATGAACGCCGCCGGAACCGTGTCCCCGTTCGGCGCTCAGTTCTTCAGGCTGCTATCGATACCCTTGCACGCATCGAGGAGTTCCTCGACGGCGTCAGTCGATACCTTGAGGTTCGACTTCTCCTCGTCGGAGAGCTCGATCTCGACCACGTCCTCGATCCCGTCCGCGCCGATGATGGCAGGGACACCGACATACAGGCCGTCGACGCCATACTTGCCCTCGACATAGGCGGCGCACGGAATGACGCGCTTCTGGTCGCCGAGATAGGCTTCCGCCATGCTGATCGCGCTGGTGGCCGGGGCGTAGAACGCGCTGCCGGTCTTGAGCAGCCCGACGATTTCGCCGCCGCCCTTGCGGGTACGATCGACGATCTCGTCGATGCGGCCCTGGTCGACGCCCTTGATCTTTGCGAAATCCTTCACCGGGATGCCGTTGATCGTGGTGTAGCTGGTGACCGGGACCATGGTGTCGCCGTGGCCGCCCAGAACGAAGGCGTTCACATCCTTCACCGACACGTCGAATTCCCACGCGAGGAAGGTCGCGAAGCGCGCACTGTCGAGCACGCCCGCCATGCCGACGACCTTGTTGTGCGGCAGGCCGGAGAATTCGCGCAGCGCCCAGACCATCGCGTCGAGCGGGTTGGTGATGCAGATCACGAACGCGTCGGGGCAATTGTTCTTGATGCCTTCGCCGACCGCCTTCATCACTTTCAGGTTGATGCCGAGCAGGTCGTCGCGGCTCATGCCCGGCTTGCGCGGGGAGCCGGCGGTGACGATCACGACGTCCGCGCCCGCGATGTCGGCATAGTCGTTGGTCCCGGTAATCTTGGCGTCGAAGCCCTCGACGGGTCCGCACTGGCTCAGGTCCAGCGCCTTGCCCTGGGGCAGCCCCTCGGCGATGTCGAACAGGACGATATCGCCCATTTCCTTCTTCGCGGCGAGGTGGGCGAGCGTGCCGCCGATCATGCCGGAGCCGATGAGCGCGATCTTCTTGCGAGCCATAATCCTTGGACTGTCCTTCCTGCGCGCGGGACCGGATCGGTATGACCGGAGGCCGACCCCGTCGTCCCGCGAGCGGGGGGCCCGGATGATCGGGGCCGAGTTAGGCGTCGCGGAAGGGGAATGCAACCGGGAATAGTAGCGATCTCAGGCGGATGAATGAGATTGGTTCGCAATTGCAATAAGTGCTGTGGCTGGAGCGCTCGCTCGCGCTGTGGTCGGGGTTCGGCAACGCCGCGCCGTTGCCGTGAGCCAGCTAGCCCAACCGCCGTTCGGTCGGATTCTCCGTAACCTCCGCCGGTTCGTCCGCAGGGCCGAAATCGTCGCGCTCGCGCGCCAGCAGCATCGACGCCAGATAGTCCGGCACCGCGCGGCTGAAATAATACCCCTGGCCGAGCGTGCACCCGGCCCGGGCGGTCGCGCGCGCCTGATCGAGCGTTTCGATCCCTTCCGCGACGATTTCGAGATTCAACTGCGCGCCCATTTCCGCCACCGCGCGGATGATCGCCTCCGCCTTGCGCCCGGCCTGCGGGCCGGAGACGAAGCTGCGGTCGACCTTGATCTTCGAGAACGGATATTTGTTGATGTAACCGAGCGAAGAGTAGCCCGTCCCGAAATCGTCCATCGCGAAGCGCACGCCGAGCGCGGAAAGTTCGTGGATGAAGCCATCGGTCCCCGCGCTATCTTCCACGAACAGGCTCTCGGTCACTTCCAGCTCGAGCCGTTCGGGGGCCAGCCCCGCATCGCGCAGCGCCGCCTGGATGCCCAGCGCCGCACCGGGGGCCTTGATCTGCAAGGGCGACAGGTTGACGGCGACGCGGACGTCGTCGGGCCAATGCGCGGCGGTTTTCGCGGCTTCGCGCGTGATCCAGTTGCCAAGCGTGACGATCAGCCCGGTTTCCTCCGCCACCGGAATGAATTCGCCGGGGCTGAGTTCGCCCTTTTGCGGATGGAACCAGCGCACCAGCGCCTCGAAACAGCGGATGCGACCGGTGGCGAGATCGACCACCGGCTGGAAGAACACCGACAGCTCGTCGCGCTGGATCGCGCCGCGCAGTTCCTCTTCCAGTTCCCGCTTGCGAGCGAGGTCGCGGGTCATGGCGGCATCGAAGAAGCGGGCGCGGTCCCGCCCTTCGATCTTCGCGTGGTACAGCGCGAGATCCGCCGCCTTCATCAGCGCCTCCGGTTCGCCCGCATCTTCGGGCAGCAGGGCGACCCCGATCGAGGTGTTGATCTCCAGCCGGTCGCCGTCGAAGCGCATGGGGGCGAGAAACTGCTCCAGGAGCTGGTTGGCGAGATATTCCGCCGCGCCCCGATCGTCGACCTCGCAAAACAGCACGAATTCGTCGCCGCCGAAGCGGGCGAGCGTCGCCGTGGCGGGCATCGCGCTGCGCAGCCGGTTTGCGACCTCTTCCAGGACCCGGTCGCCGATCTGGTGCCCGAGCAGGTCGTTCACTTCCTTGAACCGGTCGAGGTCGAGCCAGAACAGCGCCAGTTGCCGGTCTGCCGGCACGCGCATCAGCGACTTGACCAGCGACTGGTTCAGGCCGGCGCGATTGGCGAGGCCGGTGACGACGTCGGTCAGCGCCAACGATTCCATCTTGCGCGCCAGCCGCTCGCTGGTCTGAGCCGCCGCGACCGAATCGCGCAGCGTATTGAACACCGTCATGGTGATCGAACCCATCGCCGGGCCGACCATGATCATGGTCAGGGCCAGAACCACCAGCGCATGCGAACCGTCGAGCAGGCAGGCGATAATGACGGGCACGAAAGTCAGGCCCAGCTGACCCAGCGCGATGTACGGACGGCCCGCATTGCGCGCGCAGATACCGATGCCGTAGCACAAGGCATTGGCGACCATCAGCGTCATCACCGCATCGCCCGGGCGATAATGAACGGTCAGCGCGGCGGCGATGCCGTAGAACAAGGCGTAGGAAAACGCCCCGATCTCGTAGATCCGTTCCAGATGGCGCGTGGTGTTGCGCACATCGTCGGGCGAAAGGAAATATGCGACCGCGACCCGCGCGGCCGCGATGGCACCGAATACTACGGCAATGGCGTTGAACAGCGGACGATCGATGAGCCAAGCGGCGATCCCGACCGCCATCAAACCATTCAGCGCGCCGATCGCCAGGCTGATGGGCTGGCTGTAAAGCGACACGACAAGCAAATGGCGCGCCTGGTTCGACAGCTCGTCGTCCCGGCGACGCGCCTGTCTTCTACGACGCTTCCGCACACGCTCGAAAAGTCTCGACATTCTTTGCGGGATAGTCCCGGGCATCTCTCTATTTGGTTAATGTCGCTATTACTGGCATCGCCAGCGGTTGATGGGGGCCTATGCGGGTGTCATTTCGCGGGAGGAGCGAAAGCGGTCCGCGAGTTCTTCCGCCAGTCGGCGGTCCAGCGTCTTGCAGATGCCACGCCACCATTCGTAGCGCTCCCGATCGCCGGCGAAGAAGGCGGTCTCGGCTTCCTCGGCGGCTCGGCTCGCGGCGTGGAGCCCGTGCTGGGAAAAGTGACGCAGCGCGGCGTTCACCATCTTCGGGTCGGTGGCGGGGTTCTGCGAGCGATTGCCATTATCGTTCGCCGCCCGTGCGCTCGCGCGCCTGGAAAGAGCGCGCACGACTGGAGAAGGCGCCACGCTGCGCGCCGCGGCATAGTAGAACTTCATGATGTACAACCCACCCCGACAGTGATCCCCGGCGACCGTAACCGCCCCTCAGCCATCTGTAGTGCGCGCAGGCTAAGGCTTTGCTGCCGCGAAAGGTTTCGGGGGTGTTAACATTTGCCCGTCCCGCCTCCGGCCGGACCGCCTTTCGTAAACCGTCATGGCCAAATGCGCGTCAACACGCGCGCAAAGGCTTGCCGCGCGCAGGACCGGGCCCTAAGGGGCGCGCGACGTCACGGGTTGTCCGGCGGGCGAGGGATCGACCGGCGGGCCTAAGAGGGAAGAGGGTGGAATACCCTCGCTGCCCCCGCAACTGTGACCGGGGAGCGCGCCTTCCAACACGCCACTGTCCCGAGCAAGTCGAAGGGTGGGAAGGCGGACGGCGCGCGACGATCCGGGAGCCAGGAGACCTGCCTGTGCGTGTCGTTCGGCCGGCGGGCGGGGTGTACCGGTGGCAAGCGGAGCGGGCATTTTCACGCCTGCATTCCGTCATGGGCGACATTTCGCACATGATGGAGAAGTTATGCGTAAATACCTGATACTCGGCGTTTCCCTGGCGGCGATCGCGGCGCCCGCGCTGGCCCAGCCGCCCGCACAGCCCGACGAGAACACCGATCCCTACGCGCTCGAGGAGACGGAGATCACCGTCACCGCGACCGGCACCCGGATCGAGGTGGAGGACACCGGCCAGCCGGTAACCGTGATCGGCCGGTCCGAGATCGAGAGTATCCAGGGGGCCGACATCACTCGCCTGCTCGAACGCGCGCCCGGCGTCACCTTCACCCGCAACGGCCCGCCCGGAGCGACCACCGGCGTCAACGTGCGCGGCGCGGAAACCGCGCAGCTGCTGGTGCTGGTCGACGGGGTGCGGCTGAACGATCCCTCCAGCCCCGGCGGCGGGTTCGATTTCGGCAATCTGCTGTCCGGCACGCTGGCGAAGCTCGATCTGACGCGCGGCTCCAACTCCACCATTTGGGGGTCGGATGCGATCGGCGGCGTGCTGGAGGCGACCACGCGCAGCACCACCGGGATCGACGCGAGCGCGGAATACGGCGCGCGCGACACCGTCTATACGACCGCCACGGCGGGCATCGGCGGCGATACCGGCTATCTCGGCATCGGTGGCGATTATTATCGCACCGACGGTTTCTCCGCCGCCGCCGTCGGTACGGAGCCCGACGGGTTCGAGCATTATTCCATCAACGGGCGGGCGCGATACTACCTCGACCCGGCCAGCGAGATCTTCGCCACGGCGCGCTACGCCCATGGCGACCTCGATATCGACGGGTATCCCGCGCCGACCTATACCTTCGGCGATACTCCGGAGACCCAGCGCACCAAGCAGCTCTCCGGCGCGGTCGGCGCGCTGCGCGATACCGGCACGCTCTACCTGAAGGCCTATTACTCCTTCGCCGATACGGACCGCGACTCCTACGCCTCCGATACGAGCGACACGCCTGCCTACAGCTACAAGGGCCGGTCGGACCGCATCGACGCGCGCGGCGAATACCGGTTGATCGGGCCGCTGCTGGTGGATTTCGGCGGCAGCTACGAATGGACTTCGTTCGAAAGCACCTACGACGCGCGGCAGAGCACCGGTATCGGTGGCATCTACGCGCAGGCGGGGATCGAGTACGGCGCGCTGTCCGCCCATGCGGGTGTGCGCCATGACGAGCACCAGGATTTCGGCGGCGCGACCAGCTTCGGCGCGGATGTCAGCTATGCCATCGTGCCGGGGCTGCGCCTGCGCGCCAGCGTGGGCGAGGGCTTCAAGGCACCCACGCTCTACCAATTGCTGTCCGATTACGGGAACGAGACCCTGGTGCCGGAAAACAGCACCAGTTTCGATCTCGGCCTTGCCTGGGGCGACCGCTCGAAGGACGGCTACGCCGCTGTCACGCTGTTCCGGCGCGATACCGACGACCAGATCGACTTCGTGAGCTGCACCGGCCAGACCACCGGCATCTGCACGAACCGGCCCTTCGGGACTTACGACAATGTGGGCAAGACCCGCGCGCAGGGCGTCGAGGTGGAGCTGGGCAGGGATCTGGGGGCGAACCTGTCCACCCGGCTCGCCTATGCCTTCACCGATACCGAGAACCGGACGCCGGGCGATGCGCGCGAGGGCAACGATCTCGCCCGCCGTCCGCGCCACGCGCTGACCGCCTCGCTCGACTGGCGCTCTCCGCTCGCCGGGCTGGTGCTGGGCGGCGACGTGCGGCTGGTGAGCGACAGCTTCGACGACAATTTCAATGCCACCCGGCTCGACGGTTACGCACTGACCACGCTGCGCGCCAGCCTGCCCGTGGGCGAGCGGTTCGAGCTGTATGGCCGGGTCGAGAACCTGTTCGACGTCGATTACACGAGCGTCGTCGGCTACGGCACGCCGGGCCGATCCGCCTATGTCGGGGCGCGGCTGAAGCTGTGAACCCGCGCGGCTGGACGGCCGCTTTCGCGGCGGCGGCGCTGGCGGGTTGCACCGCCGCGCCGCCGGTGCGCCAGACCGGTGCGGCGCATCCGACGATCGTCAGCCTCAACCCGTGCACCGACGCGATCCTGGGCGAGATCGCCCCGCCGGGCCAGGTCCTGGCCCTCTCGCATTACAGCCGCGATCCGGCGGCGAGTTCGATGCCGGTCGCGCGGGCGCAGCGTTACGGCACCACCGGCGGCACGGTGGAGGAGATCGCCGCGCTCGCGCCCGACATGGTGGTGGCGAGCGACTTCATCGCGCCCGCGACGCGCGCCGCGCTGACCGACATGGGTATCCGCGTGGAAACCTTCGGCATCGCATCCACAGTCACGGACAGTCGGGCGCAGGTTACGCGGCTGGCGGAGCTGACCGATCGACAGCGGGAAGGCGCGGCTCTGAATGCGCGGATCGCGGCGGCGGTGGCGCCCGTTGCCGATGCGCCGGTTTCGACCGTGTTGTGGCAGCCGGGCGGCATCGTTCCGGGCGACAACACGCTGGCGACCGAATTGATGGCCCGGGCGGGGCTGGCCAGCCTGTCCGTCCAGCGCGGGCTGCGGCAGGCCGATTATCTCTCGCTGGAGCGGCTGACGGTCGACCCGCCGCGCCTGCTGCTAGTGGCGGGGAACGAGCGCGGCCAGCGCCACCCGGCGCTGCGCGAGATTCCCGGCATGGAAGTCGCGCGTTTCGATCCCTCGCTGCTCTATTGCGGCGGCCCGACGATCATCCGCGCGATGAAGCGGTTGCGAGAGATACGCGCGCAGCTTTCCCCTCTCCCGCGTGCGGGAGGGGCCGGGGGTGGGCCTGCAACGCTATCGGCCAGCCTCGAAGTCCACCCCGCTGCGACTAACTTCGCCGTTGGCGAAGCAAGTCTCGCTGCCCCTCCCGTGAACGGGAGGGGTGGATGAGTCGCCTCTCCGCCATTCTCCTCGCGCTGCTGGCCCTCGTCTTCGGGCTTTCGTTGCTGGCTGGTCGCGTCTGGCTCGACCCGGCGAGCACGCCCAATGCCGCGATCATCCTGGCCGAACTGCGCCTGCCGCGCGGTGTGCTGGCGATCGTGGTCGGTGCGGGGCTCGGCGCGGCGGGCGCGGTGATGCAGGGCTATCTGCGCAATCCGCTCGCCGATCCCGGCCTGTTCGGGATCGCGCCGGGCGCGGCGCTGGGCGCGGTGGCGAGCTTCTGGTTCGGTCTGACGGCTAATGCCTGGCTGTTGCCGCTGTTCGCGCTGGCCGGGGCCGCCGGGGCGATGGCGCTGCTGGCCGCCATTGCCGGGCGGACGGGCGGGATCGCGCTGTTCACGCTCGCCGGGCTGATGATCGCGAGCCTCGCGGGCGCACTCACCAGTCTCGTCATCAGTCTTGCGCCCAATGCCTTCGCGATGAGCGAGATCGTGACCTGGCTGATGGGCGCGTTGACCGATCGTAGTTGGCGCGAGGTGTGGATCGCCGCGCCGCTGACGATCGCCGGGATCGCCTGCCTATGGCGCACCGCGACCGCGCTCGACGCGCTGACGCTGGGCGAGGGCGCGGCCCGCTCGCTCGGCATGCAACCGGGGCGCACGCTCGCCTGGCTGGTCGTCGGCATCGGGCTGACCGTGGGTAGCGGCGTCGCGGTGGCGGGAATTATCGGCTTCGTCGGACTGATGGTGCCCCATATCGTGCGCCCCTTCACCGACCGGATGCCGAGTTCGCTGATCGGGCCGAGTGCGCTCGCGGGCGCGCTGCTGGTGCTGGTCGGGGACAGCGCGGTTCGCGTGCTGCCCACGGTTACGGAGCTTCGCCTTGGCATCCTGCTGAGCGTGCTCGGCGCCCCGTTCTTCCTCTGGCTGCTGATCCGCATGCGGCGGGGCCTCGCATGACGCTGGCCGCGTGCAACCTCGTCGTGCCCGGTCGGCTGGACCGCGTCTCGCTGGTGCTGGAGCCGGGCGGCATCACCGCGATCTGCGGCCCCAACGGGGCGGGCAAGTCGACCCTGCTGCAATGCCTTGCCGGGCTGCTGGTGCCCGGCACCGGCGATCTCGTGCTCAACGGCAAGCCGCTCGACAGGCTGCATCCGCGTGCCCGCGCGCAAGCGATCGGCTACCTCCCGCAGGAGCCGCAGGTCGCGTGGGACGTCGCGGTCCGGTGGCTGGTCGCGCTCGGACGGCTGCCCCATGGCGACCGGGGCGACGCGATCGTGGCGGAAATCATGCGGCGGCTGGATCTGACCGACTTCGCCGATCGCCCCATCTCCACGCTGTCGGGCGGAGAGCGAGCCCGTGTGCTGCTCGCCCGCGTGCTGGCGGGCACGCCGCGCTGGGTGCTCGCCGACGAGCCGCTGGCGGCGCTCGACCTCGCGCATCAGCGCACGATCCTGCGCCATCTGCGCCGCGCCGCGCGCGACGGCGCGGGTGTGGTGATGGTGGTGCACGACCTCGCCCAGGCGATGAACCACGCGGATCGCGTCGTGGTGCTCGATCGGGGCAGCCTGGCGGCCGACGGCCCGGCGGAGGAAGCTCTGCATCGCGACCTGGTGGAGCGGGTGTGGAACATCCGCGCGCAGTGGATCGGCGAACAGGGGCGCCGCGCGCTGATCACGCTATAGCCGAAACGAAGGCGGGCCGGGTTTCCCATGTGGAGACCCGACCCGCCATTACAGGTTACGAAATGTAACTACTTGGTTACCGGAGTTTGCGCGGTTGCGGTCGTCTGCCCCGGCAATTCGCCGTCCGACGTGGTTCCGGTCGCATCGCCGCCTTCGTCACCCGCGATCAGGCCGTGCGCCTCCAGCAGCGGCTTCACGTCCGGATCGCGTCCCGCGAACGCTTCGTACATCTTGAAATAGTCCTGCGTGCCGCCCTGGCTCAGCACCGTGTCGCGGAAATGCTGGCCGTTCTCCCGCGTCAGACCGCCGTGATCGAGGAACCATTGGCGGCTGTCTCGGTCCAGCATCGCGGTCCACAGATAGCTGTAATAGCCGGCCGAATAGCCGGTCGGGCTGGAGAAGATGTGGTTGAAATAGCTGCTGCGATAGCGCGGCGGGACCAGGTCGATTTCCAGCCCCAGATCGGTCAGCGACTTGCGCTCGTAGGCGTCGACCTCTGCCGGCGTGTCGATCGCCTTGGCCTGCGCGGCGGAGAGCGAGTGCCATTTCATGTCGAGCAGCGCAGCCTCCACGACCTCGCCGAAATCATAGCCCTGGTTGAACTTCGCCGCCGCCTCGATCTTGTCGATCATCGCGGACGGAATGGGCGCACCCGTCTGGTAGTGCTTCGCATAGTTCTCCAGCACCTCGGGATAGGTCGCCCACATCTCGTTCACCTGGCTGGGATATTCCACGAAGTCGCGCGCGACCGCGGTGCCCGACATGCTGGGATAGGTCTGGTTGGCGAAGAAGCCGTGCAGCGCGTGGCCGAATTCGTGGAACATGGTGTTCACATTGTCGAAGCTGACCAGCTGCGGCTGCCCGTCGGGGGCCTTGGGAATATTGAGCACGTTGTAGATGACGGGCTTCGTCCCGTAGAGTTTGCTCTGCTCCACGAAATTGCTCATCCACGCGCCGCCGCGCTTGGACGGGCGCTGGAACGGATCGAAATAGAACAGGCCCAGCTCCGACCCGTCCTTGTCGTAGACGGTGTAGGTCCACACGTCCGGATGATAGGTCGGGATGTCGGTGCGCCGCTTGAAGGTCAGGCCGTAAAGCTTGTTCGCGGCGAAGAAGACGCCGTCTTCCAGCACCTTGTCCAGCTGGAAATACTGCTTCACCTGGTTTTCGTCGAGGTCGAAGCGTTCCGCCTTCACCTGGTTGGCATAGCGATACCAGTCCCACGGCTGGACCTCGTAATCCCCGCCATCGGCCTTGATCGCGGCGTCGAGCATTTGCGCATCGCGCCGCTGCGTCGCGGCGAGGGCCGGGACCATCTGGTTCATGAAGCCGAGCGCGGTCTTCGGATTCTTCGCCATGCGGTCCCACATGGCGTAGGTTGCCCAGTCGGGCTCGCCGAACAGCGCCGCCTTCTGTGCCCGCAGCGCGGCGATCTTCGCCAGCAGCACGCGGGTGTCGTATTCGGGATTGGTGCCGTCGGCGCGGTGGATACTGCGCATGAACAGCCGCTCGCGCACATCACGGTTTTCCAGGCTGGGGAGCAGCGGCTGCTGGGTCGTGTTCTGCAGCGCGATGGCGAACTTGCCCGGCATCCCCTTTTCCACCGCCAGATCGGCCGCGGCCTTGATCTCGCCGTCGGTCAGGCCCGCCAGTTCCTCGCGCGTGTCGACGATCAGCGGCTGGTCGTTGGTGGCGGAGCGCACGTCCTGGCCGTATTCGGTGGTCAGCGTCGACAGCTCGGTATTGATAGCCTTCACCTGCTCGCGCTGCTGCGCGGTCAGCTTCGCGCCGGCATGGACCATTCCCTTGTAGGTTTCCTCGAGCAGCTTGGCCTGCTCGTTGTCGAGGCCCAGCGTATCGCGCCGGTCATAGAGCGCCTGCACCCGCGCGAAGAGGGCCGGATTGAGCGAGATCGAGTCGGAATGGGCCGACAGCTTCGGACTGATATCGGTATTGATCTGGTCGAGCCGGTCGGTGGTGTTCGTACCCGTCAGGGCGAAGAACACGGTCGCGACGCGGTTCAGCATCCGGCCCGATGTCTCCAGCGCGACGATGGTGTTGTCGAAAGTCGGCGCGGCGGGATTGTTGGCGATCGCATCGACCTCCGCCTGGTGGATCGCCATGCCTTGCTCGAACGCCGGAACGTAGTCGTCTTCGGAAATCTGGCGGAAGTCGGGCGCCTGGAACGGCAGCGTGCTGTCGCTGGCGAAATAGCCGGTCCCTTCCGGAATATCGGCACCCGCCATCACCTCGGCGTCGGAAGTATCGGCAACGGCCATGTCGTTCTCCATCGTGGTCGCGCAGGCCGACAGGGCAAGGGCGATACTGGTAGTGGCGAGGATACGGGCTTTCATGAAGTCTCTCTCCGGCAAACGTCGTAGATGGTCCCCGGTTTCGCGAAGGCGGCGGGGAAGGATGTCTTGTGTAGCGAACCGTGCTTGAACCGAAGATTGATTGCGATTGCAACCGCCCTGCGCCCGCAACCCGGTGACAGCGCGCCGGTTACAGCGCCCCGGTCACAGCGCCCCGGTCATAGCGAACGACGCGACCCGTCGCCCGGGGCGTGCCGGGCCGCCGTTGCGGCCTCGCCCAGCGCCTGGTGGTTGACGGTGACCAGACGCGGGCGTCCACCCTTGCGGTCGACCACCAGCCACAGCGATCCCAGCTCGAAGAACGCGCCGCGATCCGGCACGACGGTGAGCTGCGAGAGATCGAGCCGCTGGAGCAGGGCCAGCATGCGATCGTCGAAGACGGTGTCGAAGGTTGCATCGATCGCCGCGGGATCGGTGATTTCGCGCCGGTCCCCGCGACCGTCGATGAACAGCAGCGGCATCCCGACCTGTTTCAGCAAGGCGGCGCGGTCGCCGCTCTTCGCCGCGTCGCGCAGCGTTTCGATCGCCGCTTCGAATTCGCTGGCGGTCGTTCCCGTCGCGCAGGAAATCGCGCCTCCATCGGCCGCATCGTGCGCCCGGTCGAAAGAGGCATCGGGGTTTTTCTGTTCCTGCCAAACCACCAGCAGGCAGTCCTCCGCCGGGCGGACATCCGGCGCGCGCACTATCTGCGCCAGGGCTTTCTCGGTCGGTCGCGGGCCCGCGCCTTCGTTGCGGGAAGCGGGACCATCGGAACACCCGGCGACGAGCAGCGCGGATGCCGCCAGCGCGCTAGCTGTTGACGAGCCTCGGGTTCGCATAATTTCCATCCAAAAAGATATTGGCGCGGCGCTCCGACCGGTGGACGAGGCCACCGGCAACCCTGCCGCCGGCGGTCGTGTAGTCGAGTTCGCGCGCGATGCCATCGTAATCACCGGAAGCGATCGCAGCGTTGAGCATCGGGCTGTCGTCCGGCCCGGCGCCCCCTTCGCCGACGTTGAAGACGAGGTCCACCAGCGCATCGAACTCGCGCTGGTAGAGGGGCAGATTGCCGACCAGTCTCGCGACGGCTTCCTCGGCGGTTTGCAAATCCTGCTTCAGGAATGCGAGCGCCTGCGCCCGGGTGATCCGGTCGCCGACTTGCAGGCCGTCGGCAGGGGTGACGAGATGGCCGACGCCCACCGTGGGATGTCCAGCGACATCGCGATATACGGTCAGGCGCATTCCCTCTTCCTGCGACAGAGCCTTCAGCAACTCCGGGCTGGCAGACTGGAACAGCGCCGGCTGGCGGTGGATGCGCGGATTGTTCGCCATGTCGAGGTCGTAGGACCAGCCATTGACCAGCTCCGACGCGGAGTGCGGCATCAGCTCTTCCGGCAAGGTGTTACCGATCAAGCCAAGCGCCATTGCCCCGGCGACGAGCGGCACCGAGGCTTCTCGCAAGGCCTGTCCGCCGGAAACACGCGCCCGGAAGCCCCTAGCGCGATCGCGCAAGCGCTCACGCTCGCGCCGCCCCCGGGACTTTAGCCGCGATCGGCGGGATGGCTGTGGGTGGCCTTGCGCACCGTGCTGAGGCAAACTTGTCGCGCTTGTACGCGAATTCGTGAATCTTCGTCCGATGGGGGAGGTTATCTGGGGCCCCCTGCGCGGCAGCTGCGCCTTGGCTGAGCTGGGAAACTAACGAACTGGTTCATGGTCATCGTCTCGTCTGGCGGGCGGAAATCGCGCCCTGCGGATAGGTTTCTTGTGATATCAACGGTTCGGAAGCGTGTTCGGTCCACATTTCGCCGATGCTGAGCCACGGCCCAGGGAGCGGGCGTATCGCTCCTCTCCACGGCAAATCGGGCATTTCACCTTGACGGCGGGGTACGATCGGCCATCAATGCGCGTGATCCAAGGGGGACAAATTTCATGCATTTCCGCTCGCTTTCGCTCGCCGCGCTGCTTCTGGCCGGCACCGCCCCACTTGCCGCGCAAAACGCGCCGCCAATCGTTCAGCCGGGTGCGCCGGGGCAGCAGGGCAAGGCGCTGAGCGCGAAGGAGGCGAGCGACCTCGCCGACACGCGCTTTTCACCCGACGACGTGAAGTTCATGCAGGACATGATCGTCCACCACCAGCAGGCGGTCGACATGGTCGCGCTGGTGGACGAGCGCACCAATAACGAGACGCTGCGCGCCGCCGCCGACCGCATCCGCGCGAGCCAGGGCGACGAAATCCAGTTCATGCGCGACTGGCTGGAACAGCGTGGCCGGACGGCACCCGACCCGGCCCACATGCAGCACATGCAGCACGCCGGCATGGGCGACATGGCCGGGCATCACGCCACGATGCAGGGCATGGCGACGCTTGCGCAGATGAAGGAACTGGCCACGCTGAAGGGCGGGGCCTTCGACCGCATGTTCCTGACCCTGATGATCGCCCATCACGAGGGCGCGATCGACATGGTGGATGATCTGCTCGACCAGCCGGGGTCCGCCTACGACCCGGTGCTGTTCGAATTCACCAACGACGTGACCAACGAACAGCAGTCCGAGATCGACCGGATGAGCACGATCCTGGCCGGGTTGTCGACCGATCCGCGCGCACAGCTCGCCGCCGGTCTGACCGATGCGGGCGTCGCGGCCCAGGGCCTGACGCTGGTCGAACACCTGCCCAAGCCGGCGGGGTTCTTCGATCCCGCCAATCCCGGCGGGTTGCAGCCGGAAATCGTCAAGGCCGACGCCGAGTCGGCCGAGGAGCCGACCAGCGAAACGTCGAGCGACGGCAAGGAAGGCACGCAGTTCGGCTCGCGCTCCTCGCTATTGAGCTTCGCCAACACCGACATGGCGTTCCAGGGCGACATGATGGTCGCGGGCAATTACCACGGCTTCAACGTCTATCGCCTCGATCCGCAGGGGATGCCCAATCTGGTGAGCTCGGTCGTGTGTCCGGGCGGGCAGGGCGACATCTCGCTGGTCGGCGACATCCTGATCATGTCGGTCGAGCAGACTCGCGGCCGCGTCGATTGCGGGCTGCAGGGGGTGCAGGGCGATGTGAGCGAGGACCGCTTCCGGGGCCTGCGCATTTTCGACATCTCCAACCCCGCCACGCCGGTGCAGGTCGGGCAGGTGCAGACCTGCCGCGGCAGCCACACGCATTCGGTGGTCGATGCCGACCGCAATCGTATCATCGTGTACAATTCCGGCACCGCCAGCGTGCGCGACGAGGAGGAGCTGGCGGGCTGCGTCGGCGATGTGCCGGGCGATCAGAACACCGCGCTATTCAGCATCGACGTGATCGAGATCCCGCTGGCCGATCCCGGCAAGGCGCGGATCGTGGACCGCCCGCGCGTCTTCGCGGAAGACGGCCAGATCGCCGGGCTGTGGCGCGGCGGCGACCATGGCGACGGGACGCAGCGCACCAGCCGGACCGACCAGTGCCACGACATCACCGTCTTCCCGAGCAAGAAGATCGCGGCGGGCGCGTGTTCGGGCAACGGCATCCTGCTCGACATTTCCGACCCGATGAAGCCCCGGCGGATCGCCGCGGTCAGCGATCCGGGCTTCGCCTACTGGCACTCCGCCACCTTCAACAATGACGGCACGAAGGTGATCTTCACCGATGAATGGGGCGGCGGGGCCCGCCCGCGCTGCCGCACCTACGACCCGCGCGGCTACGGCGCCGATGCGATCTACGACATCGAGGGCGACCAGCTGGTGCGCCGCGGTACCTACAAGCTGCCCGCACCGCAGGGCGACATGGAAAACTGCGTCGCGCACAACGGCTCCGCCGTGCCCGTGCCGGGCCGCGATATCTTCGTCCAGGCGTGGTACCAGGGCGGCATCTCGGTGATCGATTTCACCGACAGCGCCAACCCGAAGGAGATCGCCTATTTCGATCGCGGCCCGATCGACGACGAGCAGCTGGTGCTGGGCGGGTTCTGGTCGGCCTATTACTACAAGGGCAAGATCTACGGCACGGAGATCGCGCGCGGGCTCGACGTGCTGGCGCTGGAGCCGACCGAGGCGCTGAGCCCCGCCGAAATCGCCGCTGCTGCCGAGGCGCAGTATCCCGGAGGCGTCTTCAACCCGCAGACGCAGTACCCAGTCACCTGGCCGCAAGCAGCGCTCGACGCGGTGGAAAAGGAGCGCAAGGGCGGGTGAGGGCTGGCCCCCGCCGCGAAACGAGATAGGATCGCGGTCTAAACACCCCCTCCCACGTCGCCCCGGACTCGATCCGGGGCGGTGCTGCCTCTGGCGGGGCGTCGCAGAAGTAAAGCCTCACCCCGGATCAAGTCCGGGGCGACGATGAGCGAATTGCAGTTTGTGCTCCCAATGGCGGATATTAGCGACGCCTAACGTGTCCCCTAAATCGGTCGTGCAACTAAACTCAAGGTTTCCTTCGGGAGGGCGGATATGGGGTGGAATGCGGACATCATCTAATTTCAGCTTCTTTTATTTTGTCCTGTTCGGCGAGAGGCTGCAAGCCATAGACACGGTCAATCAGGATCGGATCTCCGGCTCGGTTAGAAGCTGGTTTGCTCACATCCAGAAGTTCTGCATCGAGAATGGCGACTTTCACACCGTCAAAATCCCTGCCGGGCATCGAACCTAAGTAGAAATTGATATCCTCTAGAGCATCGGGCTTAAAATAGACGTCCAAACGTTTACTGCACTTATCTTTGAAAATCGATAACCTTAAATGGCCCTCTGACTCTACGCCAGTGACCAGCAAAGCCGTCCCTTCGATCTTATCGGCAGCGTGCAAAGCACAGCTCTCGTGGTTCTGACGCTCCTGGGAGCACGTCGCATTGACTAGAAGTAGACAACACAGCGATGCGCATATTCGAACCATTCAAACCCAAAAATAAGATAGCACAGTTTTTGTCGCCACTGTTCTGGATTTAATCGCCGCGCTGTTCAACCGCGAGGCTATAAGGTCGCTTCCCGCTATCGCCCGACTTCCAGCCCGCCACGCCTCACCTCAGCTCTTAAGTTCCAACAGCCGCCCCCTCACCCCGGCCGGTGCATCTTAAACAGTCCGTCCTCGCCGATCTCGAAATAGTCGGCGGGGCCGCCGCCGCGCAGGATGGGGCGGGGGCGGGCGGTCTGGTAGATGCCGTCCTCCAGCATGGCCGGGTCGATATGGATGCCGACCGCCTCGCCGATCACCAGCCAAGTATCGGTCGCCGCGCCGTCCTTGTCCTCCAGTCGGACGGGCTGGGTCAGCTTGCATTCGAAATGAACCGGACTGCCCGCGACGCGGTCCGGCTTGACCAATCGAGAGGGCAGGGCGCCCAGCCCCGCGAGGTCGAACTCGTCCACCTCCGGCTCCACCTGCGCCGAGGTGGCGTTCATCGCCTCGGCCTGCGCGCGCGTGGCGAGGTTCCACACGAATTCGCCGGTCGCCTCGATATTCGTCACCGCGTCCTTCTTCCCCACGGAAGAGAACGCGATCAGCGGCGGGCGATAATTGATCAGGTTGAAGAAGCTGTAGGGCGACAGGTTGCGCACGCCGTCCGCGCTCAGCGTCGAAACCCACCCGATCGGCCGCGGCGCGACGATGGCGTTCAACGGATCGTGCGGCAGGCGGTGGCCCTCGGCGGGCTCGTAGAAATGATAATCGGTCATGCGCGCTCCCTATGCCGAGAGCGGGCACCGCATCAAGGCTCGTCGCCGCTGTTGTTAGCGCTACCATGATGGGTTACGACATCCAGAGAGGCCCGGATGACGCGGGCACGGCGGGAGAGCGAGCCGATGAAAATGGCATGGGGCGGCCTGACGATATTCCTGCTGGCGCTGTCGGCGCTATCGGCGGCGGCGGTACGGGCGCAGGCCCCGGGCCCGGAGCAGGAGCAATCGTTCCCGACCCGGATCGCATACAACACCTTCACCGCCGATCCCGCGCCGCTGGTCGTGGGCGATACGCTGTACCTCTATGTCGGGCACGACGAGGCGGGCGAGGGCGAGATGTTCAACATGAACGACTGGCTCGTCTATTCAACCACGGACATGCGCCACTGGACCGCGCACGGCCCGGTCATGAACGTCGCCGATTTCAAATGGGCGAAGAAGGATGCCTGGGCCTCGCAGGTGATCGAGAAAGACGGGCGCTACTGGCTCTACGCCGCGGTCGAACACGACAACACGCATCCGGGCAAGGCGATCGGGGTGGCGGTGTCAGACTCGCCGACCGGCCCGTTCCGCGATGCGAAGGGCGCGGCGCTGATCACCAACCAGATGACGCCCAAGGGCACGCATAGCTGGGAGGATATCGATCCGACGGTGTTCACCGATACGGACGGCACCAGCTGGATCGCGTGGGGCAACCGGCAATGCTACATCGCGAAGCTGGCACCGGACATGACCGGGATCGACGGCCCGATCACCGAAATCACGCCCCCGCATTTCGAGGAGGGGCCGTGGCTGCACCGGCGCGGTGAGACCTATTACCTCACCTACGCCTCGCTCGACCGGCGCACGCAGAGCGACGAGCATATTTCCTACGCCACCGCGCCTTCGATCCGGGGGCCGTGGGCCTATCGCGGCCTGCTGACCGGGGCGGGGCGCAACAGCTTTACCATCCATCCGGGCATCGTGGAGTTCCGCGGCCACTGGTACCTGTTCGCGCACGATGCGGGGCTGCGCATCGGGGGGCGCAAGGGCGCGCTGGGGCGCCGCTCGGTCCGGGTCTTCCCGCTGGAATACAATGCCGACGGCACGATGCAGCCGATCGACCAGTCCGATTATCCCGGCCCGATGATCGCCAGGAAGGAGAACGAGTGATGAGATTCCCGCGATTGCTGTTCGCAGCGCTCTTCGCCATTGCCGCGCCTGCGATCCCCGCGCAGGCGCAGGACGATGCGATGACCGCAATCCCCACGCCCGCGCAACCGCAGGCGATCCCGCTGCAAACCGGTCCGCTGCCGGACGCCAACGTGCCGGAAAGCTGGCATAGCCAGTATGGCAGCGTGTTCGCGCGCAATGTGACGGACGCCACGCTCACGCCGTTCCTGCCCGATCCGGCGAAGGCGACCGGTACGGCGGTGATCGTCGCGCCCGGCGGCGGCTTCCGCACCCTGTCGATGCAGAACGAAGGGTGGGACGTGGCACAGGCGCTGGCCGATCATGGGATCGCGGCGTTCGTGCTCAAATACCGGTTGCGCCAGACAGCCGCCGGGCTGCCCGCCTTCCAGAAATCCATGGCGGAGATGTTCTCCGCCGCCGCGAGTCAGCCGCGTGGGCAGGCGCCGGACATCGCCACCGATCTCGCGCCGCAACTGGCGGATTCCCGCGCGGCCTTCGCCCTGATCCGCCAGCGCGCCGGGGAGTGGCATGTCGACCCGGACCGGATCGGCATGGTCGGCTTTTCCGCCGGGGCGATGCTGACGCTTGCCACGGTGCTGACCGATGGCGAGGCGCATCCGGCCTTCGCCGCAACGATCTACGGCCCGCTCGCCCCGGTCACCGTGCCGGCCGATGCGCCGCCGCTGTTCGTTGCGCTCGCCGCCGACGATCCGCTGTTCGGCGACAGCGGCTTCGGCCTGATCGAAAGCTGGCGCAAGGCGAAGAAGCCGGTCGAATTCCACCTGTACGAACAGGGCGGTCACGGCTTCGGTATGTACCCGAAGGATACCACCAGCACCGGCTGGTTCGACGCCTTCGTCGCCTGGATGCGGATGCACGGCTGGGTCGGGGCGGAGGCTTCGTAAAGAACCGGACGTATCGATCCGCCTTTTGCATTTCCCGGCCGCGACCCCACATCTCTCGCGACCGGGCGGAACCGCTGCGACCTTCCGCTCGCTCTTGAACGGCGATGCCGCCCGGCATGCTTGACTTTGCGGAACACAAGGCGAACACGGCCCCTATGGCTCTTACGAAAATTTCCGTGCGCGGCGCGCGCGAGCACAATCTCAAGGGCGTGGATATCGATCTGCCGCGCGACAGCCTGATCGTGATCACGGGGCTGTCGGGCAGCGGCAAGTCGTCGCTCGCCTTCGACACGATCTATGCCGAGGGGCAGCGGCGCTATGTCGAGAGTCTCTCCGCCTATGCGCGCCAGTTCCTCGAGATGATGCAGAAGCCCGATGTCGAGCATATCGACGGGCTTAGCCCCGCGATCTCGATCGAGCAGAAAACCACCTCGCGCAATCCGCGCTCGACCGTGGCGACCGTCACCGAGATCTACGACTACATGCGCCTGTTGTGGGCGCGGGTCGGCATTCCCTACAGCCCCGCGACCGGTCAGCCGATCGAGGCGCAGACCGTCTCCAACATGGTCGACCGCGTAATGGCCCTGCCCGAGGGGACGCGCGCCTATCTGCTCGCGCCCGTGGTGCGCGGGCGCAAGGGCGAGTACCGGCGCGAGCTGGCCGAATGGCAGAAGGCTGGCTTCACCCGCGTACGCATCGACGGCGAGCTCTACCCGATCGAGGAAGCTCCCGCGCTCGACAAGAAGTTCAAGCACGACATCGAGGTGGTGGTCGATCGCCTGGCGGTGAAGGAAGGGCTGGAAACGCGCCTCGCCGACAGTTTCGAGACCGCGCTGCGCCTGGCCGAGGGGCTGGCCTATGTCGACCTGGCGGACGGCGTGGTGCCGGGGCGCGAGGGTGAGGAAGAAAGCGCCGGCGCCCAGGGAAACAAGATGAAAGGCGCCGGCCTTCCCGCCAACCGCATCGTCTTCTCCGAGAAATTCGCCTGCCCGGTGAGCGGCTTCACCATCGAGGAGATCGAGCCGCGCCTGTTCTCCTTCAACGCCCCCCAGGGGGCCTGCGCGACCTGCGACGGGATCGGCGAGAAGCAGCTGTTCGACCCGCAGCTGGTGGTGCCGAACGAGGCGCTCAGCCTGAAGAAGGGCGCGGTGGTGCCGTGGGCGAAGAGCAACCCGCCATCGCCCTATTACATGCAGGTGCTTGCCAGCCTGGCGAAGGAATACGGCTTCGACCTGACCACGCCGTGGCAGGATCTCGCGCCCGAGCAGCGCGACGTGATCCTCTACGGTACGAAGGGCAAGCGCGTGCCCCTCACCTTCAAGGACGGGCGCAAGCAGTACACCGTCAACAAGCCGTTCGAAGGCGTGATCGGCAACCTCAACCGCCGCATGCTGCAGACCGAGAGCGCGTGGATGCGCGAGGAGCTGTCCAAGTTCCAGACGGCGCAGCCATGCGAGACGTGCGGGGGCAAGCGGCTCAACGACAAGGCGCTGGCGGTGAAGGTCGCGGGACCGGAAGGTCCAACCGACATCGCCACGCCCACCAAGATGAGCGTCGCCGATGCGAAGGCGTGGTTCCTCGCGCTGCCCGATCACCTGAACGAGCAGCAGAACCAGATCGCCACCGCCATCCTGAAGGAGATCAACGAGCGGCTGGGCTTCCTCGACAATGTCGGGCTCGATTACCTCAACCTCGACCGTACCAGCGGCACCCTGTCGGGCGGGGAGAGCCAGCGCATCCGCCTCGCCAGCCAGATCGGCAGCGGGCTCAGCGGCGTGCTCTACGTGCTGGACGAGCCGAGCATCGGCCTGCACCAGCGCGACAACGACCGCCTGCTGGAGACGCTCAAGCGCCTGCGCGACCTCGGCAACACGGTGATCGTGGTCGAGCATGACGAGGACGCGATCCGCGCCGCCGACCATGTGGTCGACCTCGGCCCGGGCGCGGGCGTGCGCGGCGGCAGCGTGGTGGCGCAGGGCACGCTGAAACAGATCCTGAAGGCGAAGGGCTCGCTCACCGCCGACTACCTCACCGGGCGGCGCGAGATCGCGGTCCCGGCCGAGCGGCGCACGGGCAACGGCAAGAAGCTCACCGTCCATGGCGCGCGCGCGAACAACCTCAACAACGTCACCGCGTCGATCCCGCTGGGCACCTTCACCTGCATCACCGGCGTTTCGGGCAGCGGCAAGTCCAGCTTCACCATCGACACGCTTTACGCCTCCGCCGCGCGGCAGCTGAACGGTGCGCGCGTGGTCGCCGGCCCGCACGACAAGGTCACGGGGCTGGAACATTGCGACAAGGTGATCGAGATCGACCAGTCCCCCATTGGCCGCACCCCGCGGTCGAACCCGGCGACCTACACCGGCGCCTTCACCAATATCCGCGACTGGTTCGCGGGCCTGCCGGAGGCGCAGGCGCGCGGGTACAAGCCGGGGCGCTTCAGCTTCAACGTGAAGGGCGGCCGGTGCGAGGCGTGCCAGGGCGACGGCCTGATCAAGATCGAGATGCACTTCCTGCCCGACGTCTACGTGACGTGCGAGGAATGCGGGGGCAAGCGCTACAACCGCGAGACGCTGGAGGTGAAGTTCAAGGGCCACTCCATCGCCGATGTGCTCGACATGACGATCGAGGATGCGGAGGAATTCTTCAAGGCCGTCCCCCCGATCCGCGACAAGATGCACATGCTGAACGAGGTGGGGCTGGGCTACGTCAAGGTCGGGCAGCAGGCGACCACCCTGTCGGGCGGCGAGGCGCAGCGGGTGAAGCTGGCCAAGGAACTCGCGCGGCGCAGCACCGGGCAGACGCTGTATATCCTCGACGAGCCGACCACCGGCCTGCATTTCGAGGACGTGCGCAAGCTGCTGGAGGTGCTCCACCGGCTGGTCGACCAGGGCAATTCCGTGGTGGTGATCGAGCACAATCTCGATGTGATCAAGACCGCGGACTGGCTGCTGGACCTTGGGCCGGATGGCGGCGTGCGCGGGGGCGAGATTGTGGCGGAGGGTGTCCCGGAAGATGTCGCTCTCAACGAGAGAAGCTACACCGGCCAGTATCTCAAACCGCTGCTGGCGCGCGGAGCCCGGGAGAAGCCTGTCCTGAGCGAAGCCGATGCGTAGCAGCGGCGTAGTCGAAGGGCCGGAGGAGGTCGCGAAGGTGAAGGCGAGCTACACGGGGCAGTATCTTGCGCTTATGTTGAGGCTTGTGAAGGAGCGGGTTAGCGAGGCGACGGAGTGAGAGATATCTCGCTATCGCGCGATCAATTCCTTATTGAACGTGCATGGGTCTTATCTCGCTGTGTGTCGTATGCGCCAAAACACTTGGCTTGCATCGAGGGCGTAGGGGTACGTTAATGATGGTCAAACCAGACAATCTGGCAACCATGAACTCGGAAATAATTGAGCAGCTGGGAATTGTTCAGAACGCAAAAGATGACCAATATCGCGCTATTGGCTATGATTTGAGTGTTGGACACATCGTCAAACCCGATGGGGAATTAGCCACACGCTATAAATTACCGGCTCAAGGTATTGTTGAAGTTATCTCGAGAGAGAGACTGCATATGCCCCCTAATGTATATGCTAACGTACTTATTAAGACACGACTTTCTAATGAAGGATTGTTGGCGCTTGGCATCGGTGTTGTTGACCCTGGGTACCATGGCCGAATATCAAGTTTCATTGTTAATTTTAGCAAAGATCCCCAAATTATCGAGTTGGGACAATCATTTCTACGATGCATATTTTATCGGATCGATGAAAGCAGCCGATATTCAGTCGTGGATATTCCAGATAATAAATATATTTCGGATTCTAGGCGTAGAGTTGTTTCAGATTTTGGTGATTCGTTTTTAAATTCCGAAAGACTTACTAGCGAAATTGTCGACGCATCTATTGCTAAATATAGAAAAAGCGCATTTATCTGGATACCGGTGATTGCATTCTTCTTAGCGTTTGTCACTTTTCTACTCAACTTTGGTTCGTTCGCTGCGATGCAGCGATGGATCGATCCAAGAGTTGAGGTCAACGCCTCGTCGGAAGCTGATTTGGCGCAAACACTTAAGAGCATAAATAGCAGGCTGAAAAAATTAGAGCAGCGCTCTCGTTCGAGTGCTGGCGATGCGTCAGCTCAGGACCCTGAAGATGAGTAATCTATGCGGCAGTCGCAGCTTTCGTGCTGATAGTGTCAACGAGATTCAGGTAAAGCTTTTCCGAGAGTTGCTTGCCAATTCATGCACTGTTTCCCCGCGAGGATTGCCGACCCAGGAACTTATGTTCGTTGGGATAGAGCTTACCAATCCTCGGCGCCGCATGACCACGCTGAGCGCGAGGCGTTGGTCGCCGAAGCTAGCGATTGGCGAATTATGCTGGAATCTTCGGGGCGAGAGATCGGTTGATCAGCTGGCTTTTTATGCTCCGCGCTGGCTTGAGTTCGCTGATTCAGACAGAGTGATAAGAGGCAGTTGTTACGGCAATAAAATATTCAAGAGAAAAAATGGCAATCCTAGCCAGTGGGACAATATATCGGATATTCTGCGTTCTGATCCAGATAGCCGACGGGCAGTATTGAGTTTTCATGGGGATGATTTCTCTTCGAGGGCAATTCACTCTGGCGACGTAGCTTGTATAACAAGTATGCAATTCTTTATAAGAAATGGGCGGCTTGATGCAATTGTTTCTATGAGAAGTAACGATGTATACTGGGGTCTACCTTACGATATTTTTATAATGACCTCTCTACAAGAGATGATGGCAGAGACGCTTGAAATTGAATTGGGATCGTATTTCCATCAATGCGGTTCGTTGCATTTTTATAGTGATAAGAGGGAAAAAATTTCACGAATTTTGAGAGAGCCATGGGGTCCGAGTCCTGAAATGAAACCTATGCAGGGGCTGAAGGGTCGCGAACGACTGATTGCTTGCGAGAAGAACTTTCGGCGAGGGTCGAAGTTGATCGAGCAAATTCCGTCCAGTGACTTTTGGTCTGAGTGCTGCAACGCTTTGTTCGAACATCAAGCTCATGTGATAAAGAATGGTGCGGAGTGATGGATATTTTCGTTCGTCGTTAGTCGGGTAGTGACCCCGCGACTGGAGGAAGCGCTGTTCCTTTTATCGTTATTGCGCGCTGACGATGTCGAAATTGCATACTGAGCCTGGCTTGGATCATTGCATTTTCCTACACACCCCCACCCATATAACTAACCCGGTCCCCATCCTCCCACAGGAGCCGGACCGCATGAACGCCCCCACCACCACCCTCGTCCCCGCCGAGGGGTTTGCCGACACCACCGCCACGTCCTCCGACGGGCACTTTACCGTCCTCACGCCTGCGCGGCAGGCCGCGTTCCTCGAGCATCTGGCCGATACCGGCGTGGTGCGGCTCGCCGCGCGGGCGGGCGGGGTCAGTGCACAGACCGTCTATCGCGCGCGGCGGCGCTCGCGCGGGTTCGCGCATGCCTGGGACGCGGCGCTGCTTGCCGCGCGCACAAGGGCGGAGGAGGTGCTGGCCTGCCGCGCGCTCGACGGGGTCGAGGAGCCGGTATTCTATCATGGGGAGGAGATCGCGCGCCGCACCCGCTACGACACGCGGCTGCTGCTCGCCCATCTCGCGCGGCTCGACCGGCTGGAGGCCCGCGAGGAGGTCGTCGCCGCGCTCGGCACGCTGGACGACGATATCGACGCGCTGCGGCGTGGCGAGGACCTGCCCGATCCGGCTAAGCGTGCCCCCGCGCAGGCAGGGCCTGCCAACGGCTGGGCGCGACCGGGGGAGGGCACGTCGTCCGCCGGGGCGCACCGCTCCGCTTTCTCCCCTCAGGACACTGTTCCAGGTGTTCCATCCTGTAGGATTTGCGGCGGCATCTGTGGTCCGCTCCCCCACGATCCCGACCGGCCCGGCGGCTCTTTCGAGGACCGCGTGCCACCGCACGACTACCCCTTCTGGGAAGACGCGATGGACGATCCGGGCAACTGGGTGTTCGGGCGCTTCTATCCCGATTTCGGCGCGGTGCTGGACGCGATGGCGGCCGCGCGGCCCGCCGGTGCGCCCGATCCGGAAGCTCTCGCGGCGCGCCACGGGGGCGATGCGGCGGTGATCCGCAGCCTGCAGTGGGAGGCCTTCGACCACGATCTCGACGGATGGTGGGCGATCGTGACCGAAACCGACCTCGCCGCCGCCTACGACGCCGACGATGCGAAATGCGCGGGCCTGTGGGGTAGCGGGGAGGGGGAGGGGGCTAGAGCTGCCCCTTCAGCTCCCAGCTGCTGATCGCGAACAGGATCTGCGTGGCGATGACGAACGCCATCAGCGCGATCGCGCGCCGCTTGCCCTTGGTCAGCGCCAGCCACGCGAAGGCGGGGAAGTTGAACAGCAGGGCCAGGCTGGCGAAGGAGAACAGCGGGTGGCTTTCCACGAACCGCTGCATCGCCGCCGGGTCCTGCGCCTGCCCGCCGCCCAGCGCCATGATCGCGCCCTGCGCGGCCAGGTTGAGGGCGAGGATGCCCCACACGACGACCGGCTTCTGCTGCCAGAAATAGGCGTCGAAATCGGGCCACAGCTCGGGCTCGTCCGGGAACACGAGGGTTGAGACGAGGTAGTAGCCGCCGATCAGGGTCAGCACGCCGAACACCATCGCCATGCGCATGTCGAGCACCTCGCGCGCGCCCCACATGATGTTCCAGAAGGTGGCGAGGTCGAGCAGCACGAGCAGGCCCAGCAGCGGGACGAGCCAGCCGACGCGGACCCTGATCGCGTGCGGGTCGACCCCCGCCTTGCGCCGGGCGCGCAGCTTCAGGATGCGGGCGAAACCGCCCAGCACCTCCGCCACCGCCAGGCTGATGAGGAGCGTGAACAGCTCGAACAGGAAGGGAAATTCGTCCACCCGCAGACCCCCGCGACTACGCCGCCCTCAGCGATGGCCCGCGGCGGCGCGCTTGGCAAGCGGGTGAAGGATGGGGAACGCGGAAGGCCGGCTCGCTAGAAGCGATGCCAGCGGGTGTCCTCAGTCGAGCCGGGCGAGCTCCACGCGGCCGTGCCCGGCGCCGACGATGCCGATCTCGCTCGCGGCCGCGCGGCTGAGGTCGAGGATGCGGTGGCCGGAGAACGGTCCGCGGTCGTTGATGCGCACGACAACGGACTTGCCGTTCGCCTCGTTCGTCACGCGCACGCGGGTGCCGAAGGGCAGGGTGCGGTGCGCGGCGGTGAAGTCGTTCATGTCGAACCGCTCTCCGCTGGCGGTGCGGCGGCCCTGGAACTTGCGGCCGTAATAGGACGCATTGCCGCTGCCGATGACCTCGCCGTCATCCTCGATCGCGACCTCCAGCGGGGGTTCGATCTCGGAGATGTCGACCACGTTGCCGCGGGCCTCGGGCGTTGAGGGGAGGGATGCCACGGCGGCGAAGCTGCTCGTGAACTCGGCCTGCGGTCCGGTCGGGACGGGGGCGGATGCGCTCGCCGGCGAGACCAGCAGCGTGGCAAAGCCGACGCCGAGAGCGAGCCAGGGGCGGGACATGGGGCTGTTGCGTTCCATGGCCGGGGGGATACAGGCTGGGGAGTGCAGATGGCACCCATGCGAGAGCCGCTGGTCCCGCCGTGCCATCATTTCGTCGCAATTCACACGCGCCGAACAGTCAAAACGTCCCCAACCGCCCCCCGGTTCCCGCGAAATAGGGAGGTTTTGTGGGCGACTCGCATGAAATGCGCGATTCGCCAGGGTATGGAGTTGGGAAAATTTTGGATAAACAGTGGCTTACGAATTGGCGCTCGTGAGCTCCAAAGCAAGCACGCAGTGCAGGCTCGCGAGAGCGGCGGCCAAAGCAAATGGGGCCGGCATTGCTGCCGACCCCACTCTTACCGACGCGTGGTCGCTCCGAAGAGCGAACTTGGCGCCCGGTTCTTCGCCTCCCCGCCGCGTGGGTGGGAAGATTTCAAGACCGGCGCTCGCACCGGCATCCGGTATCGTTTACACGCATTCGACCCGAAGGCCGCGATGCAAGGTCCGCAATACCGAGACCGATATCCACACTCGACGGTCATCGTCCGCATCGCTTGGCCGAAGCCGCCCGATGCTTCCTCGCGTCGACCGGAAAACCGGCCTGTGTCGGAGCGCCATACCGCGACCATCTCGGGCGATCGGCTTGCTTCCGGCCAAGGCCTTCCGCATACCGTTCTCGATTGTCGCAGCGGTCTCCCCGCCACATCGGGAAAGCTGAAGTTCCCCTTTGATCTCCGGCTGTTAGAGCCTTCGATCTCCGGTGGGTTTCTGCCCTCTCGACGGTTTGAAACTGCGCCGCGACTATTGCTTTTTCAAGTCGCGCAAGAGCGACTTATCCACCTTTCCCCGATTTTGCGGTGGACAGAGGTGGATAACTCAACCGGTCGGCGCACCGCCGTTCGATCAACGACCGTCGCGCTTCGCCAGCAGCTTCAGCCGCAACGCGTTGAGGCGAATGAACCCTTCGGCATCATGCTGATCGTACGCGCCTGCATCGTCTTCGAACGTTACATGAGCCTCGGAATAGAGCGTCTGGGGCGAGCGCCGGCCGACGACGCTGGCCAGCCCCTTGTATAGTTTCAGCCGGACTTCGCCCGTCACCTTCTGCTGGCTGTGATCGATCGCGGCCTGTAGCATCTCGCGTTCCGGACTGAGCCAGAACCCGTTATAAATGAGCTCCGCATATTTCGGCATCAGCTCGTCCTTGAGATGAGCCGCCCCGCGGTCGAGCGTGATCTGCTCGATCCCCCGATGCGCGCGCGCATAGATTTCACCGCCCGGTGTCTCGTACATGCCCCGGCTCTTCATCCCGACGAAACGGTTCTCCACCAGATCGAGCCGTCCGATGCCGTGCCTGCGTCCCAGATCGTTGAGCGCGGCGAGCAGGGTGGCGGGGCTCATCGCCTCGCCGTTCAGCGCCACGCCGTCGCCGCGCTCGAAGGCCAGGGTGATATATTCCGGCGTCTCGGGCGCATCTTCCGGGTGGTCGGTGCGCGAATATACATAGTCGGGCGTCTCTTCCCACGGGTCCTCGAGCACCTTTCCCTCGGAAGATGTATGCAGGAGGTTCGCATCGGTCGAGAATGGGCTTTCGCCCCGCTTGTCTTTCGGCACCTGGATCTGGTGCTCTTCGGCCCAGGCAATCAGCGCGGTGCGGCTGGTAAGGTCCCACTCACGCCACGGAGCGATGACCTGAATATCGGGATCGAGTGCGTAGGCGGACAGCTCGAAGCGGACCTGGTCGTTCCCCTTGCCGGTCGCGCCATGGGCGATCGCATCGGCCCCGGTTTCGTGGGCTATCTCGACCAGGCGCTTCGATATCAGCGGCCGCGCTATCGAGGTGCCGAGCAGATAGTCACCCTCGTACCGGGCGTTGGCGCGCATCATCGGGAAGACGAAATCGCGCACGAACTCCTCGCGCAAATCCTCGATGAAGATATGCGCGTCCGGGATACCCATGGCCCGGGCCTTGGCGCGCGCCGGCTCCAGTTCCTCGCCCTGACCGAGATCGGCGGTGAAGGTCACGACCTCGCAGCCTCGCTCGACCTCCAGCCATTTCGCGATGACGCTGGTGTCGAGTCCGCCGGAATAGGCGAGCACAACCCGCTTGACGGAGGAGGGGGTGTCGTTGGTCATGATTGTCGTACTCCGATGGATCGCGCGCCGGTAACAGCGCCGCTGGCAGGCTGCAATCGCAGGTCAGCTTTCCACGGGCAGAAGGGAGCTTTCCGCTTCGCCCATGTAGTCGCGTGTCAGCGGCACGGCGTGGCGGTCGCGCACATACTGGATCTGGAAATTGCCCATCCCACCATACTCGAACACCGTGGCGGCCCCTGCGAGATAGAACGTCCACATGCGGAAGAAGCGCGCATCGAACAGCGCCTCTATCTCCTCGCGATGCGCCATGCACCGGCGATACCACTCGCGCAGCGTCTTGGCGTAGTGAACCCGAAGTACTTCGACGTCGCTGGCGATCAGGCGATATTTCTCGCTTGCGGCCAGGGTCTCCGACAACGCCGGGATGTAGCCTCCGGGGAATATGTACTTGCGCGTAAAGGCGTCGGTGGATCCCGGAGGACCGAAGCGCACGATGGAATGCAGCAGCATCACCCCTTTGGGTCGCAGTATCTCTGCGCAGGTGCGGAAGAACGTGTCGAACTGGGACCGACCGACATGTTCGAACATGCCGACCGAGACGATGCGGTCGAACTGGCGCGCCTGGCCCGGAATATCCCGGTAATCGGTCAACTCGATCGTGATCCGATCCGCAAGACCGGCCTCGGCTACCCGCTCGCGCGCGAGCGCCGCCTGTTCCTCGGACAGCGTGATGCCGGTCACCCGGCAATCGAAGTGGCGGGCGAGGTAGATCGCCATGCCACCCCAGCCGCATCCAATGTCGAGGATCTCGTTGCCGGGCTCGATCGAAAGCTTGGCAGTGATATGCGCCAGCTTCGCCTCTTGCGCCTGCGCAAGCGTCATGTCGTCGCGCGGCCAGTAGGCGCAGCTGTATTGCATGTGCTCCGCATCGAGCATCAGCTCGTAGAGGGCGTTTCCAATATCGTAATGTGCGGCGACATTGCGTTTCGACGAAGTCGCATTGTTGATCTGGCTGACGGCGAACTCAATCGTTTCCCGCAGTCGGCGCAAGGTCGCTGGCGCGGCAATGCGCCTGCCATCTTCCCACCGCGTGTTGGCACGAAAGAGGGTCACCAGATCGAGGATGTCGCCTTCCTCGACGATCAACCGCCCGTCCATGTATGCCTCGCCGACGCCGAGGCGTGGATCGAGCACGATATCGCGCGGGACCCGGCGATCGGCGAAGCGGATGGTCACATTTGGATAGCCCGCGGCCGGGCGACCGAACTCGGCAATCTCCCCATCAGCGAAGCCGACGAGCAATTGCCCATCGGTGACGATCTTGCCCAGAACCTGCTTGAGGAGTGTCTTGCTCATTACGTGCCCGCATTTGCCGTTATCTCCTCCCCACGACGCGTTCGCTGCCTATGGCGCGCGTGATAATCAACCGGTTTGCGGAAAAGAAAATATTGGGCGTCGGGGCGGCGAAGCGATCAGACGCCAGCATACCATTGATAGCCGGTGGTATCCTCCCAATACCCGCCTTGGCCGCCCGCAATATCGTCAAGCGAAGCGACCGCCTCGATCGCGGTAAGATATTTCGCATGCTTGTAGCCGAGCTGTCGCTCGATTCGCATGCGGAGCGGCGCGCCGTTCTTCACCGGCAGGGGCTCGCCATTGAGCGAGTGGGCAACGATCGTCTGCGGATGGAAGGCGTCGATCATGTCGACGCTTTCGTAATAGGGTGTGCCGTTCAACGTATCGGCGCAGCGAAACACGATGAAGCGTGCTTCGGGCCGCAGGCCCGCCGCCTCGAGCAGTACGGAGAGGCGCGGACCCGTCCACTGGCCGATCGCGCTCCACCCCTCCACGCAATCGTGACGCGTGATCTGGGTTCGCTGCGGGAGGCCGCGAAGATTTGCCAGCGACAGGCTGAGCGGATGCTCGACCAGCCCGCGCACGTGGAGCCGCCAGTCGGCGAAGCCGGTCGCGGCATGGGCTTGATAGCTGAGAGAAGACGGCTCCGTCGTCCCGTTGCCCCGGAAGCTCGGGGAAATCTGCGAGGCAGCGTATTCCTTTACCAACCCGCCGCGACCGCCCACGAGGCGCTGCACCCGCCGGTGCCAAGCCTGCGCCGTCGCGAAGGCCGAGCGGCCCGCGGCGCTATCGCCGACCTTGCTGCATGCGCCAAGGAACAGCGCTCCCATACCGGCGATCACGCCGCGCCGCCCGAACCCGCTCATGCCTGTCGGCCTCCGACGATCATCGCCTTTAATTGCCGCACCGGCCCTGAGACGAGGACGAGCAGAACATGCAGCACGAAGAAGGCGAACAGAGCCCAGGCGCTTATGAAATGTATGGACCGCACGCTTTGCCTGCCGCCGAGCAGTTCGATGACGGGGGAAAACGTGGGCTCCCATCCCGGCGATATTCCCATCCCGGTCAGCACCATCACCGGCAGCAATATGCCCAGGACGATCCCGTAGGCGACCTTCTGCAGGAAGTTGTACTTGCTCTTCCCGTGGTCGAAATCGAGGCGCAGATGCGCCGCGATATCGCGCCGGATGGCGGGCCAGCGCCATTCGCGCCTGTACGTGGTGATGTCTCGGCGAAAATGGCCGTTCATCAGCATGGCGATCCACCCAAACAGGAGGGTGAGGGCGAATATCCAGGCAAAGAGGATGTGCCAGTCGCGCGCCGCCGCCAGGCTGTAGTACCCCGGAATGGTCGCCCAGCCGGGGAAGCGCGGAACGGCCGCCCAGGCATTGTCGGGTACGAAGCCGTACTCCCCCCAGTACAGCCACGGATGCGCGTTGGAAATGTTAAGGCCCGACATGAACAGGACCACAAGGGAGGCGAAGTTCAGCCAGTGCCAAACGCGGGTGGAGAGGGCATGGCGGTTCACAGCCGCGCCGCCTCGACCGGTCGGCCCATCAGTTCGCGCGCGAGGTAGATCACGTCGCGCGGCTGCCGCATTAGATGCTGACCGCTGTCGACGAACAGAGTCTGCCCCGACGCCAGCCAGCCTTCCGCGAGAAACAGGGCTGCGTCGGCCAGTTCCGCGGGTTCGGTCCGGCGTCTGAGCAGGTTCAGTCGATGGGAGATGGCCACCTCCTCCTCGGTCTGGTCGTGACTTTCGAGAATGGCCCCGGGGGCCAGGCCGTAAACGCGGTCTCGCGGGTCGGACAGCGCGGAAGAAAGCATGGCGATCTCCGCGTTCGCCGCGCATTTGCTCATGGTGTAGCTAAAGAAATCGGGATTGATGTTCTCGATCTTCTGATCGGTGAACTGAATGAACCGCCTGCCGGACCGGGCTCGCGCGTGGCGGAAAAATGCTTGTGCGAGAACGGCTCCGGCCTGCGCGTTCACCCGCATCGCCTTCTTGAAGATACCCTCGTCGAGCGCGTCGACCGTGTCCGGTTCGAATACCGCCGCGGAATTGACGAGGAGAGGCCAGTCGGAAAGCTTTCCGGCAAGGTCTTCGACGAATGCAGAGGCGGCTCCGGCATCGGACAGGTCGCACCGTACAGGCTCCGCGCTCGGCAGACTGTCCGCCAGCTCGCGTGCGGCGCGCGCGCTGGAATTGTAATGGATTAGCACATGCCAGCCCCGCGCGGCAAAGGCGCGGCTCAGCGTCGCTCCAATGCGTTTGGCCCCGCCGGTCACGAGTACCGCGCGCGGCGTCATCCTGCTTCGACGACCTCTGCTGCGGCGTCACGATCGCGTTCCGCACGGGTTTTCTTCTGGGCGGAGGTTTTGAGCTGACCGCAGGCAGCATCGATGTCGCGGCCTCGCGGGGTACGGACCGGCGCGCTGATGCCCGCCTCGAATACGATATCGGAGAAGCGACGGATCCGCTCCGGACTGGAGCATTCGTAGGGCGCGCCCGGCCATGGGTTGAAGGGGATCAGGTTCACCTTTGCCGGAAGGTTGTACTTGCGCAGGAGCCGGACAAGTTCGTGCGCGTCGGCATCGCTGTCGTTCTTGCCGTCCAGCATGACATATTCGAACGTTATCCGCCGGGCGTTCGAGGCACCGGGGTAAGCGGCGCAGGCGGCGAGCAATTCTTCGATTCCGTACTTGCGGTTGATCGGCACGATTTCGTCGCGCACCTCCTTGGTCACGGCGTGAAGCGACACTGCGAGATTGACGCCGATCTCTTCTCCGCAACGGTCCATCATCGGCACCACACCACTGGTGGAAAGCGTGATGCGGCGTTTGGACAGGGCGAGCCCCTCGCCATCCATGACCAGCCGCATCGCATCGCGCACATTGTCGAAATTGTAGAGCGGCTCACCCATGCCCATCAGCACGATATTGGTCAGCAGCCGACCGTCGGAGGTGTATTGCGCGCTGGTCTCGGCCTCGTCGAGCCCGTCCATGCGCCCCTTCGGCCATTCGCCGAGTGAATCGCGCGCTAGCATCACCTGGCCGACAATCTCGCCAGGTGTGAGGTTGCGAACCAGCCGCATCGTGCCGGTGTGGCAGAACCGGCAATTGAGCGTACAACCGACCTGGCTGGAGATGCACAAGGTGCCGCGGTCCGCGTCAGGAATAAACACCATCTCGAAATCATGACCGTCGGCGGTTCTGAGGAGCCACTTGCGCGTCCCGTCGGAGGAGTGCTGCGCCTCGACCACGTCGGGCCGACCGACGACAAAACGCTCCGTCAGCCAGGGACGCATCGATTTGGCGATATCGGTCATCTCCGCAAAATCGGTGACGCCCCGATGATACAGCCAGTGGTAGACCTGCTTGGCGCGCAGCTTCGCCTGCTTCGGATCGAGGCCCGCCTGCTCGAACAGATCCCGGATGCGATCCTTGGGAAGCCCCATCAGATCGCTTCGACCGTCCGCGCGCGGGGTTATGTCGCGCGGTGCGGGAACGGGGTCGACCTGTCCCGGGATGCTCATCAACGCTGTGTCGGCCATCGACGTCTTATAGGGACGGATTGCCTAGGAACCAAGCCGGGCGCACCGCTCAGGACCGATTGAGCTATCCATCGTACCCGGTGAACGTTTCAACCAGCCATTGTGATAAGAATGTCACGCTTTGCTGTTGTGTTACGTTAATGAAACTTTCTGTCCCGGCGCTCCGTTTTGGCTCACATGCGGTCGTGACCGCGTGAGAACTTTGACGGAGAACATACATGAAAAAGTCCATTCCCCTCTTCGCCGCCGTTGCCGTCGCTGCAGTCGCGTCCCCCGCCGCAGCCCAGTCAGTCGGCGATGCGCCTTTTACAGGCCTGCGCGTCGAGGCCCTGGCCGGTTACGATCAGTTGCGTGCCGGAAGCAGCGTGGATGACGATGTGAACGTGGACAACGATCAGTCGGCCGAGGGCGTGACTTACGGCGGTGCCGTCGGTTACGACGTCGATCTCGGCGCGGTGGTCGTCGGTGCCGAAGCGGAACTTATGGGTTCCTCCGCCGATACCGACTACGATAACGGCGATTTCGAAGGTTTCGGCTACGGCAATGTCTCGGCCGGGCGCGATATCTATCTCGGCGCGCGCGTTGGCGCGAAGGTCGGCCCGCAGGCGCTGATCTATGCCAAGGGTGGCTACACCAATGCCAAGCTCAACGTTCGCAGCAATGACGGCACCGCGACCTTCGACGACAATTACAAGCTGGACGGATACCGTCTGGGCGCGGGCGTGGAATACGCCTTCAACCCGCGCATGTATGCGAAGCTCGAGTATCGCTATTCGAACTATAGCGACGCGAAAGTGGATTTCGGCGGCAGTCTGCCGGACAGCGATCGGTTCGACGTCGATACCGACCGGCATCAGGTCGTCGCGGGCGTCGGCGTACGCTTCTAATACCTGAAATTATGTACGCAGGACGGCCGGGGCATTTGCTCCGGCCGTTTGCTTTCGAGCTCAAGTCAGCGTCGCACGCAGCCCACGCTGGCGGCGTCCATTGCCGTCGCTACCCCCGAAAGATCGTAGATGTCCGAAAAGCGACGACCGCGCAGATCGGTCGCGCTCACGATCATTCGCACCCCCGATCGCATCGCGGAGATAATGGCTGCATCCATCCGCGCGTCCTGCGCCCAAGCGTCGCCTTCGCCGCCGGTAAGCCGGAAGCGTCGATCGTTGATAATGAGGGTGATCGGCTTGCCTTCCGCCAGCTTGCGGGACAGGCGCACATGGACCTGGCCGCGAATATCGCGCCGGGGCCACGTTGCAACGCTCGCATAGGGCTCGAAGTCGCGAGCGAGCCGGCTGGGCCGCGGCATGGCAATGGCATAGCAGCGTGGTGCCTCCGGGTCGCGAAACGCCGCCCAGTTTTCGAATACGCCCAGCGTGTCTCTGGCAAAGGCCGGGGCCGACAATGCGGCCAGTGCGAGAATGGCAAAAGTTGTCGCGAGCCTAACCATAGGCGATTTCGACCACTTCCCATTCCTTCGGGCCGGAAGGCAAATGCACCGTCCGGAGGTCGCCGACCTGCGCGCCGCGGATCGCGCGCGCAAGCGGACTGGACCAGCCGATGCGACCGGCCCCTGCATCCTGCTCGTCGTCACCGACCAAGGTCACGCGGGTCTCGCGATCGTCCTCGTCGGCCAGTGTGACCGTCGCGCCGAAGAAGGCGCGGTCGGTGTCGGTTTGCTGTGCGGGATCGATGACCCGAGCGGATTTCATCCGGCGGGCCAGATGGGCCAGCTCGCGATCGATCTCTCGCATCCTCTTGCGGCCATAGAGATAGTCTCCGTTCTCCGACCGGTCGCCATTTCCCGCGGCCCAGCTGACGATCTCCACGATCTGGGGCCGTTCGGTGCCCAGCAGGTGGTCATAGCGCGCCTTCATAGCGGTGAACCCACCGGGAGTTATGGGATTTCCCTGCGTCGCCCTCATTGATCGATCGCGCGCGGTATCAGCGCAGGAAGTCGCCGACCATGCGGGGCCGGTTCCAGCTCGCCTTGTCCGGATAGAGTTGTTCGTAAACCGCGGCGTTTTCCAGCACCCGTTGCACGTAGTTCTTGGTTTCGTAGATCGGAATCTGCTCGATCCACGTGACCCAGTCGATGCCACCCGTGCGCGGATCGCCGTTGGCGCGAATCCACTTGTTCACATTGCCGGGACCGGCGTTGTAGGCAGCCACGGCAAGTGGATAGGACCCCCCGAAATAGTCCATCATCCGCGCGAAATAGCCGGCCCCCAGCTGCATGTTGTATACCGGATCGCTGATGAGATTGGCCGACATATAGGCAATGCCCTGCTTGCCCGCCTGTTCGCGTGCCGTGCCGGGCATCAGCTGCATCAGGCCCCGGGCGCCCGCATGGCTGATCGCGTTTTGCGCGAACTGGCTTTCCTGTCGTGCGATGGCGTGGGTCATGGTCCAGTCGATATTGGCCGGCAGGGGAATGGTCGGAAAACCCTGCGCCGCGAACCGGTCGTAGCCATCGGCAGCGGCAGCCTCAGCCACATTTACCGCCAGGTCGCGCCGGCCGATGTCGCGCGCCAGATCGGCCACGAGCTGATGTTCTTCCAGCGTGTCGGCCTGATCTGCGATGGCACGATAGAACTGGATGCCGGTGCTCCAAGGCGCATCGACGGCGACCTCTCGAACCGCGCGCGTCAGGGGCCGGTTGGCGAACTCGCGCCGCGATTGCTCGTCGGGCAGCACCGCGTCCTGCGGACCGAGGGAAGGGACGCCGCGGCCGAGCTTCGCCAAGGCGAGTTGGCCGTAAAAGCGGTCTGGATAGGCCGCTGCGAGGTTCCAATAGCGCTGGGCCTCCGCCGTGTCGCCTGCCCGCTGCGAAGCCAGGCCCGCCCAGTAAAAGCCCTTCGACCGGGTCTGCGGCGTCTGCGCCGCCGCGCCATATTGATAGAAGAGAGGTGCCGCCCGCATTCCATCGCCCAGCGTCCACAACGCCTTCGTGCCGCCGAGCCACATCAGCGAGGTGTAGTCGTCGCGCAAACGATAGCTCATCGTGCTGATATCGGTGCCCGGCGCGAATAATGTCGGAGCCGACGCGGCGATGCGCACTGCCGGATCGCTCCCCGCGGAACGCGCGACGCGCAGCATCACGCCGACGAAATCCTCCGGATCGAACGCCACCCCATCATAGGATTGGCGGCCCGCCAGCAGGTTTATAGCGGACGGAAGCTGTCCCGAATTGCGGTAGTAATTCGCCAGGTTGTAAGCATAGCCGGGATCGCTGCGTGCTCCGGCCGGTTCGGCAAGACCCGCTGCGGAAGGGGGGCTACCCTGGATGAGGGCCAGACGCGCCCCGAAGGCGTCCCTTGCAGCGGGCGAAGTGTTGCTAAGCTGTCGTGCGGCGGCCTCAGCCTCGCCCTGCCACAGCAGCGCATCCATTCGCGCATTCTGATCTTCGGGTGTCAGGCGCGGGCCGAACAGAGCCAGCATGTACGCTTCGGACGGGCCGCTCATCATTCCCCCACGCCACGCGGCGCGCGCCACGTCGAACGCCTCGGGCCGATCCAGCGTGGCTAGGGCCAATGCATAACGCGCTTTGGCCGAATTGGTCAGCGGCGGCAGCGCATCGAAATACGCGACCAGGCGTTCGGGCGGCAGCGCCGTTTCGTCGAGGGCGTTCTCGGCCCTGATACGCAGCGTGTCGGCCTTCGGGAAATCGGGATAGGTAAGCAGGAACGACGCGTAGTCTTCGAACGGCAGATCCCTGCGCTGGATCAGATATTCCCACCGCGTGATGGCCTGTGCCATTCCACTTGGCGCGCGTGCGACCAGGTCGGCACGCGCGCGATCCCAACTGCCCCCGTCCTGTGCGAAAGCGGGGGCAGCGTTTGCCAGTATGGTTGCGCTGGCCAGACCGGCGGCGAAGAGCTTAAATCTTGTCATGCTGGACATTGTGCCCGGCGGCTCCTTATCAGGCAGTGAATGAAGGACCCTATCCTGGATGGGTCATCCTTCCAACGAAAGGCGAATGTAAATGTTCTCGGGTTCGATCCCCGCTCTGGTGACTCCTTTTCGCGACGGAACGTTCGACGAGGCGACGTTTCGCCGGCTGGTCGACTGGCAGATCGAAAGCGGTAGCAAGGCATTGGTCCCCTGCGGCACCACCGGGGAAGCTTCCACGCTGTCGAATGCGGAACACCACCGCGTGATCGAAATCTGTATCGAGCATGCCGCCGGCCGGGTGCCGGTCATCGCCGGCTGCGGCAGCAACGACACGCAGAACGCCCTCCTGCACATGCAGTTCAGTCGCAAGGCGGGCGCGGCTGCCGGGCTCTGCGTGGCACCCTACTACAACAAACCCAGCCAGACGGGTCTGATCGCGCATTTCAGCCACCTCGCCGAGAACAGCGAACTCCCGATAGTCCTCTACAACGTTCCCGGCCGGACCGTCACCGACATCGCGCCGGAGACGACCTGTCATCTGGCAAACACCTATCCCGATCGAATCGTGGCAATCAAGGACGCGAGCGAGGACTTGTCACGCGTTGCCGACCATCGGATGGGAATCGGACGCGAATTCTGCCAGTTGTCGGGCAATGACGAGCTGGCGCTGCCGTTCAACGCCGCCGGCGGGGTGGGGTGCATTTCTGTGACCGCCAATGTCGCCCCGGTACTATGCGCCCGGTTTCAACAGGCCTGCGCCGATAATGATCTGATCGAAGCACGGCGGCTCAACGACCAGCTTTATCCGCTGCATTACGCGATGTTCGAAGACAGCAGCCCCGCGCCGGTGAAATACGCCCTCAGCCGCGTGATGGAGGGGATGACCGACGAAGTCCGCCTCCCCTTGACCCCCTGCAGCGAACACGCGCGCAGGGCGGTCGATCAGGCGCTCGAACACGCGGGGCTGGTCTAGTCGCCCTCGAGCGCCTACATGCGCGCTCCCCATGGCCAAGCCCAAACCAGAAACTTTCGACAAGCAGAAGACCGTGGCGGAGAATCGCCGCGCCCGGTTCGATTACGCCGTGGAGGACAAGTTCGAGGCGGGCCTGGCGTTGCAGGGAACCGAAGTAAAGGCTCTGCGCGCGGGCGAGGCGTCGATTGCCGAAAGCTATGCCGAAGTGCGGGACGGGCAGGCGTGGCTGATCAATGCCAACATTCCCGAATACACCCATGGTAACCGGCAGAATCATGAACCGCGCCGTCCGCGCAAATTGTTGCTTCACGCGCGTGAAATCGAACGGCTAGTCGGTGCCACCGAGCGCAAGGGCATGACCCTCGTGCCGCTGAGCATCTATTTTAACCGACAGGGTCGGGCGAAGGTCGAACTTGCGCTGGCCAAGGGGCGGCAAGCGCAGGACAAGCGGGAATATCTGAAGGATCGCGACTGGCAGCGGGACAAGGCGCGGATCATGCGCGACCATAACTGATCGCGCGTAGCAATTTCGCTCGTTTCAGGGGTGGTTTTTGATGGCGTTTTCGCCATATCGACGCCCATGGTCGCCTGCTCGCCTTCTCACCGTGAACGTTTGATCGCCGCGTGGTCCTCGTGCAAGCTCGGCTGGTCATGAAAGGCGAGGGGGAATCCGGTTTCGGGAACTGGGCGAAGCGCCGTATGCCCGAACGGGAGGAGCTGGCCCGCAATCGCTGGCTCGCGCCGATCGCACACCGGTTTCTCAGCCCCGAATTGTGGCGTTTTACGCGCCGATCGGTGCCGCGCGGGGTGGCCTTGGGTCTGTTCTGCGGCTTCATCGTGCCGATCGGGCAGATTTTCCTTGCCGCCTTCATGGCGCTGCCGGCCCGGGCCAATGTCCCCCTGGCCGCAGCGGTCACCTTCATCACTAATCCGTTCACGTTTCCCTTCTGGGTGGTAGTCGCCAATCGGCTCGGCGCGCGCGTGCTGGCGATCGACAGCCACATCGGCGGTGCGGTGCTTGAGACCGAGGGGTTCCAGACGCTGCGTGGCTTTTTCGAAGCCGCCGGCGTTACTGTCTTCGGCTTTGTGGTCCTCGCGATCGTATCGGCGGCGCTCGGTTATCTGATCTCCGGATTGCTGTGGCGCATCGTCGTGACGCGGCGTCGCAACCGTCGCTTGCGCGCGATGGAACGCCGTCTCAGCGAGCGACTGGCGCAGGACGCCGGCGAATGAAGAGCCTTCAGGTGCGGAGCGCTTCTGGTTCGGGCCAGGAGGGAATGATCTGGGTCCTTGCGTTGTTGGGCAGCATAGCGCTGGTCTGGCTAGCGAGTGGATCCGCCTTGCTGGCATTGGCCTATGCCGGGGGTCTCGCGACCCTGTCGGCCTTGGTGCTGCTGGGAATTCGAGGGCGGAAAAGCGGTGCCGATAGCGAACTGGCACCCCCCGACTGGTCGGTTACTTCGGCGGCGATCGCGAAACACGCGCACCCTTTGGCGATCACCGATCGGGCCAACCGACTGGTGTGTGCCAATGCCCTCTTTGCCGACAAGTGGGGAACCTGCGCCCCCCCGGCGATCGGCGCGCCTCGCGAAAGCGTGGAGGATCTGACCAGACTCGCGCGCGAAGCGTGGCGGGATGGTCGGGCGGAAGCGTTGGTGTCCCTGGACGACGAAGGCCAGTCCTGGACAGTTGTCGCCGAGCGTGCCGGGCGGGGTGACGACTTTCTCGTCTGGGGGTTCCACCCGCGTTCTGACCGCGATGCAGTCGACCAGGCAACTGCAATCGTTGCAGGGATATTCGGCAATGTCCTGGGCCGTGCAGGTATCGAAGCGGCGATAGTCGGCCCTGATGGTATCATCCGCTCCGTATCGTTGAGCTTTGCCGAGAGGGCGGTTGGCGACCGGAACGCGACCCTTGCCGGTCAGGATTTTAGCTCGCTGTTGCGTAGCGACGAGCGCGACAGAATCTATTTTGCGCGTGAGGGTAGGGAGGGGCCATCACATAGCCTGGTGCACGTGCCGCTCTCGACCGAGTCCCAAGGCGCGGTTGCGGCAGATGAAGCGCCTTCGCTGATGCTGTTGTTGGAAGCCGGAGTGGGTATCGGCACCGGGGACATATCCGCGCCCAGTGCAACTCCGCAGCTCGAAGCGTTGCTCGGTGCATTGCCCATGGGTCTCGCGATGACGGAGCGGGATGGACGCTTCCTGTTTGCCAACAAGGCTTTCCTGCGGGCAACCGGGCGCGAGCTGGAGGGACTGCCGCAATATCCCTCCGATCTCGTGGTGCGCGAGGACAAGGCAGCGCTGGCCGACGCGGTACGCCGTTACGGGAAGGGCTCCGTGAACAGCGGCGATTTCGCCGCCCGATTGCGGCACGAACCGGACGAGCCGGTGTCTATCGGCTTGGCGGGCGTACGCGGGTTGGGCGAGGCCGCAGTCCTGATCAGCCTCGTCGATTCGCGCGAAGAGGGTCAGTTGCGGCGAGAGATGGCGCAGGCGACCAAAATGCAGGCGGTCGGGCAGCTCGCCGGCGGTGTCGCGCATGATTTCAACAACGTGCTGACGGCCATCATCGGTTATTGCGATCTCATGCTGCTGCGCCACACCCCGGGTGATGGCGATTACGACGACATCCAGCAGATCAAGACCAATTCCAACCGCGCGGCCAGCCTGACGCGACAGCTGCTCGCCTTTAGCCGTCAGCAGACGCTGCGGCCGGAGGTGTTGCAGCTGCCCGACGTGGTCAGCGAAGTGAGCCAGTTGCTGAGGCGCCTGCTCGGCGAGAAGATCGAGCTCGAAGTGCGTCACGATCGTGATTTGGGACCGGTGCGCGCCGATCCGGGTCAGCTGGAACAGGTCATCGTGAACCTCGCCGTGAACGCGCGCGATGCGATGCTGGCGGGTGGTGGGCGAACCGGTCGTTTGACCATGACGACCCGGCAGGTGACCGCGAAGGACGTGCGCAAGATGGGGTCGGAGATACTCCCGGTGGCGGACTATACCGCCCTCATCGTGCAGGACACCGGGGGGGGCATTCCGGCCGATATTCTCGGAAAGATTTTCGAGCCGTTCTTCACCACCAAGGAACAGGGGAAGGGCACCGGACTGGGTTTGTCGACCGTCTATGGCATCGTGAAACAGTCGGGCGGCTTCATCTTCGCAGACAATGTAACGAGCGCCGGTTCTCACCCGGGCGCACGGTTTACCATCTATCTCCCGGTCCATCGCGGCGAAGTTCCCAAACCAAGGGAAGCCGCGCGTTCCGAGCCTGCGAGGGAATGGTCGGGAGGGGGCAAGGTCCTTCTGGTGGAGGACGAAGATACGGTGCGGCTTGTGGCCGAAAGAGCGCTGACACGGGCAGGCTATACGGTCACGGCCTGTGCCAATGGCGAGGATGGGCTGGCTGCAGTCAGCCGGGGAGACCAGTCGTTCGACCTTGTGGTGTCGGATGTCGTCATGCCGGGAATGGACGGGCCTGCCATGGTGCGTGCTATCCGCGCCCATAAACCCAGGTTGCCGGTTCTCTTCATGTCCGGCTACGCCGAAGGGCAATTGCGTTCGGAAATCGATGTGCCCAACATGCATTTCATCGCCAAGCCGTTCAATGTTCAGCAAATCAGCGAGAAGGTCGGAGACGTTTTACGGTTCGCGCGTGCAGAAGTCTGACCGGGGTGCGCAGAGAAAAATTCGTTCCCCCCTTGTTCTGATAGAACAAACGCGGTACAACGCTTTTGTCGAAAAGGAATTCGGCACCCTTTCAAAGCGTGGGAGACAATGCGATGTCCGCCAATCTGAAGCTGGTTGAAAAGGAATCCAACGTGGACCGTCAGAAGGCGCTCGACGCCGCTCTCGCACAGATCGATCGTGCTTTCGGCAAGGGGTCGGCGATGAAGCTCGGCTCGCGCGAGGCCATGAACGTGGAGGCGATCTCCACCGGCTCGCTCGGCCTCGACATTGCCCTCGGCGTCGGCGGCCTGCCCAAGGGGCGCGTGATCGAGGTTTACGGGCCGGAAAGTTCGGGCAAGACCACGCTGGCCCTCCATGTCATCGCCGAAGCGCAAAAGAACGGCGGAACGGCAGCCTTCGTCGACGCCGAGCACGCGCTCGATCCGGTGTACGCGAAGAAGCTGGGCGTCGATATCGATGAACTCATCGTCTCGCAGCCCGATACGGGCGAGCAGGCTCTTGAGATCACTGACACACTGGTGCGCTCCAACGCGATCGACGTGCTGGTGGTCGATTCGGTGGCGGCGCTGGTGCCGCGGGCCGAGATCGAGGGCGAGATGGGCGACAGCCATGTCGGCCTGCAGGCGCGCCTCATGTCGCAGTCGCTGCGCAAGCTGACCGGTTCCATCAATCGGTCTAAGTGCATGGTGATCTTCATTAACCAGCTGCGCATGAAGATCGGCGTGATGTACGGCAATCCGGAGACCACGACCGGCGGCAACGCGCTCAAGTTCTATGCCTCGGTCCGGCTCGATATCCGCCGCACCGGGCAGATCAAGGATCGGGACGAGATCATCGGCAACTCCACCCGCGTGAAAGTGGTCAAGAACAAGGTCGCTCCGCCTTTCAAGCAGGTCGAGTTCGACATCATGTATGGCGAGGGGATTTCTAAGATCGGCGAAATTCTCGACCTTGGCGTAAAGGCTGGGATCGTGGAAAAATCCGGCTCCTGGTTCTCTTATGACAGCATCCGGATCGGCCAGGGGCGAGAGAACGCCAAGACCTATCTCAAGGAACACCCCGAAGTTTGCGATAAGCTGGAGGCTGCGATCCGTGGCAAGACCGACGATGTCGCCGAGGAGATGATGACCGGTCCTGACGCGGAGGACTGAGCGACAAGCTCCTCAAGCGGGCCTGCTCATTCCAGCGAGCCCGGAAAAACGGAAGGCCGGCGCGCACCGCTCCAATGGTGCGGCGCCGGCTTTTCCGTTTGGGCGCGTTTGATGCGGGAGACAGTAGCCCGTCGGTGTGATCGGCCGATCCGATCCGGTCATGGACGCTGCCTCTTATCTGCAGGTCATCTCCCCGGGCTGCGCGCGAAGCCCGCTCTCTATCGCATCAGGCGCTTGATGATTCCCTCAGGCGACTGGAAGACTGGGTAGCAGAACACCGGCAGGGCACCATGTTCCGCTTTTCCGCCGCGGCCTGGATCGTCACCGCTAGCGCCTGAGTTCGACCGGCACGATAGGCGCGCCGAATCGGCTTGTGACCGCGTGCGCGAGCGCTTACCTCCCCGCTTATGCAGTCGACCAACGAAATTCGCCGTTCCTTTCTCGATTACTTTGGCAAGCGCGGCCACACGGAGATCGCGAGCGCGCCGTTGGTGCCGTACAACGATCCCACATTGATGTTTGTCAACGCCGGCATGGTGCCGTTCAAGAATGTGTTCACCGGGCTTGAGCCGCGACCGGCTCCGACCGCCACCAGCGCGCAGAAATGCGTGCGCGCCGGTGGCAAGCACAACGATCTCGATAATGTCGGCTACACCGCACGCCACCACACCTTCTTCGAGATGCTGGGCAACTTCAGCTTCGGCGACTATTTCAAGGCACAGGCAATCGAGCATGCTTGGACGCTGCTGACGAAGGAATGGGGCCTGGGCCCCGAGAAGCTGTTGGCAACGGTCTATCACACCGACGACGAAGCGTTCGAACTGTGGCGCAAGATCGCCGGTCTGCCCGAAGATCGCATTGTCCGCATCGCGACCAAGGACAATTTCTGGGCGATGGGCGACGACGGACCGTGCGGTCCATGCTCGGAGATATTCTACGACCATGGCGAGGATATTCCAGGCGGACCGCCCGGATCGCCCGATGAGGATGGCGACCGCTTCATCGAGATCTGGAACCTCGTGTTCATGCAGCATGAGCAGGTGGCTGGAGAGATCGTCGGCGATCTGCCGAACAAGAACATCGATACCGGCATGGGGCTCGAACGCATCGCCGCGGTGATGCAGGGCGTCCACGACAATTACGATACCGACACGTTCAAAGCGCTGATAGCGGCGAGCGAAAATCTGACTGGCGTCGCTGCCGAGGGCGGCAACACCGCCAGCCACCGGGTGATCGCGGATCATCTGCGCTCGACCAGCTTCCTTATCGCCGATGGGGTGCTGCCATCTAACGAGGGGCGCGGTTATGTGTTGCGCCGCATCATGCGTCGCGCGATGCGCCACGCGCATCTGCTCGGCTCGGCCGAGCCGCTGATGCACCGGCTCGTCCCCGCACTCGTAACCGAGATGGGCCAAGCCTATCCCGAGCTGTCGCGCGGCGAAGCGCTCATCCGCGAAGTACTCGAGCGCGAGGAGACGCGGTTCCGTCAGACGCTGGAGAAGGGCCTTCGCCTGCTCGACGAAGCGACCGAGAGCCTGGGAAAGGGCGATACCTTGGACGGGGGGACCGCGTTCAAGCTCTACGACACCTACGGTTTTCCCTATGATCTGACCGAAGACGCGCTGCGCACCCGCGGCATTGCGGTCGATAATGCGGGCTTCGACGCTGCCATGGCGCAGCAGAAGGCCGCCGCGCGCGCCGCGTGGAAGGGTAGCGGGCAGGCCGCCGACAGCGAGCTATGGTTCGATATCGCCGAGCGCGAAGGAGCCACCGAATTCACCGGCTACGCCGCGACCAGCGGCGAGGGTCGTGTCGTCGCGCTGATCCGGGACGGCACGGAAGTCGAAGAGGCGAAAGAAGGCGATACGGTAACCGTGCTCGCGAACCAAACGCCCTTTTACGGTGAAAGCGGCGGTCAGTCGGGGGACACCGGGACCATCACGACTCCTGAGGGGTTGAGGATCGAAGTTACCGACACGGGTAAACCCCTTGGTCGCCTGCACACGCACGAAGGCACCGTTGTCGCAGGTTCTGTCCGGCCGGGCGATACGGTGCATCTCGAGGTCGATGCCGAGCGCCGCGCACGCGTGCGGGCGAACCATTCGGCCACGCACCTTGTGCATGCCGCGTTGCGCCACCGGCTGGGCGATCATGTGACGCAGAAAGGATCGCTCGTGGCGGAAGATCGTCTGCGGTTCGATTTCTCGCATCCCAAGCCGTTGACGGCAGAGGACATCGCTGCCGTCGAAGAGGAGGTGAATGCGGAAATCCGGGCGAACGAAACCGTCTCCACACGCCTGATGTCTCCCGACGACGCAGTCGCCGCGGGTGCGCTGGCGCTGTTCGGTGAGAAGTATGGCGAAGAAGTTCGCGTGCTATCGATGGGCCGGGCGGGCGAGGGCGGTCGCAATTATTCGGTCGAGCTGTGCGGTGGCACACATGTCGAGGCGACCGGCGATATCCAGTTGTTCCGGATCGTGTCGGAAAGTGCGGTCAGTTCGGGTGTGCGCCGGATCGAAGCGCTGACCGGAGAGGCGGCGCGTCGCTGGCTCGTCGACCGCGAGGATGCGCTCAAGGAAGCGGCGAGCGCGTTGCGTACCAATCCGGAAGAGGTCGCCGAGCGGGTTACCGCGCTGCTGGACGAGCGCAAGCGGCTCGAGAAGGAACTGGCCGACGCGAAGAAGCAGCTGGCCCTGGGCGGGGGCGGCGCAGCGGCGGCGAAGGCCGACGAAACGGTTGCCGGCGTAACCTTCAGCGGTCAGGTGATCGACGGCTTGGAAGCCAAGGAGCTGCGCGGGCTACTCGATCAGGAGAAGCAGCGTATCGGTTCGGGCATCGCGGCGATCTGCGCTGTCAACGATGGCAAGGCGGCGTTCGCGGTTGCGGTTACCAAAGACCTCACTGACCGGTTCGATGCGGTGGCGCTGGTTCGCGTTGGAGTGAGCGAGCTTGGCGGGAAGGGTGGTGGCGGCCGCCCCGACATGGCGCAAGGCGGCGGCCCGGATGGATCGAAGGGCGAGGCGGCGCTCGCCGCTGTGCGCGAGGCGCTCGCCGCCTGACCCTATCGTTGCGGAGCTAGCGTGCCCCGCCGGTCTTGCGACCGATCTTCTGCTGGCTGCCCTTGGGCACGTCGCGCCCGCCGGTATCGGCAGGTTTGTCCCCGTCGCGAGCGGGAGGCTCGGTCTGCGCGCCCGGTTCGGCCACGTTTTGCGGCTTGAACTTCTCGTCGTTCGGGATGGGCTTGGTCGGGTCTTGATCGGACATGATTTCTCCTTTTCCCCATCAATGTGTGGGGCGGGCGAAAGTTCTCGAAAAATCAGCCGTTCGCGGATGAGGTCCGCAATTTGGGCGTGTGATCGAGCGCGCCCTCGTGCTGAATTTTGGCCCGGAATTCGTCGCGTTTCTCATGAATGCTGGCGATCACCGGTCCCATGGCGACGCCGATATCGGTCAGCACCGCTTCGGACAGCTGGAGCGAGCTTTCCAGCGTCTCGGGCACCGCATGGCTCGCCCCTGCACGGTACAGCGCGCCGGCGTGTTCGCTGTCCCGCGCCCGGGCGACGATGAGGAGGTCGGGAAACGTCTGACGCAGCTTGGTGGTGATGCGCTGCGCAAGCACCGGCTGATCCATGGTGAGGACGACCGCGGCGGCGGAGCCCAGATCCATCGCCTCCAGCGTCCGCGTGCGGGCCGCATTGCCGAACAGGGCGCGATAGCCGTCCCGGCGTGCGCGCTCGATCAGGTCGGCGTCCGAATCGATCGCCAGATAGGGCTTGCCGTGCGCGACCAGCATGTCCGCGACCAGGCGCCCGACGCGGCCCGCCCCGATGATGAACACGCGTGGCGCATCGTCCTCCAGCGCATCTTCCACCACGGGCGAGGGATCGACATGCCGCCCCACCAGGCGTCCGATCATCGCCAGAACGGGCGTGATGGTGAGCCCGATGGCGGTCACGATCTGCCAGAACGCAGCGGTGCCGGGCTGGATCAGCATGGCCGAGCCCGCAGCGCTGAGCACGATCAGCGTGGTTTCCGACGGGCTCGCCATCAGGATCCCCGTCTCGGTCGCAGTGCTGCGGCGCGCCCCCATCAGGCGCAGCAACACGCCGGTGACGAGTGCCTTGAACGAAAGGACGAGGACCACCGCGAGCATGATCGGGCCGAAGTTCTCCCAGATGCTGACCAAGTCGATGCTCATGCCCACGGTCAGCAGGAATACGCCCAGCGCGAGGCCCTTGAACGGCTCCATGATCGTCTCGACCTCGCCGTGGAACTCGGTTTCGGCGATCAGCAATCCGGCGATCAGCGCGCCCACGATCGGCGACAGGCCGGTGGCGGCAGTGGCGAGGCTCGCGCCGATCACCACCAGCAGGCTGGCGGCAAGGAACAGTTCGGGGCTCTTGGTGCGGGCGGCCTGCGCGAACAGGCGGGGGAGGCCGAAACGGCCCAAAATCAGCAGGGCCGCGATCACCGCCGCGCCTTGCCATAGCGTATCCCAGATGCCCGACAGCCCATCCGCCTGCGCATAGGGGGCAAGCGCGCCGAGCAGGAAGATGATCGGGACGATCGCGATATCCTCGAACAGCAGCATGGAAAGCGCTGCCTTCCCGACCGAGGAGGAGGTGCCCGAAATCGGCAGCACGATGGCGGTGGAGGACAGCGCCAGCGCCAGCCCCAGCCCCAGCGCACCGGTCCAGTATTGTCCCATCATCGCCAGCACGATCGCGATGACGCTGCCGATGATGATCAACTCCATCGCCCCGAGCCCGAAGACGAGGCGGCGCATCTTCCATAATCGGTCGAAGGAAAGCTCCAGCCCGATCGTGAACAGCAGCAGGATGATGCCGAACTCTGCGAAGGGCTCCAGATTCTCCGGATTGTCGATGGTTATGTAGCCGAGCCATCGGTTCTCGAACGCGAACTGGCCCAGCCCGTACGGTCCGACGAGGATACCGACCAGGATGAAGCCGATCACGGGGGTGATGCGGAACCGGGCGAAGACCGGGATCACGATTCCCGCTGCGCCGAGGATCACGAGCGCATCGGCGAGTTCGGGTGAGGGGGCGAGATCTCCGGCCATCGTTACCGCCTATCTCCGAGCGACGCGGATGTCACGCGGCGGCCCCGACGTCCCGCCCCAACGGGAGGCGCATCCGCGCTATGGCCTCGTCGCGTCGTGCGGCGGATACCGCCAACCGAATGGGGGACAGGACAATGGAACGCACAATCGCCGTTTGAAAAGTGTGACTTTAGACAAAAGCGCAGCGGCGTCAGTGCATTACGGATAGGTAGGCGCAGCCGGGTGTGACCTTCCGCCGAGGGTGCTTGATCGCCAACGCGATCGCAATACACCGAGCGTGGGTAGCGGTTATCGGCACGGTTCGAATTGGCAGCTGGCATGTACATGGAATGCCACACCGTCGCCCCGGTAGGAAAGCTGGCTTCGCGCGTTCCACCGCGCCCCCCGTCGAATGCGAAAGTCGCGCGCGACCTTCTGCTAACCCCCACCCGGCGAGCGCGGACCGTGCGGCTTGGAATCCGCCGCCGCGCTCTCCGCGGCGGCTTCGCCGATCCGCTCGCTGACCTGTCCGACACGCTTGTCCCATTCGATGCGGTAGAGGTCGAAGCGCCGGTCGGCGAGGTTCTGCACCGTGCCTTCCGCGCGCGCCCAGCTCAAATCGGCGAGGTTCACGTCGCTGATCGTCAGGTCTCTACATTCTCGCTCGCCTCGGCCGCGATGCCGTCGCGCGCGAAGGGGAAGTCGCAGGGCGTCAGGATGCAGCTTTGCGCGTACTGGATGTCCATGTTTCCGACATTAGGCAGATTGCCGACATTGCCCGACAGAACGGTGAAGCACTGGTTTTCGATCGCGCGGGCCTGCGCGCAATAGCGCACGCGCATGTAGCCCTGGCGGCTGTCGGTGCAGAACGGGATGAAGATGATCCGCGCACCTTCGTCCACCAGCCGACGGGCCAGTTCGGGAAACTCGCTGTCGTAACAGATCAGGACGCCGATGGGGCCGCAGTCCGTCGGGATCGCATCGATGCTGTCGCCGCCTTTGATGTTCCACCAATAGGCCTCGTTCGGCGTCGGGTGGATCTTCTCCTGCGAATGGATCGAACCGTCGCGCAGGCAGACATAGGCGACGTTGTGGATGTCGCCATCGTCCATCCGGGTCGGATGGCTGCCGCCGATGATGTTGATATTGTAGTTCAACGCCATTTCCGAAAGCCGGGTGCGGATCTTCGGCGTGTAGCGGCTGAGCGCCTCGATCGCCTCCAGCGGGCTCAGTTCCTTCTCTTCCGCCGACAGCAGCATCAGCGTGAAGAGTTCGGGAAAGACGATGAAATCGGATTCGTAGTCCGATGCAACGTCGACGAAATATTCGACGTGGCGCATGAACTCGTCGAAGCCGGTGACCGCGCGCGCCTGCAGCTGGCAGGTCGCGATCCGGACGCTTTCGACGTCGCGCGGGACGCGGTGCTTTGGCGGAGCGTCGCTGTCTACATAGGGATTGCGCCACACCATGCGCACCGCATTGGCTTTCGACGGCTTGTCCTCCGGCAGGTAGCCGGAGATGATGCCCTTCGCCTCGAACCCGTTGGCGAGCTGGAAACGCAGGACCGGGTCGTGGATTTTCGAATCGACGACCTTGGCGAGGTAATCCTCCGGCCCCGAGGCATTGTTGGTCTTGCGCCGCATCGCCCGGGCGAGGCCGGGCATCCGCCCCCCGAAGACGATGCCCGACAGGTCGAGCCGCTCGGCCAGCGCGCGGCGTTCTTCGTACAGCCGCCGCCCGATGCGGGTGCCGCGCACCTTGGGATCGACGCACATCTCGTAACCGTAGAGCCACTCGCCCTTCGCGTTGTGGCGGCTGCCGAAGCCGTTGCCGGTGATCTCGTCCCAGGTGGCATCCGAGAAGGCGAGCCGTTCGGACAGGCGCATCGAGGCGCAGTAGCCGACCAGCTTGCCGTCGAGCTTCGCGACGAAGCACCCTTCGCGGTAATTGTTCAGCTGCCCGCGAATTTCCCCATGGGTGTAGGGCGGCAGTTCGGAATAGGACCGGCGGATCAGGTCCGCGATCCCGCGAACGTCCTTCATCTGGGCCTGGCGAACTTCGAGGCGGGCCTTGCGGCGCGTTTCGGTCATATGTGGTAATTCCGGTGGATGTTTGGCTTTCGGCGCTCCCTAGCCCTGCGGGGCCTGCGAGTCACGCGGGGCCGCGTAGGGAATTGCGCCAGTCCGATGCGCTGGATAGGCTCTGGCGCGGTTCTTAGGGGGATTTGAAATGGGTATCATATCGAGGGCGCTGGCTGCCGCTTTACTGATCGCGACGGCTGTCACGCCTGCGGCTGCAGCAGCGCAGGACGAGACTTTTTCGCCTGATTGGGACGCGATGAGCGGCGCTCTACGTGAGCGGCGGTTCGCCGACCTGCTACGCTTGGCGGACGAGGCTATCGCGCATAGCCCTCCGCTGGAGGACAGCGAGGGTCGCAGGGTCCTGTGCGCGCATTCGGACGTCGAAGCAGTACTGTATGCCGCGCTCCCCGATCCCGATGGGCAGGGCACGATTGTGCGAAACGCGGCACCATGCAACCTCCTCTTCTATCGCGCCTATGCGTTGGAGGAATTGGGCCGCCGCGCGCAAGCGATGGAGTTGATGGGTAGCCTTACGAGGTATGCGCCCTTCTGGCCTCAATACCACGCCGAATACGGATACGTGCTCGCACAGTCGGGCCGGCCTGAGGAGGCTCTCGCGCAGTATCGACAGGTTATCGATGCGCTGGAGCTACTGGCCGACGAGATCGATAAAGAGCACTGGAGCGCAGTGGCGCAGCGCGGAATCGGGTATGCGCTAATCGACCTCAAGCGCTGGGACGAGGCGGAGGCGGCCTATCGCAAGAGCCTCGATCACGACCCTGACAACGCCGTGGCGCAGCACGAGCTCGAGTTCATCGCGCGCGAACGCCCACGCGACTAAGCGTCAGACAAGACGAAGGCCGCCGTCCCTTTCGGAATGGCGGCCTTCGCAATTGCTCGAAATGGCGGCGGGCTCAGCTCCAGTTGGCCATTTCCTTCTCGAGGCCGGTCACGATCGCCTCGAAGAACTGCTCGGTGGTGAGCCATGCCTGGTTGGGGCCGATGAGCAGCGCGAGATCCTTCGTCATCTGGCCGTTTTCCACCGTCTGGACGCACACGCGCTCCAGCGTTTCGGCGAACTTCACCACTTCGGGGGTGTCGTCGAACTTGCCGCGATACATCAGGCCGCGGGTCCAGGCGAAGATGCTGGCGATCGGATTGGTGCTGGTCGCCTTGCCCTGCTCGTGCTGGCGATAGTGGCGGGTGACGGTGCCGTGCGCCGCCTCGGCCTCGACCGTCTTGCCGTCGGGCGTCATCAGAACGGAAGTCATCAGGCCGAGCGAGCCGAACCCCTGCGCCACGGTGTCGGACTGCACGTCGCCGTCGTAGTTCTTGCAGGCCCAGACGAACTTGCCGTTCCACTTGAGGGCGGAGGCGACCATGTCGTCGATCAGGCGGTGTTCGTAGGTGATGCCAGCCTTGTCGAACTTGTCCTTGAATTCATTGTCGAACACCTCCTGGAACAGGTCCTTGAAGCGACCGTCGTACTTCTTGAGGATGGTGTTCTTGGTCGACAGGTAGACCGGCCAGCCGCGGTCGAGCCCGTAGTTCATGCTGGCGCGGGCGAAGTCGCGGATCGAATCGTCGAGGTTGTACATCGCCATGGCGACGCCCGAGCTCGGGAATTCGAACACGTCGATGTCGATGTTCTCGCCGTTCTCCCCTTCGAAGACCAGGCGCAGCTTGCCCTTGCCGGGGATCAGCGTGTCCTTCGCCCGGTACTGGTCGCCGAAGGCGTGGCGGCCGACCACGATGGGATCGGTCCAGCCGGGCACGAGCCGCGGAACGTTGTCGATCACGATCGGCTCGCGGAAGACCACGCCGCCCAGGATGTTGCGGATCGTGCCGTTGGGGCTGACCCACATCTTCTTGAGGCTGAATTCTTCGACCCGCGCTTCGTCGGGGGTGATGGTGGCGCATTTCACGCCGACGCCGTGTTCCTTGATCGCGTTCGCGGCATCGACCGTGATCTGGTCCTCGGTCTCGTCGCGCTTCTGGATCGACAGGTCGTAATATTTCAGGTCGACGTCGAGATAGGGGAGGATCAGCCGCTCGCGAATCCATTCCCAGATGATCCGCGTCATTTCGTCGCCGTCGAGTTCGACGATGGGGTTCTTGACCTGAATTTTTGCCATGTTTCGCCTGTCCGCTTGTCTGAAGTTGTCTCTTGCGGGCGGGCTTTAGCAGAGCGGCGCGCGAGGGCAAGGCGAGGGGGCACGCAGCACGAAAGCAAAGAAAAACCCCGCGGGGCGCGGGGCCCGGCGGGGTCTTGCTTGCCGATGGTGGGCGTAGGAAGAGTTGAACTTCCGACCCCTGCGATGTCAACACAGTGCTCTACCACTGAGCTATACGCCCGAACCGTCGGCCCTGCGCGGGTCAGCCCCGCGAAGGAGGCGGCGTTTAGCGACGCCCGAATGGGCGCGCAACCCTTAAAGCGAGGCCTGTCGCTCGGTCTCGAACACGCGATCCACCTCGAGCACCAGATCGCGCAGGTGAAACGGCTTGGACAGGATCTTGGCGCGCGGCTGGTCGGCCTGCGCCTTCAGCGTCACGGCGGCGAAGCCGGTGATGAACATCACCTTCGTGCCGGGGCTGACCTCGTTGCAGCGCTGCGCCAGTTCGATCCCGTCCATTTCCGGCATTACGATGTCGGACAAAAGCAGGTCGAACTCGCCCTCTTCCAGAAGCGGGATCGCGGCGGTTCCGCGATCGACGCTTTCGACTTCGTATCCGGCCTTGATCAGGGCGCGGGACAGGTAGGTGCGCATGGCCTCGTCATCTTCGGCGAGCAGGATTCGGCGGGGAAGGGGGGGAGCATTCATGGCTGATGCCGATAGCACCGCTCCCTTAAAAAATCCTGTCCCGGGGCGCGCGAAAACCTGTTTTGACATCCGGCCCGCGGCGGTACAGCCTGCTGCAGATGGACGGCACCTCAATCCTTTTCCGGCGGACCGGGCGATCGCATTCGTGATCGAGACCGGAAGGGTTCCGGGCCTCGATACGCCCGCTTTCCGCGTGGTGTCGCCCGATCGCCCCGCGCTGCCGGTCCTGATCGCCGCGCCCCATGGCGGGCGCGCCTATCCCGAGGCGTTGAGCGAGCGCATGCGGGTGCCCGATGCCACGAAGCTGCGGCTGGAGGATCGCTATGTCGATCGGCTGGCCGAGGAGGTCGCGAACCAGACGGGCGCGGTGCTGATCGCGGCGAACGCGCCGCGCGCGATGCTCGACCTCAACCGCGCGCCGGACGACATGGACTGGACGATGGTGAGCGGGGAGAAGCCCGCGGGCAAGCAGCATTCGCTTGCCAACCGCCGCGCGCGCACCGGGCTGGGGCTCGTGCCCCGGCGCATTTCCGGCATCGGGGAGATCTGGCGGGACCGGCTGAGCAGCGCGGAACTGGACGACCGGATCGCCGCCATACACGCACCCTATCACGCGGCGGTCGCCACGATCCTGCGCGACATCCGGACGCGGTGGGGGGCGGCGCTGCTGGTCGATCTGCATTCGATGCCGCCGCTGCGCCGCCGCCATCCGTCGGACGTGACGGCCGAGTTCGTGCTCGGCGATCGATTCGGTGCATCCTGCGATCCGATGATCAGCGCCACTGCGATCGGATATCTCTCCGGGAAGGATCGACCCGTCGCGCATAATCGCCCCTATGCGGGGGGTTACGTCCTAGATCGGCACGGGCGACCTTCGCTCGACATCCACGCGTTGCAAGTGGAGGTGTGCCGCACCCTCTATCTCGACCGGCGGGGGGAAGGATTGAGCGCTCGCATGCCCATGACCGCGCGGCTGCTGGCCGGAATGGTGCGCGCTCTGGCGGACGAGCTCAATCGCCAGCAGAGCGGCGGTCGCAGTGCCGAGGCGGCCGAATAACCCATAGAAGACTGCTGCCGTGCGATGCACTCGTTCAGATGGCACATAAAAAACCACCCCGTGCGATGCACGGGGTGGCCAAGGTTCAGGGAGGGGGTGCATCGAATGCACCCGGCCCGGACAAGCCATGAGGGGAGCGCTGCCGGGCTGCTCCATATGTGGGGAATTGCGGGTCGCGGATCAAGTCCCCATCGACCGCAAATCGGTTTCGCTTTATCGCGTCAATTCTGCAGTTCGGCGGTCGCCGCGTCGGGCATGACGGGTTTCTTGCCCTGCTGCGCCTGCCGCGCGAAGATAACGCGCATCAGATCGACCGAGAAAAGATGGGCGTAGATCAGCTGCAGAATGCCGTTCTCGTTCCATTCCTTCAGCCGCTCGGGCGCGAGTTCGCGCAGTTTGTTCTGATCGACCACCTGAAAACCGCGATAGACGAACGGCTTGCCGGGATTGCTGGCTTCCTCGATCCCGATTTCGCCATCGATCAGCAGGTCGTTTTCCTTGAGCGCAGCGATGAAGTTCTGCGTGCGCATCCCCGCCTCTTCGAACTGCTGGCAGAATTCCAGAATGCCCTGGGTCGCCTCGGTCGGCTTGCCTTCGCCGTCGAACACCGCCTCGCCACCGGCATCTTCGCCCACCAGGTCGGAGGTCGGATCGAAGCACAGCGACAGATCTTCGCTGTCCGGCTGAAGCCGGGCGAGCATGAAGGGATAGCGGCGGATATAGGCCGGAATGTAGACCGGCTCGGTCACCTTTCCGCTATCGTCGACGAAGGTATTCACGCCTTCGTTCAGACCCATCAGAGCGAGCGGAAGAGGCGCATCGCCCGACGAAAAGATGATCGGGAAATGGCGGCTGGCCGGCACGAACTCGTCGGAGGTCAGCGGGATTGCGTGCTGCCCGACCAGCCACGAGGCAGTCTCGGTCTGCCGCGTCTTGTATTGCGCGTGATCGCGCGAATTGAGCGGCATCAGATCTTTGTAGAACAGGGGCAGATTGGGCTGCGGCGCACTGGCCATCGGTCATCTCCGAAAAAGCTGAAGCGGGATCGATCGCGAAAACCCCGAGGGGCGCGGTCGAAGGGCGGGAGGGCTTTAGGAGTTCGCTTGCGCCGGTGCAAGCGGCACCAGTTTGCCCGGATTCATCAGGCCCGCCGGATCGAGCGCCTGCTTGACCTGCCGCAGCATCGACAGGGCGACGGGGTCGCCGAGCCGGGCGAAATCTTCGCGCTTGAGCTGGCCAATGCCGTGTTCGGCGCTGAGCGACCCGCTCCATTGCGTCACCAGTTCGTACACCTGAGAACTGATCTCCTTCCCGTCGCCGGTCATCCATTCCATCGGCTCCACGCCGGGTGGGGCGATGACGTGGAAGTGCACGTTGCCATCGCCCAGATGGCCGAAAGCGATGGCCTGCGTTCCCGGCCAGGCGGCTTCCACCTTGGCGACCGCTTCGGTAACGAAGGCGGGCATCCGGTCTACCGGCACGGAGATATCGTGCTGGACCGCCGGCCCCTTCTCCCGCTCCGCCGGGGCGATCGAATCGCGCAGCAGCCAGAAATATTCGGCCTGGCTTTCGTTCGCCGCGATCACCGCGTCTTCTAGCAGGTCGTGTTCCAGCGCATCCATCAGCACGGTTTCCGCCAGTTCGCCGAGGCGATCCGCATCGGCCCCTGTCGCGACCAGTTCGATCAGTGCGTGCCATGCATGGCGGTCCTCCAACGGCGGGCGCGCATCCGATAGGTGTGCGACGACATCGTCGAGCGTTTCCTGCAACACGACTTCGAACCCCTCCAGCGCGTCTCCGCATGCGCGCTGGCAATGCACGAGCAAGGTGCGAGCCGCCTCCAGCGACGACACGCCCGCCCAGATGACCCGCCGCTCCGCGATCGCGGGTTGCAGGGCCAGCGTGGCGGCCGTGACAATCCCCAGCGTCCCTTCCGACCCGATCAGCATCTGCTTCAGATCGAAGCCGCGATTGTCCTTCTTGAGCGGGGTGAGGGCGGAGAACACCTGACCATCGGGCATCACCGCCTCTATTCCCAGCACCTGCGCGCGCATCGAACCGTGGCGCAGAACCTGCGTGCCACCGGCATTGGTGGAAATGAGGCCGCCCACCGTGGCAGAGCCTTTCCCGCCGAGAGTGAGGGGGAAGCGCAGCCCCTCCGCCTCCACCCGCTCGTGCAGGGTTTGCAGGATGACGCCCGCTTCGCAGACCACCTGCCCGGATTCGGTATCGAGGTCGCGGATCGCGTTCATGCGTCGCAGGGAAAGCAGGATCGCGTGCCCGCTATCGTCGGGGGTGGCGCCGCCGCACATGCCGCTATTGCCGCCCTGGGGCACGATGGGCACGCCGTGGCGCGCGCACAGCTTCACCAGTTCGGCAACCTCTGCCGTATTTGCAGGGGAGGCGAGGGCGAGCGCGCTACCACTGAACCGTCCCCGCCAATCGGTGAGCCACGGCGCCATATCCTGCGCATCGCGGGTGAAGCCCTTGGCCCCGAGGAGGTCGGACGCCTGTTGCAGAAACTGTTCGATTTCGCTCATATCAATTCCCATGCCACAGGCTGCCCTGCCATCGCCAGCGCTTTGCGCCAATTAAGCCGCCATTCAAATCCGGGCGCTATCATGGCGTCGTTCCGGTCCGTGGGGGTATCGGCAACGCACTATCCGCGCACAGACCTTTCGAGCAAGACGGACGGACCGGGTTAGAATGACGACTTTCGCCGCATTTCTCGCCCCCCTCGTGTTCCTCCTGCCCGCTGCGCCGTTTTCCGGCCATGCGGAAACGGACGAAACCGACGCCCCGGGCTTTGCGAAATCGCCGGAAGCGCGGGCGGACGAGCCGACGCCGCCAGCCAATCGGTTTCCTCTATCCGCTGTCCTTCGCCCGGACGCTCACCAGGTCCGTATCGAACAGAGGATCACCATCCGGATCTCTCCGCGAACACCGGAAATGCAAAGCGCCGTCGCGGAAATTCAGCGGCGACAGCGCAACACGCGATGGGAAGAGCGCAAGACGAGCGGCTGCATTCCCATGGCTTCGCTGGTCGGTGTGCGCGTGAACGGGGCGGACCAGCTGTTGCTCTACACCCGGGACCGGTCGATGTTCACCGCCCGGCTCGAGGGGTCTTGCAGCGCCCGCGACTTCTATTCCGGATTCTATGTGGAGCCGAACAAGGACGGCAAGCTGTGCATCCGGCGCGACCGGCTTCAGTCCCGCAACGGGGCGAGCTGCCAGATAGCGCATCTCGGGCGACTGGTCCCCGTCTCCGATTGACCGGGAGCGGGCACCGCTTCCCTTGACAACTCGCGGCTTTGCGGCGATGGGCGCGGGATATGAAAGAGGAACCGGGTTCGGTTCCGCATTTTTCCGGACATTTGGATGAAGTTTGCCGATCTCGGCCTCTCTGATGAATTGCTGAAGGCGGTCGAGGCCGCCGGATACGACACGCCTACGCCGATTCAGGAACAGGCGATCCCGCCGGTCCTGATGATGAAGGACATCATCGGCATCGCCCAGACCGGGACGGGCAAGACCGCCAGTTTCGTGCTGCCGATGATCGACATCCTCAATCACGGTCGGCGGCGCGCCCGTATGCCGCGCAGCCTGATCCTGGCGCCGACGCGCGAACTGGCGGCGCAGGTCGCGGAAAACTTCGAAAAATACGGCGTCAATCACGACCTCACGCTCGCGCTGCTGATCGGCGGCGTGCAGATGGGCGACCAGGTGAAGGCACTGGACGAGGGCGTCGACGTGCTGATCGCGACGCCGGGCCGCCTGATGGACCTGTTCGAGCGGGGCAAGATCCTCCTCAACGGGTGCGAGCTGCTGGTGATCGACGAGGCGGACCGGATGCTCGACATGGGGTTCATCCCCGATATCGAGTTCATCTGTTCGAAGCTGCCCGAAACGCGGCAGACCATGCTGTTTTCCGCCACCATGCCGCCGCCGATCGAGAAGCTGGCGAAGAAGTTCCTTGACGATCCCAAACGGATCGAGGTCAGCCGCGCGGCGACCACCAACAAGGACATCACCGCGTTCAAGGTGATGGTCGGCCAGCGGCAGAAGCGCGAAACGCTGCGCTGGCTGCTCGCCCACGACCACGTCGATACGGCGATCGTGTTCTCCAACCGCAAGACCACGGTGCGCGAGCTCAACAAGAGCCTGCAGCAGCACGGTTTTGCCAGCGGGGAAATCCACGGCGACATGGACCAGACCAGCCGTATCCGCGAACTCGACCGGTTCAAGGCGGGGGAAGTCAACATCCTCGTCGCCAGCGACGTCGCGGCCCGCGGCCTGGACGTGAAGGGCGTGAGCCACGTCTTCAATTTCGACACGCCGTGGCATCCCGACGATTACGTTCACCGGATCGGTCGAACGGGCCGCGCGGGTGCCAAGGGGCGGGCGTTTACGTTCGTCACGCCCGAGGATGCCGAGGCGATCGAGAATGTCGAGAAGCTCACCGGCAACGCCATTCCCGTGTTCGGCAAGGACGACGTCCGCGTCGAGCTGAAGGAGCAGGGCAATGCTTCGGAAGCCGAAGCTACGAAACCGCGTCGCGCCACGAGAGAGAAGCGCGAGCGCCCCGAAAGGGAAGACCGTCCTCGCGACGAAGCTGCGAAACCCCGTCGTTCCGACAGGGGCAATGATACTAGGCGCGGGTCCAGCCGCGGCGGCAGGAACGACCGGGACGATGAAGGTTCCGTGCCTGCGGGCGAATGGAACGGGCCCAAGCCCGATTTTCTGAGCGTCAGCGCGAGCTGAACGCCGTCCCGGCGGTCAGGCCGCCAGCCGGTAGCAGTTCTTCCCGCTGGCCTTCGCCTCGTACAAAGCGAGATCGGCTGCTCCCAGCAGGGTTTCGGCGGTACCGCCTTCCTTCAGTTCGGCAACGCCCAGACTGACCGATATCGGGCCGGTGGGGCGTCCCCGACCGGCTTTGGCCGCGATCTGCGACCGGATGCGCTCGGCGACGTTGGAGGCGATTTCGAGATCGGTTCCGGGCAGGATCACGCCGAATTCCTCCCCGCCAAGCCGCCCCACCAGGTCTCCCTTGCGCAGGCACGACGCGGCGATCTGTGCGATGCGGACCAGCACGGCGTCCCCTTCCGGATGGCCGTAAGTGTCGTTGATCGACTTGAAATTGTCGACATCGAACATGACGAAAGAGAGCGGGGCCTTCATCGCCCGGGCTTCGCCCACCTGTTCGTCCAGCCGCGCGATAAGCTTGCGACGATTGGCGATACCCGTCAGCTGGTCGGTCTCGGCCAGCTTGAGCGCGTGTTCCGCCTGACGTTCCGCGGATCGCCGCACGGCTTCGAGCTGGTCTATCGCCTCCGCCTTTTCCGTCACGTCCACGATGGTGCCGAACATCGCCACCGGTTCGTCGTCCTGCACCTCCACGATTCCGTGACATTCGACACGACGCATCGTGCCGTCGGGCAGGACAAGTCGTGCCTGGAAGAAATAGGGATCGCGGGTCGCGAGGGACTGTTCGATCGCCTTCTCCACTATCGGCCGGTCGTCCTCGTGATAAGCCGTGATCGCGTTTTCCAGCGGGACCATCGCGTCCGTCACTTCCAGCCCGTGGATACGGAAGACCTCTTGCGACCAGAACACCTCTTCCGCACCTATCTCCAGCTGCCAATGGCCGACCTTCGCCGTCCTTTCCGCCATGGCGAGCAAGCGGTTCTGTTCTGCGAGCAGGGCGGCGCTACGGCGTGATTCCGACAGGAGCGCCGCAGTCGGGAGGCCGCAGGCAAGCAGAGTGAGCAGGAAGAATTGCAGATAGATCACCCGCCCCTGAATGTCGGCCCCGATCGAATTGATGGGACCGAGCTGATGGCTCGTCATCACGCTCCCCATGATGGCGATGATGAACACGGCACGCACCGCGCCGCCGACTCCCGCCGCGAAGGAAGCGAGGATGACGGTCGCGAGCGCCAGGAACAGCAGCGGAAACGCGGTCTGCGCGAAGGCGGCGAACCCTGCGATGGCGGCCAGGGCGATCACGACCGCATAGGCGACCGATCGTGATCCGGTTCGACGCTTTGCGGGGAACACGAACGGCACGAACAGTTCAACCAGCAGCGGGGTGACGATCAGGATCCCCAGTACGACGGTGGAGAACCACGCCGCAAAGAACGGCACCAGCTCTGCCGAACCGACGACGGTCGAGGTCGCGATCGTCGCGCTGGTCAAGCCGGCGATCAGCGTTCCCTTGCCGAAAGCGATCAGGCCCAGCCGGCTGTCGAAGGCGGGCAGTCCGGCCGTCCCGCGAAGGATGTAATGCGATGCGATGAGGCATTCCGCGACATTGGCCACGGTAAATCCGACACTGCCCAGCAGCGGCGTGCCTTCGAGCAGATTGGCTGCGCAGCTGGCGACCCCGATGCACAGGGCGAGGCGATACCGAAAAGCCGGCCAGATCACGCTCATCGCAGCCACGGCTACGCCGCTCGCAGGCCAGATGAAGGCGATTCCGCCCGTGCCCTTCGTCAATTCCAGGGTGAACACGCCACAGGCGAAATAGGTCAAACCGGTGGCAATGCAGATCAGCCAGAGCTGGTACGGGGATAGATCGCGCCTCTCCATGCGCCGACCGTGCCCAAGCTTGGTTAAGACCAGGTAACCCGCTTAGCGTAAATTACGTATTTCACGCCGGACCGACGATCAGGCGAGCTTGAGAAAGCTGTCGATCACGCGCTTCTCGCCGGCCTGCTCGAACTCGATGGTCAGCTTGTTGCCTTCCTGATCGGTCACCGTTCCGTATCCGAACTTCTCGTGAAAGACCCGCGCCCCGATCGCGATATCGGTTCGCGGCCGCGCCGCGAAGCTCGCGGCGCTGCGACGGCTTTCCTGCACGCGCGCCGGCTTGGTTTCATACCCGGTAGAGAGCGCCCGCTGCCATCCGGGCCCGCGCTTGCTGGCGCGATCGGGCGAGCTTTGGGACAGGTGCGCGAAGGGGTCCTCCTGTTCGCTCCAGTTCGCGCGCCAGAGCGATGCGCCGCCGGTCATCGTCGTTTCCTGATCGATGTGTTCCTGGGGCAGCTCTTCTATGAAGCGGCTGGGGATCGAACTCGTCCATTGGCCGTAAATGCGACGGTTCGCGGCGTGGAGGATGGTGCAGCGCCGCCGGGCGCGGGTGATCGCGACATAGGCGAGCCGACGCTCCTCCTCCAGGCTGGCAAGCCCGCCTTCGTCGAGCGAGCGCTGGCTGGGGAATACGCCTTCCTCCCAGCCGGGCAGGAACAGGTGATCGAATTCGAGGCCCTTGGCGGCGTGGATGGTCATGATCGTGACCTTCTCCTCGTCCTCGTTCGCGTCGTTATCCATCACCAGGCTGACATGTTCGAGGAAATCGCCGAGATCGTCGTAATCTTCCATCGCGCGGGCGAGCTCGGACAGGTTCTCCAGCCGCCCGGCCGCCTCGGCACTGCGTTCCTTCTGGAGCATCTCGTTATAGCCGCTTTCCTCCAGCAGCGTGCGCATCAGTTCCGCCGGCGTGACCTTGTCCGCCTGCTCGCGCCAGTCGCGGAACTGCACCATCAGGCGCGCGATCGTGTTCGCGGCGCGGGCGGGCAGTTCGTCGCTGTCGGCGAGTTGCAGGGAAGCGGCGGCAAGCGGCAGGCCGGTCCGCCGCGCATGCTGGTGCATCTTCTCCAGCGTCTTCGCACCGAGCCCGCGCTTGGGCTGGTTGTAGATACGCTCGAACGCCAGATCGTCCGCAGGCTGGGCAATGACGCGCAGATAGGCCAGCGCGTCGCGTATCTCGGCACGCTCGTAGAAGCGGAAGCCACCGACGATGCGATAGTTTAGGCCGATCTGGATGAAGCGGTCCTCGAACTCGCGGGTCTGGTATTGCGCGCGGACGAGGATCGCGACCTGGTCCAGCGAAGCGCCTTGCTCGATCCGCTCGATTTCGTCGCCGACGCGGCGGGCCTCCTCCGGCCCGTCCCACACGCCGATGATGCGCACCTTCTCGCCCGCGTCGAGCTCGGTCCACAAGGTCTTGCCCAGACGCTCGCTATTGGCGCGGATCAGGCCGGAGGCCGCGGCGAGGATATGCGGCGTGGAGCGATAGTTCTGCTCCAGCTTGACCACCTTGGCGCCGGGAAAATCCTTCTCGAAGCGCAGGATGTTGGCGACCTCCGCCCCGCGCCAGGAATAGATCGACTGGTCGTCGTCGCCCACCACGCAGATATTCTTGCGCTCCTGCGCCAGCAGCCGCAGCCACAGATACTGGACCGCATTGGTGTCCTGATATTCGTCCACCAGGATATATTTGAAGCGGCGCTGATACTGCTCCAGCACCTCGCGCTCGCGGCGGAAGATGTTGAGCATGTGGAGCAGGAGGTCGCCGAAATCGCAGGCGTTCAGTTCCTTCAGCCGGTCCTGATACAGGCCATAGAACTGCGCGCCGCGACCGTTGGCGTAGGCCTCGTTCTCGACCGCATCCAGATCGCGGGGATTGAGCCCCCGGTTCTTCCACCGGTCGATCAGCCCGGCCAGTTGCCGCGCCGGCCAGCGCTTCTCGTCGAGGTCGTTCTGCGCGATCAGCTGTTTGAGGAGCCGCAGCTGGTCGTCCGTATCGAGGATGGTAAAGTTCGATTGCAGCCCGACCAGTTCGGCGTGGCGGCGCAGCATCTTCGCGCAGATGGAATGGAAGGTGCCGAGCCACGGCATCCCTTCCACCGCGTCGCCGATGTGCCGCCCGACCCGCTCGCGCATCTCCCGCGCGGCCTTGTTGGTGAAGGTGACGCACAGAATTTCGCTCGGCCATGCACGCCGGGTTGCGACGAGATGTGCCAAACGTGCGGTTAGCGCCGCAGTCTTGCCGGTTCCCGCCCCGGCCAGCATCAATACCGGCCCCTCGGTCGTCAGCACGGCCTCGCGCTGCGGCGGATTGAGCCGCGCGGCATAGGGCGGAGCGGCGGATTCCGGAGTGCCGGCGGGAAGGGTGCTTTCGTTCGTCATGTCGGGTGTCGCGCGAACAGGTAGGGAACGACGCGCTTGGGGGCAAGCGGTGGATCGGCGGAACCGGTCCGGAACCCTGATAGCGCTTGCCCGTTATGTCGGCGAAACCGGTTTACGGCAGGAATAAGGAGCAAACATATGAAAACGATCCTAGCAGCAACCGCCGCCATGGGACTCGCGATCGCCGCAGTCCCTGCCGTTGCGCAGATGAACAACGACAGCATGGGCGAGATGAATTCCACCGGCATGCAGATGACGGCACAGCAGCAGGCCGCGTATGACGGCTGGCGCCAGTCGCGTCAGGAGGCCTACGACACCTGGGACGACAAGACCAAGACCTACTTCTGGACGCTCGACCCCATGGAGATGGAGGGCTGGTGGGCCCTGTCCGACGCGCAGAAGGCCAAGGTGCTCAGCATGACTCCGGAGCAGCAGGCGCAGACCTGGGCTTCGATCAAGTCGCAGCTTGCGAGCACGCCGGCGACGTCGAGCACCACCAGTTCGACCACTTCCAGCGGAATGTCTTCGTCGAACAGCGGCATGTCTTCCTCGAACAGTGGCAACATGTCGTCCAGTGCGAGCACGCCGCGCTATGTGAGCAACGAGATGGTGCAGAACATGGGCGCCGCAACGAAGCCGGCCGGCGGGGAATACCCGACCTGTTCGAAGACAGTGACCGATAACTGCGTGAACCCCGGCGCTCGCTAAGAGCTAGGATTCCGTATCGCTCCGGCATCCTGCAAAGGCTACCGGAGACGAGTAACGAACAAGAGGCCGCCCTGTCCGGGGCGGCCTTTTTCATATGCCCTGGCGCAAGAGCCAGAGCTTCGCCCGACCCACCTTTCGTTCTGCTGCTATCGAATAGCTGCGCAGGGACGGCTCTTCGTCGCACGCCGTTTCCAGCGCGACCCAGGTGGCGGGTGCCACCCAGCCGAGGCGCGCCAGCCGGTCGAGGGCGACGCCCCCCGCGCCGGTGTGATACGGCGGATCGAGCAGGATCAGATCGTGCGCCTGCTTGGCAGGGCCCAGCGAGAGAACCGATCCCGTCTGCACCGCGCTGCGGGTCTTGGCGTCCAGCGCGGTAATATTGTCGCGGATGGCTCGCACGGCGTTCTTGTCCTCCTCCACGAACAGGCAGAACGCGGCACCTCGCGACAGCGCCTCCAGCCCCAGGGCGCCCGATCCGGCGAAAAGATCGACGACGCTGAGCCCGTCGAACCCGCCGAGCCGGCTGGCGAGCATGCTGAACAGCGTCTCGCGCGTCCGATCCGCCGTGGGTCGGGTCGCCTCGCCTTTCGGCGCGACCAGGTTCCTCCCACGCCAATCCCCGGCGACGATCCTCACCGTCGGCGACCCTTGCCGAGGGTGCTGCGAAACCGACCGAGTTCCTCCTTGCGTATCTCTCGCACCTGGCCGCGCGCGAGATCGCCGAGCTCGAAGGGGCCGTAAGCGGTGCGGATCAGCCGGTTCACCTGGAGCCCGAGATATTCGAGCACCTTGCGCACCTCGCGATTCTTGCCCTCGGTTATCGACATCACGATCCACAGATTGCTCCCGGTCCGGCGTTCGATATCGGCATCGATCGGGCCGTAGCGCACGCCCTCGATCGTGACGCCTTCGATCAGATCGTGCAGCGCGGTTTCGGCCACTTCGCCGAAGGCACGAGCGCGATAGGTGCGCGGGATGCCCGATGCCGGAAGCTCCATCTGGCGTTTCAACTCGCCATCGTTGGTCAGCAGCAGCAACCCCTCTGTGTTGAGATCGAGCCGCCCGACCGGCATGACACGCGGCGCACCCTGGGGCAGGGCGTTGCGCAGCGCGGTGTAGATCGTCGGGCGCCCCTTCGGATCGCGCTCTGCGGTGATCAGCCCCTGCGGTTTGTGGAAGGCGAACAGGCGCGCGGGCTCGGCCTTGCCGATCGGTTTGCCGTCGACCGTCACCCCGCGCAAACTGGGAATGATGGTCGCCGGCGTATCGAGCACCTTGCCATCGATCGCGACCCGGCCATCGCCGATCATGCGCTCCACTTCGCGGCGGCTGGCGACGCCTGCGCGGGCAAGCAGTTTGGCGATGCGTTCGCCCTCGGGTCGGGAGTTCTCGGTCATGGCGCGCGCCTACGCCGTGGCGACGGCACGCGCAATGCGGGCGCGATCAACGCTGTCCGATCAGAAAGGCGTTGATGGTCACGCGACCGCTTTTTCTCAACCCATCGGGGTCCGATGGGGGAGGCGTGGGGACGACGCCCGAATGCAGGTTCCACCCGCGATAGGCGACCAGCCTGTCGGGCGCGGCCTCGACCTCCCCGATCATCTCGTAGCGGTCGGTGTCGCCGTAATAGTATTCGCCCGGCAGAGGGCCGAACGCAGCTTCGTCCGCCTTGACCGCCGCCTCGTATTCGTCCGCCCGCTCTGGCCGCACCGTTTCGAACCCGGTTCGCCGGTGGCGGTAGAACGCGGTCCCGCCACTCCCCTCCTCGCCGGTGTAGTGGACGGTCGCGACGAGGTCGGGCCGCGTGCCATCGTAGTGGGGGCGTCGCTGCATCGGGGTGAGGTCGGCGGGCCGCGCGGCGACGATGGAAAAGGCGCAGCTTTCCACCCCGAAATTCCCTTCGAACCCCAGATGTTCCGCGAAGAGCCGCGCCAGCAGAGGACCACCCAGCCGCAGATAGTTGGGGTCGAGCAGGCTGCGCAGGCCGGGGTAGCCGACCACGGGCGAATAGCGCGCGCGCCGGGCCGCCGCTTCCAGCTCCGCGATCCGCCCACTGAACGCGTCGATCACGATTACCGGTTCGCCCTCGCGCCCGAAACGTTCCACGCGGTAGCGTCGCCCGTTATCCTCTCCCTCTGCCACCGGCTTGTGGACGTTCGTGACGCCGAGGTTCATGTGCACTTCCCTATCGCTGGCCCGCGCGGCTAGTGTCGCAGAAATCGGAACCTACGGGAAGGACGGGCCGCATATGGCAGACGCCGCAGCGAAATCGAGTAAGCCAGGCTGGCGCGAGCTGTTTCGGGCGATGCGTAATCACAAGACCGGGTTCATGGCCCTGTTCGGTTTTGCCAGTGGCCTGCCCTTCGCGCTGTTCCTGGGCACCCTGTTCGCGTGGTTGAGCGAAACCGATGTCGAGCTGGAAACGATGGGCGTGTTCTCGCTGATCGGGCTCGCCTACGCTTTCCAGTTCATGTGGTCGCCGTTGATCGAGCGGGTCAACATCGCCGGGTTCCGGCGGCTCGGCAAACGCAAGCAGTGGATCGTGCCGGCGCAGATCCTGCTCGGCATAATCCTGGTCGCGCTGTCGCTCAGCCATCCTAGCAATTCCACGATCGGGTTCTTCTCGTTGCTCGCCGGGATCGGGGCGCTTGCTTCGGCGACGCAGGACATCGCGATCAACGCCTGGCGGATTGACGTGGCGGACGAGGTCGCGACGCTCGATATCCTCTCCACCATCTACCAGATGGGCTATCGCCTCGCGGCTCTGGTCGGCGGCGCGTTCGGCCTGATCATCGCGGAGCGGATCGGCTGGCCGCAGACATATCTTATCATGGGCGGCATCCTGCTGGTGATCGGGCTGGTCGGATTGCGGGCACCGGATTCCGATTCCGAGGTGAGCGATGTCGGTTCGCGGGGTGACGAGGACCTTCTGGCCCTGCGCAAGGCGGGCGAACTCCACCCCCGCATCCGTTTGCGCGCATTGTGGGCCGTCGGGCTGCTATGGGCCGTCGCGATCGCGATCGTGCTTATCTTCATGGGCCTCTCGCTGTTCAGCGCGCCCGAGAACCGCCCGAACCCGACCGACTTCACCGTGCAGTTCGGCCCTTGGATCATCGTTGCAACCGTCGTGCTGCCTGCGCTGATCGCGGGGTGGCTGGCCGCGAAGAAACGCGAAGGCACCTATCTGCTGGAAGCCGACGCCCCCGCGAGCAGTCGCGGCAGCTTCGTGATGGACCACCTTTATCGTGCCCTCGTCCTGCCGCTGGTCGAATTCGTCGGCCGATTGGGCTGGTCGCTGGTGCTGATCCTCGCGCTGGTGCTCACCTACCGGATTTGCGACGCGATCTGGGGGACGTTCGCCTACCCGTTCTATCTGGGCGAGTTGCACTATACGAACGACGAGGTCGCGGTTGCTTCGAAGTTTTTCGGCGTCGGCGCCATCGTCCTGGGCCTCGCGCTGGGCGGATACATGCTGACCGTGTTCGGTCGGATGTTCACCCTGACGCTCGGCGCGCTGCTGGCTGCGCTGACCAACCTGCTCTACGCCGATCTGGCGGTGGGCGGGCGCTACATGGGTATGGCGAGCGACGCGATCGGGCTGACCTGGGCGGTGGAGCAATTCCCGGGCGGCAGTGCGAGGCTCGCCAAGCTGATGCTGACGATCGGCGGCGAGAATCTGGCCATCGGGATCGCGGGCGCGGCCTACATCGCCTGGCTTTCCTCGATCGTGTCCAAGAAGTTCAGCGCGGTGCAGTATGCGCTCCTGTCGTCCCTCACCCTGCTGATCGGCACGCTGGGGCGGGGCGCGCTGGGGCAGATGATCGAGGAGCGGGGCTATTACGACGTCTTCGTGCTGACGACCTTCATCGGCATCGGCGCGGTGGTGCTGTGTATCGCCGAATGGATCCGTCAGAAGCGCGCGGGCGCCAATTCCGGCGTGGTCACGCCCGAGAACCCCGCGGCGGCGGCCTAGTCCGGCATCTCCCCGTTCAGGCGCAGCACCTCGCCCGCGAGGTAGAGCGATCCGGCGATCAGGACCGGCAGCCCGTCAGGCGGGATCGCACGCAGCGCCTCGGTAACGCTGTCGAAGCTGCGCGCGGCTCCGAAGGCGGCGGCGGGGTGCGAGGCATGGCCCGGCACCGCCACTGCCGAAAGCGTCACGATGTTCTCCGCCAGCGGGTCGATCAGCGCGCGCGGTGCCTTGTTGTCGAGCATCCCGAGCACGAGATGCAGCTTCCGCCCGGCGAAATGCCGCGCGATCGCTTCGCCTGCGTTCGGATTGTGCCCGCCGTCGAGCCACAGGTCGTGTCCGGGCACCAGCGCCGCCAGCGGGCCTTCGCCCAGCGCCTGCATCCGGGCGGGCCAGCGCGCACCGCGCAATCCGGCGGCGATCGCCTTGTTGCCGACGGTCACGTGGTCCTGATGCCGCAGCATGGCAATGGCGAGGCCCGCATTCTCGGCCTGATGCGCGCCGGGCAGGGCGGGCAGAGGCAGGGCGAGTTCGCCCGCGCGGTCGGCATAATGCAGCTCGACTTCCGTCGCCGCGACCGACCAGTCGCCGCCGCGCAGATGCAGGGGCGCACCTGCCACGCGCGCCGCGCGCTCGATCTCGCTGGATGCTTCGGGCGGATAGGACAGGGCGATTAGCGGTGAGCCCGGCTTCGCAATCCCCGCCTTCTCGAACGCTATGCGAGCGAGGGGGAGGGTGGGCGTGCCCTCCTCCGGTGCCAGCAGGAACCGCTCGTGGTCGATGCCCAGCGCGGCGATGCCACACGCCGCAGGCCGGGGCAGCACGTTGGTCGCATCGAAGCGGCCGCCGAGGCCGACCTCCACCACGCAGGCATCGGCGGGCACGCGCGCGAATTCGGTGAAGGCGGCGGCAATGGTCACTTCGAAGAAGCTGGGGTTGAGATCCTCGCCAGCGTCCAGCACCTGCGCCAGCAACTCGGCCAGCCGGTGGTCGGAGATCAGCTCGCCAGCGACCCGGATGCGCTCGTTATAGCGCACCAGATGCGGGCTGGTGGTGACGTGCACCCGTTTGCCATCGGCCTCCAGCATGGCGCGCAGGAAGGCGCAGACCGACCCCTTGCCGTTCGTGCCCGCGACATGGAACACCGGCGGCAGGCGGTCCTGCGGATGGCCCAGCCGCGCCAGCAGTTCGCGAACGGTGCCGAGGCCCAGCCGCCCGTCCGGCACCGAGAGCGCCGCCAGCCGGTCGAGCTGCGCCTGCACCGCGGGCGAATCGGAGCGGGCGAAGTCCTTCAGCGTCGTCAGGCCGCCGCGCGCGGCCGCATGTATTCGAGCAGCGTCGCCAGTTCGCTGCGCAGGTTGCGCCGCTCCACCACGCGGTCGATCATGCCGTGCTTGTGGAGATATTCCGCGCGCTGGAAGCCGTCGGGCAATTGCTCGCGGATCGTGTCCTGAATCACCCGCTGCCCGGCGAAGCCGATCAGCGCGCCCGGCTCGGCCAGCTGGACGTCGCCCAGCATGGCGTAGCTGGCGGTGACGCCGCCCGTGGTCGGGTCGGTCAGCAGCACGATGTAGGGCAGCCCGGCCTCGCGCAGGCGGCGTGTCATCACGGTCGCCTTGGGCATCTGCATCAGGCTGAGGATACCCTCCTGCATCCGCGCGCCGCCCGCGGCGGTCACCACGATATAGCCGCATTTGCGGTCGAGCGCGCGCTGCGCGCCGTTGCAGAAGGCCTGGCCGACGGCCATCCCCATGCTGCCGCCCATGAAGCCGAAATCCTGCACGCCGACGACCGCGTCCTGCCCCTCGATCGAACCCGATCCGACCACGAACGCGTCGCGCAGCGGGGTCTTTGCCCGCGCCTGCTTCAGCCGGTCGGTGTATTTCTTGGTGTCGCGAAACTTGAGCGGGTCCTGCCGCACCTCGGGCTGGGGCAGGGTTTCGAACCCTTCGTCCATCAGCTGGGAAAGCCGCTCCTGCGCGCCGATGCGTCCATGATGGCCGCAGCGCGGGCAGACGTGCAGGTTCTCCTCGTACTCCTTGGCGAAGATCATTTCCTGGCATCCTGGGCACTTGACCCACAGATGGTCCTTGGTTTCGCGCTTGCCGACGAAGGGCAGCGAATTGCGTACGCGGGTAAGCCAGTTCATGGGGTCGCCTTTGCCGCCGAATGCACCGCCTTGGCAAGCGCCGCGGTCAGCTCGCGGATGGCGGCGGGCGCGTCGGCACCGTGCTCGGCGACCAGTTCCACCAGCGCGGAGCCGACCACCACCCCATCGGCCACCGCAGCGATTTCAGCAGCTTGTTCGGGTGTCCTGACACCGAATCCCACGGCGACGGGGATGTCGGTCGCGCGCTTGATGCGGCCGACATTGGAGCGAATCGATTCGATCGCCGCCTGCTGCATGCCCGTAATACCCGCGACCGCGACATAATAGAGGAAGCCCTCGCTGCCATCGATCACGGCGGGCAGGCGCTTGTCGTCCGTGGTCGGCGTGGCGAGCCGGATCGGCGCGATCCCGGTGTCGCGCAGAGCGGGGCCGAGCGCATCGTCCTCCTCCGGCGGGATGTCGACGCAGATCACGCCGTCGACGCCCGCATCCTTCGCGGCGGAGGCGAACCATTCCGGTCCGCGCCGGATCATGGGGTTGGCGTAGCCCATCAGGATCAGCGGCACCTGCGCATGACGCTGGCGGAACGCGGTCGCGATCCGCAGGACGTCCGCAGTGGTCGTCCCACGCCCGAGCGAGCGGATGTTCGCCTGCTGGATCGCCGGGCCGTCCGCCATCGGATCGGTGAAGGGCATCCCTAGCTCGATCACGTCCGCGCCGCCCTCGACCAGCGCATCGAGATTGGCCGCCGTGTCGCCATCGCCCGCCGTGAGGAAGCAGACGAGCGCGGGGTGGGGTTTGGCAAAGGCTGAGGCGAGGCGTGTCGGGGCGGTCATTCTGAAGCGGGAAGTCCTACAGGATGGAACACATGGAACAGTGTCCTAGGGGCGGAAAAATCCGGTCCGCGTGCGCATGGCAAAGAACGGCTGGATGGGGAAGGGTATGGTTGCGGGCATGGCGTGATTATGCCTGTGGGGAGCGCTGTAGGACATACTCTGCCGCAACCGTCGCCCCGGCCCTCGAGCCGGGGTAGTGCTTCGTTTGGGCGTCGCAAGAAGGAAGCACTATCCCGGGTCAAGCCCGGGATGACGATCGGGGATCGGGGCGCGCGAGTCTGGCACGGGTGTTGTGTGCGGTTCCTCTCTCACCTTCAGCCCTGAACAGGAGAGCCATTTTCCCGCCGGAATGACGTCAGCGAGACACTGTACCTCATCACTCTATCGCATGCTGGATGTCAGATATCTTCGTCCGCTGCCAATCCGCTCAAATCTCCACTCCCAGCCGCTCGGCGACGGTGAAGATGTCCTTGTCGCCGCGGCCACACAGGTTCGCGAGGATCACGCTGTCCCTCGGCATTTCCTTCGCGCGCTTCGCCACGGCGGCGATCGCGTGGCTCGGCTCGAGCGCGGGGATGATGCCCTCGGTCCGGCAGAGGAGCTGGAAGGCCTCCAACGCTTCCTCATCGGTGACGGCGGTGTATTCGACCCGGCCGGTATCCTTCAGCCAGGCGTGTTCGGGGCCGATACCGGGATAGTCGAGCCCCGCGCTGATCGAGTGGCCTTCGGTAATCTGGCCGTCCTCGTCCTGCAGCAGGTAGGTCTTGTTGCCGTGGAGCACGCCGGGGAAGCCACCGAGCAGGCTGGCCGCGTGTTCGCTCCCGTCGAGCCCATGCCCCGCCGCCTCGACGCCGAGCATCTTCACGTCAGCGTCGTCGAGGAAAGGGTGGAACAGGCCGAGCGCGTTGGACCCGCCGCCGATCGCCGCCACCAGCAGGTCGGGCAGGCGGTCGATACGCGACAGCATCTGCGCGCGCGCTTCCTTGCCGATCACGCTCTGGAAGTCGCGGACCAGCTCCGGATAGGGATGCGGGCCGGCGGCGGTGCCGATGATGTAGAAGGTGTCGTGGACGTTCGCGACCCAGTCGCGCAGCCCTTCGTTCATCGCGTCCTTCAACGTCGCGCGGCCGCTGGTGACGGGGATTACTTCCGCGCCGAGCAGCTTCATGCGGAATACGTTGGGCTGCTGGCGCGCCACGTCGGTCGCGCCCATGTAGATGACGCAGGGCAGGCCGAACCGCGCGCAGACGGTGGCGGTGGCGACGCCGTGCTGGCCCGCGCCGGTTTCCGCGATGATCCGCGTCTTGCCCATCCGCATCGCGAGCAGGATTTGCCCGATGCAATTGTTGATCTTGTGCGCGCCGGTGTGGTTCAGCTCGTCGCGCTTGAACCAGATCTGCGCGCCCCCGACCGCCTCGGTCAGCCGTTCCGCGAAATAGAGCGGGCTGGGGCGGCCGACATAATGTTCCAGCAAGTCGTCGAACTGCGCCTTGAACGCCGGGTCCGCCTGCGCCGCGCGGTATTCACGCTCCAGATCGAGCACCAGCGGCATCAGCGTCTCGGCGACGTAGCGCCCGCCGTAATCGCCGAAATGGCCGCGCTCGTCCGGCATCTGGCGGAAGGTGTTGGGTTGATCGGTCATGCACGAGCCGCTTTGCAAAAGGCGACGATCTTGTCGACATCCTTCTCGCCCGGCGCGCTTTCGACGCCGCTGGAGGTATCGACCAGCGGCGCGGCGGTTTGCCGGATCGCCTCCGCCACGTTCGCGGGGTTCAGCCCGCCCGCAAGGCCCCATGGCAGCGCGCCGCGATAGTGCGCGAGCAGGCTCCAGTCGAAGGTGAGGCCCATGCCGCCGGGAAGGGCCGAGCCCGAGGGCGTTTTCGCATCGAACAGGATCAGGTCCGCCGCGCCCTGATAGCCGTCGGCGCGTGCAACATCCTCCGCCTTCGCCACCGGCAGCGCCTTCCACACCGGAAGGGAGAAGCGCGCCTTCACCTCGGCGCAGCGCTGCGGCGTTTCCGCCCCATGTAACTGTATGGCGTCGAGCCGACCGGCTTGCACGCCCTCCGCCAGCAGGCCATCGTCGGCATCGACGAACAATCCGACGCGCCCAATCCGCTGCCCCGCGCGCGCCGCCAGCGCGGACGCCCCCCACGTATCGACGTGGCGGGGGGAAGGGGGGAAGAAGACCAGGCCGATGAAGTCCGCCCGCGCGCCGATCGCGGCGTCCAGCGCTGCGGGCGTCGAGATGCCGCAAATCTTGATGAGCGTGGTGGGCACGGGGCTAGAGCGTCGCCTCGATCTCGCGCGCGGCTTTCGCCGGGTCACCGGCCTTGCTGATCGGGCGACCGATTACGAGGACGCTCGCGCCATCGTCGCGCGCCTGGCGGGGCGTGACGACGCGCTTCTGGTCGCCGGTGGGTGCGCCGGTCGGGCGCAGGCCGGGGACGACGAAGAAGCCGTCCCGCCACTGTTTGTGAACCGCCTTCACCTCCTGCCCGGAACATACGACGCCGTCGAGCCCGGCCGCCTCGGCCAGTTCCGCCAACCGCATGACCTGATCGTGGGGCGCTCCGTTCACGCCGGTGCGCGCGAGATCGCGCTCGTCGAGGCTGGTGAGCATCGTGACCGCTACGACCTTGGTGTTCTCGCCCGCCGCGGCCTTCGCATCCTCCATCATCGCGCGCCCGCCGCTGGCGTGAACGGTGACGATCGCGGGCTCCAGCACATGGAGCGCCTGCATCGCCCCGGCGACGGTATTGGGGATGTCGTGCAGCTTCAGGTCGAGAAAGACCGGTAGGCCGAGCTGCGCGATCTCGTGCACGCCATGATGTCCGTGGGCGCAGAAGAATTCGAGCCCCAGCTTGACCCCGCCGATATGCCCGCGAACCTTTTGCAGCAGGTCCTTCGCCGCATCGATGCGCGGCAGGTCGAGCGCGAGATAGATGGGGTTGCTCACCGGCGTTCGCTCTCGTCCGGTTCGGCCTTGGGAGAAGCCGGGGCGAGGTGGTTCTCGCGGTAGTCGGTATCCTCCCTCGCTACCGTGGTCGCAGTCGCGGGCGGGGGCACGGTGACCGGGTGGGGAGTGGGCGTCGCGACGGGCGCGGCGGTAGCGGTATTGGTCCGCGCCGCCGTTTCCAGCGAGTTGATCTTGCGTTGCAGGCTCCACCTGATCCCGCGCGACCACAGCCAGGTCGGCACCAGCCCGAGCAGGAAGGAGACGACGACCAGCGCAGGGATCTTGGTCTGGAGGATCAGATCCTCCCAGATGACCACATCGACCTCGCGCCAGTTGAAGAACGAAAATGCCAGCAATGCGAACAGGATCAGAACCCAGACGATGGTGCGAACGATCTGCATGGTCGATTTCCTTTGCGCGTGGCACCCGATGCTAGGGCGGGGGTGCCTCTTCGTCTAGCCGAAGACCCGGTCGAAGATCGTATCGACGTGCTTGAAATGGTATTCGAGGTCGAACTTCTCTTCCAGTTCCTCTTCCGAAAGCGCGGCGCGCACCTCCTCGTCGTTCTTGAGCAGGTCGAGCAGCGACAGCTCGCCATTGCTGGCCCACACCTTCATCGCGTTGCGCTGTACCAGAGCATAGGCATCCTCGCGGCTGACACCCGCCTGCGTCAGCGCCAGCAGCACGCGCTGCGAATGGATGAGGCCGCCCATCCGGTCCATGTTTGCCTGCATCCGATCGGGATAGACCAGCAGCTTCTCGACCACACCGGTCAGCCGGGCGAGCGCGAAGTCGAGCGTGATCGTCGCGTCCGGCCCGATGAAGCGCTCCACGCTGGAATGGCTGATGTCGCGCTCGTGCCACAGGGCGACGTTTTCCAGTGCGGGGAGGGCGTAGGCGCGGATCATGCGCGCCTGCCCGGTCAGGTTCTCGGTCAGGATCGGATTGCGCTTGTGCGGCATCGCGCTCGACCCCTTCTGCCCGGGACTGAAATACTCCTCCGCCTCCAGCACTTCGGTGCGCTGGAGGTGGCGGATTTCCACCGCCAGCCGCTCGATCGAGCCCGCGATCACCGCCAGCGTGGCGAAATACATCGCATGCCGGTCGCGCGGGATGACCTGCGTGCTGACCGGTTCTGGGGCGAGGCCGAGGCGCTCCGCGACATGGTGCTCCACCTCGGGCGAGACGTTGGCGAAGGTGCCGACCGCGCCGCTGATCGCGCAGGTCGCAATCTCGGCCCGCGCGGCGACCAGCCGCTTGCGGCAGCGGGCGAATTCGGCATGTGCCTGCGCCAGCTTGAGCCCGAAGGTGACGGGCTCTGCATGGATGCCATGGCTGCGCCCTATGGTGGGGGTGTATTTATGCTCCTGCGCCCGGGTGCGCAGCGCATCCAGCAGCCGGTCGAGATCGCCCAGCAGGATGTCGGAGGCGCGGGCGAGCTGAATGCTCAGCGTCGTGTCGAGCACGTCGGAGCTGGTCATGCCCTGGTGCATGTAGCGCGCCTCGTCGCCCACCTGATCGGCCACCCAGGTGAGGAAGGCGATGACATCGTGCTTGGTCACCGCCTCGATCGCGTCGATCGCGGCGACGTCGATCGCGGGCTCCGTCGCCCACCAGTCCCACAGCGCCCTGGCCGCGCTTTCGGGCACCACGCCCAGCTCGGCGAGCTTTTGCGTGGCGTGCGCCTCGATCTCGAACCAGATGCGGTACTTCGCCTCCGGCTCCCACAGGGCGGTCATTTCGGGGCGGGCGTAGCGGGGGACCATGCGTAAAACTCCATTGAACCGGCCTGTCGCGCCAGCCGCTAGGGCGCGGCCGGGCCGATGGCAAGCTTGGGGGGCGACCGGCGCGCCGATAGCATCGGCTATGGGGTATTCCCGCTTGGCAAGCGCGCCGGGCGGGTGATACCCCTATGGAGTGCGGGGTATCTCATCCGCTTTGGGGGTTGCAGGGGTATATATGAACAGGACGACGTATTTCGTGGCCGGCACGGTGCTGGCTTGCGTGGCGGCTCCGGCGGCGATCGCCGGGGAAGAGGTGCTGTACCGCCCGGCTCCGGACTGGGTCGAGGTGAAGACGCTGACGGCGAAGGATCTCGCCGACGGACCGCCGATCGTGAACGTGGAACAGCAGGTCCGGCTGGAAGGCGGCACCGTCTCCACCTACCGCGAGACCGCGCTGCGCCTCAATTCCCCGGAAATGATCACCAATGCGAGCACTCTGACCGCGAGCTGGATGCCCGACAAGGGCGATCTCATCATCCACGACGTGAAGCTGATCCGCGGCGACGAGATCGTCGACGTGATCGCGGGCGGGGCGAAGTTCGACGTGCTGCGGCGCGAGGCGCAGCTGGAGCGCCGGATCGTGGATGGTGCCCGCACCGCCACGCTGGTGCTGCCCGGCGCGCGCGTCGGCGACGTTCTGCGGTTCTCCTACAGCACCACGCAGAAGGATCAGGCGTTGGGCGAGAATGCCGAGTTCGTCTCTCCCCTTCCAACAGAGCCGGTCCCGATCGCGGACGGCCGCTTGATCATCTCCTGGCCGGAAGGAGAGGACGTCGACTGGATGCTGCGCGGCGCGGCTGGCGATCAGGCACCCGTGGCTCGCGATGGCTATCGTTTCCTGTCGGTGCCGCTGCCCTTGCCCAAGCCCGACGAGATGCCGTTCGATTCGCCCCTTCGCTATCGCCTGGGCGCGTTCGTGGAGGCGAGCACTTTCGCCGACTGGAAGCAGGTCTCGAGCGTGATGGCGCCGCACTACCTCGACAAGCTGTCCCTCGCCGCCGACGGCCCGATCATGGAGCAGGTGCGCGAGATCGAGGGGAAGACCTCCGATCCGCTGGAGCGTGCGGCGCTGGCAACGCAGCTGGTGCAGGACCGGATCAGCTATATGCTGAACGGCATGGACGGGGGCAATTACCTGCCCCAGGCCCCGGACGTTACCTGGCGCGAGCGGTATGGCGATTGCAAGGCGAAGTCGGTGCTGCTCGTCGCCATGCTGCGCGCGATGGACATCGACGCCGAGCTGGTCCTGGTGTCCACGATACAGGGCGACGCGATCCCAACGCTGCTGCCCACGCCGGGCAATTTCAACCACGTCATCGCCCATGCCGTGATCGGGGGTGAGGACTACTGGCTGGACGGCACGACCGCCGGGACGCGCCTCGCCAATGTGTCCGCCGTTCCCGCCTTCTCCTACGGCCTGCCCCTGCGCGCCGGGGGTGCGGATCTGATCGAGCTGGAGGCGCGCGTCCCACCGGTTCCCGATGCGACTGCCAGGGTGACGCTCGACAGCCGGGCCGGGCCGAACCTGCCCACGCTGTTCGATATCGAGCTGGGCCTTTCGGGTGCGGCCGCGGGGCAGTTGCGCGTGGTCAACGACCAGATGGGCAAGGAGATCGTGGACAATGTCGCGAACGCCGCCGTGCGCAGTTACCTCGGGAATGCGCGGATCGTCGATCGCTCGCTCGAATTCGACGACGAGACCGGGCGCGGCACGCTTCGCGCGACCGGCGTGATCGATTCGCCGTGGTCTCGCCAGGAAGAGGTGTATCAGCTCGAGCCGCCGGGCCAGCCAGCCGCGTCCGTTTCGTTCGACGCCGATCGTGCGCGTGCCGCGTGGCGCGATATCCCGCTGGCGCTGGGCGCTCCGACTTACGAGACGGTCGATCTCAAGGTGCTGCTGCCCGACGGCGGGAAGGGTTTCACGATCGAGGGCGAGCCCGATATCGACCAGACGATTTCCGTCGTGGAGGTGGACTCCTCCGCCGCGATCACCGGGGACGTGTTCGAACTGAAGCAGAGCCTGCGCTCGACCGGGGGCGAGCTGGCGGTCGGGGACCTGGTTGGCGCGAAGCGCGATACGGCGGTCTTGCAGCGCAAGCTGCCGACCATTATCGCGCCTGCCGATCTCGCGCTGACCTGGACCGGTGCGAAACTCGATCCGGCGCGCATGAAACCGCTCGAGGACGCCTTCGCCAAGATCATCGCCAAAGCCGACGAGCGCGAGCTTGCCGGTGCCTATTACGGGCGGGCGGCGTTGCGTAGCTCGGTTTACGACTATTCCGGTGCGCGCGACGACCTGACCAAGGCGATCGAGGCGGAGGCCTCGGCCGACATGTATTCCGAACGGGCGGGCCTCGCCTATCGCATGGGCGATTTCGAAGCCAGCCTGGCGGATTACCAGCAGGCCGAAGCGCTGAATGCCGACGGATCGACCTATTGGTCGCAGGTCGATCTGCTCGGCCTGCTGGGTCGGCCGGAAGAGGGACTGACGCTGGCGGAAGATTACGCCGACATTGCCGAGAAAAACTCCGACGCGCGCAGCCTGATGGCGTCTGCGCTGATGTGGAACGGCCAGATAGAGGAGGGGCTCTCCATCCTCGCGTCCGAGGTGAAAAAGCGCCCCGGCGACCCGACCCTGCTCAACAGCGAATGCTGGCAGGGCGGCATCTGGAACGCGGCCGACGCGTCGCTGCTGAGCGTCTGCGACCAGGCGGTCGCCAAGTCGGACTGGTCGGCAGACAAGCTCGACAGCCGGGCGATGGTCCATTTCCGGCTGGGCGAAATGGAGGAGGCGCTGACCGACCTCGACGCCGTGCTCGCCAGTGCGCCCGAACTGGCGCAGTCGATGTTCCTGCGCGGTATCGTCCGCCTGCGGATGGGCGACAAGGGTGGCCGCAAGGACATCGAGCTGGCCCAACGCATTCAGCCGAGCGTGGCGCGGATCAACAAGGCCTACGGCATCGAGCCCTGATCGGACCGGGGGCGGGGCCGGACGCCGGTCAGATAAGCCCCTTGGCGCGGAGGCTGACATGGCCTTCGCGCCCGACGATCACATGATCGTGCACGGTCATGCCGAGCAGACGGCCGGCCTCCATGATCCTCTGCGTGATCTGGATGTCGGCCCGGCTCGGCTCCGGATTGCCGCTGGGATGGTTGTGGACCAGGATCATGGCCGTAGCCCCCAGGTCGAGCCCGCGGCGAATGACCTCGCGCGGGTGGATCGCCGCCTCGTCCACCGATCCATCGCCCACATGATGGTCGCGGATGAGCTGGTTACGCGCATTGAGATACAGCACGCGCACCCGCTCCACCGTCAGATTGCCCATGTCGATGGTGAGATAGTCGAGCAGCGCCTGCCAGCTGCTCAGGACCGGTCGCTGTTCCACTTGTGCGCGGGCCATGCGCCGCGCGGCAAGCGCCACGGCCTTGAGCGCGGCGGCGCTGGTCTCGCCCATGCCCTTGACCGCGGCGAGCGCAGCGGGATCGGCGTCGAGCGCGCCGGGAAGCGAGCCGAAATGCTCGATCAGGCGCTTGGCTAGCGGCTTGGTATCGCCTTGCCGGAAGGCGGCGAACAGCAGGTATTCGAGGACCTCGTAATCGGCCAGCGCCTCCGCTCCTCCGGTCAGCAGGCGGCGGCGGAGGCGTTCGCGATGCCCCGCGCCGCCATGGGCGGGGGGCGGGGTTTTCCCGGTTTCCTGGTTTCCGCTCAATTCGTCGCGCCCCCGCTGCAATGCGTGGGAGCGGCATGACGGCTGTCACGCGAGTGCGCAAGTGGAGCGAATTGAATGGCTTCGCGGGCACCGCTCCGGTTGACTCGGATTTACCCCCCTTCTAAGGGGGCGGCGCCCTCGGCGGGCAGCTCTCGCCTATGCCGCGCACCCCTTCTACACGGAAAGGAGCTTGGCATGAGCGATGAGAAGCCCGCACGGGAACCCATTGCCGAGGATGCGCGGATCGATGCGCTCGAGGCGCGGCTGAAGGCCGCACGCGAGCGGGAAGATGAGCGCAACCGGTCCAGGACGGATGATCCCGATGCGAGTTATCGCATGGGCAACCGGGTACTGGCCGATCTTCTTGGCGGGCTTCTCGGCGGTGCGCTGATCGGATACGGCTTCGACGCCTTGTTCGGGACGCTGCCCTGGGGTCTGTTGGTGGGGCTGTTCGCAGGAATAGTCGTGGCCTTCAGGAACGTTTTCCGGATCGCGAGCGGGCCCTCCGGCGGTTCTTCCCAGGAAGAACGGGACCAGGGGCACGATCGGGATCAGACGCGATAGGGAATAGCGCAAGTGGCGGCAGAACATGCCAAGGTCGACCCGATGCACCAGTTCGCGATCGAACCCCTGTTCGGTTCGCGGACGTGGGAGCTGGCCGGCTTCAACATCTCCTTCACCAACAGCGCGCTGTGGATGCTGATCGCGGCGATCGCGCTGGGCATCTTCGTCTATGGCGGCATGAAGCGTGAGCTGGTGCCCGGCCGCTGGCAGATGATGGTGGAAAGCTGCACCGGCTTCATCGAGGACCTGCTGCGCGCCAATATCGGCGAGGCGGGACGTAAATACGTCCCCTACATCTTCAGCCTGTTCATGTTCATCCTGTTCGCGAACCTGCTGGGCCTGGTGCCGCTGCCGCTGGCCATGGCGGGCATCCACCCGTTCACCTTCACCAGCCACTTCACGATCACCGGGATCCTCGCGATCATGAGCTTCCTGATCGTGCTGGTGGTCGGTTTCTGGAAGCACGGGTTCCACTTCTTCAGCCTGTTCATCCCGCACGGCACCCCGGTGCCGATGATCCCGCTGATCTTCCTGATCGAGCTGTTCAGCTTCATGATGCGGCCCTTCAGCCTCGGCCTGCGACTGTTCGTGGCAATGATGGCCGGGCACGTCCTGCTGGAAATCCTGGGCAGCTTCATCATCGACAGCACCAATGCGGGCGCGGGCTGGGGCCTTGCCATCGGCACGCCCAGCTTCCTGCTGATGCTGGCGATCTGCGCGCTGGAACTGCTGGTCGCTGCGATCCAGGCCTACGTCTTCGCACTGCTTTCCGCGCTCTATATCAACGACGCGGAAAACCTTCACTAAGCCTTTCAACCAACGTATTTTACCCAAAGGAGTTTTGTCATGGATATGGAAGCTGCCAAGCTGATCGGTGCCGGTCTCGCGGCCATCGGTGCGGGCCTCGCCTCGATCGGCGTGGGCAACGTGTTCGGTTCGTTCCTCGAGAGCGCGCTGCGCAACCCGGGTGCCGCCGACGGCCAGCAGGGCCGCCTGTTCATCGGCTTCGCCGCCGCCGAACTTCTCGGCCTGCTCGCGTTCCTTATCGCGATCATCCTGATCTTCGTCGCCTGATCGACGGATACGCACAGTGCCGGCCGGGTTCGCGCCCGGCCGGCGGTGCACCCATCCTAGACTTGCGATCGATCTGACCGGACCCGACCCATGCCCCAGATAGCCCAGCTGACCGAAACCTATTCCAGCCAGATATTCTGGCTGCTGGTGATTTTCGGCCTGGTTTTCTTCGTCGTCGGCCGGGGCATGGTGCCCAAGGTCGTGGCGACCGTCGCCCAGCGTGACGAGCAGATCTCGGCCGACCTGGCCGCCGCGCAGGCCGCGCGCGACAAGGCGGACGAGGAAGAGGAAGCCTGGCGTCAGCGCGAGAACGAAAATCGTGTGAAGGCGCAGGGCATCGTTGCCGAGGCCAAGGCCGAAGCCGCCGCCAAGAGCGAGAAGAAGCTCTCCGCGGCGCAGGGTCGGATCGACAAGAAGATCGCCGAGGCCGAAGAGCGGATCGCGCAGTCGCGCGATGCCGCAATGGCCGAGGTCGAAACCGTTGCGGCGGACGCTGCGCAGGACATCGTGCGCCGCCTCGCCGGTGTGGATGTCAGCGCGGGTGATGCCAACGCCGCCGTAAGGAAGGTCATGGCCCATGGCTGAGCCCACCACCGATCCATTCGTTCCTGAGAACCCCGCCGTGGCGGAGCAGGTTGCCGAAGGCCACATGGTCAAGGATGCGCCGCATGCCGAGCCGAGCGCGCTCGGCCTGACGCCCGGCGGGTGGGTCGGTGCCTCGATGCTCGTCCTGCTTCTGATCCTGATCTGGAAAGGCGGGCTCAGGCGATGACCGGCGGGCTCGATTCGCGCATCGCCGCCATTCGCGAACAGCTCGACGAAGCGAAGAAGCTGCGTGCCGAGGCTGAAGCGCTGCGCGACGAATACACGACCAAGATCGCCAATGCGGAGAAGGACGCCGAGGCGATGCTCGAGAATGCGCGGCACGAAGCCGACGCCCTGCTCGAGAAGGCCGAGGAAGACAGCAAGGCGCTGGTCGAGCGGCGCAAACGGATGGCGGACGAGAAGATCGCCGCCGCCGAGCGCGAAGCGGTCGAGGACGTGCGCAACCGCGCGGCGAGCGCCGCTGCTGCCGCGAGCCGGGGCCTGATCGCCGAGAAGCACGATGCGAGCGCCGACAGCCGCCTTGCCGACGAGCTGATCGCGGGCATCTAACCTTCCAATAGTAGAGATTGCAAAAGGCCCTGCTTCGGCGGGGCCTTTTCGTATGCGCGGCGTGTGCACCTCGCCGAACCCGCCGGTCCCGCTAGAACGCGTCCTTGGCAGCCCTCAGCGCGGCAAAGGTCTGCGCCGGTGTTTCCCCGCCCCAGCGTTTCCGCATGGCGGGCTCGTCGGCGCGCAGGAAGGGATTGGTGGCTAGCTCGCGCGACAGCACGGTGGGCACGGTCGGCTCGCCGTGCAGCCGCTTCGTATCGACCTCCGCCGCATAGACTGCCAGCGCCCGGTTGTCGGGATCGGCATGGCGCGCGAATTTCGCATTCGCCGCGGTGTATTCATGCGCGCAGTAGAGCGTGGTTTCGGGCGGCAGGGCCTTGATCCGTTCCAGCGCGGCCCAGAACTGCTCCGGCTCGCCCTCGAACATCCGCCCGCAGCCCAGCGCGAAGACGCTGTCGCCGACGAAGGCGATGGCGTCGTCGGCAAGGTGGTAGGCGATGTGGCCATTGGTGTGGCCGGACACGTCGATCACGCGCGCTTCGTGCGATCCCAGGGTCACGGTGTCGTCATGCCCCACAACGCTGTCGATAGGAGAGATCTTCTCGACCTCGGCGGGCGCGATCACCCGCGCGCCGGTCGCCTCCACAATAGCCTTGTTCCCGCCCGCGTGGTCGGGATGCCAGTGCGTGTTCCAGATCTCCGTGATGCGCCAGCCCTTGCTTTCGGCCTGATGCAGATATTCCGCGCCATCTGGCGTATCGATCGCCGCGGTCTCTCCGCTGGCGGGATCGTGGAGCAGGAACCCGTAATTGTCGGAGAGGCAGGGGAACTGGTGAATTTGGAGGTCGGCCATACCCTTCGATGTAGGAACGGAGGGTAGAGTAGGAAAGGCCCGCCGCTCCCGGGCAGGGAGGGCGGGCCTTTCTTGTTACCTTCAGGCGCCGACGGACGGCGCCTTGGGGTCTACTTAGTCGTCGGCCTTCTTGAGCGCTTCGCCCAGGATGTCGCCCAGCGACGCGCCGCTGTCGGACGAACCGAACTGCGCCACCGCCTGCTTCTCTTCGGCGATCTGGTAGGCCTTGATCGAGAAGTTCGGCTTCTTCGAGCGGTCGAACCCGGTGACCATGGCGTCGACCTTCTGGCCGGTCTGGAAGCGATCGGGACGCTGTTCGTCGCGGTCGCGGCCGAGGTCGGAACGCTTGATGAAGCCGGTCGCGCCGTCTTCGCCGACCTGCACTTCCAGTCCGCCGTCGCGCACTTCGAGAACCGTGACGGTCACGGTCTCGCCGCGGCGCAGCGTGCCTTCCATGCCCGATTCGGTCGGTGCACCCTTTTCGAGCTGCTTCATGCCGAGGCTGATGCGCTCCTTGTCGATGTCGACGTCGAGCACGATGGCCTCGACCTCTTCACCCTTGCGGTGCAGCGCCAGCGCGTCCTCGCCCGAGATGCCCCAGGCGATGTCGGACATGTGGACCATGCCGTCGACGTCGCCGGGCAGGCCGATGAACAGGCCGAACTCGGTGGCGTTCTTGACTTCGCCCTCGACCTTGGAGCCGACCGGGTGCGCCTCGGCGAACTCTTCCCACGGATTGCGCTGGGCCTGCTTGAGGCCGAGCGAGATGCGGCGCTTCTCGGAATCGACTTCCAGCACCATCACTTCGACTTCCTGGCTGGTCGAGACGATCTTGCCCGGATGGACGTTCTTCTTGGTCCAGCTCATTTCGGAAACGTGGACCAGGCCCTCGATCCCCGGCTCCAGCTCCACGAAGGCGCCGTATTCGGTGATGTTGGTGACGGTACCGGTCAGCTTCATGCCCACCGGGTACTTCTGGCTGACGCCTTCCCACGGATCGCTCTCGAGCTGCTTCATGCCCAGGCTGATGCGCTGGGTATCGGCATTGATGCGGATGATCTGCACCGTGGCGGTCTGGCCGATCTCGACCACTTCGCTGGGGTGGTTGATCCGCTTGTAGCTCATGTCGGTGACGTGGAGCAGGCCGTCGATGCCGCCCAGGTCCACGAACGCGCCGTAATCGGTGATGTTCTTGACCACGCCGTCGATCACCTGGCCCTCGGCCAGATCGCTGATGAGCTCGCTGCGCTGTTCGGCGCGCGTCTCTTCCAGCACGGCGCGGCGCGACACGACGATGTTGCCGCGGCGGCGATCCATCTTGAGGATCTGGAACGGCTGCGGCTGATCCATCAGCGGGGTGACGTCGCGCACGGGGCGGATGTCGACCTGGCTGCCGGGGAGGAAGGCCACGGCGCCGTCGAGGTCGACGGTGAAGCCGCCCTTGACGCGGCCGAAGATGCGGCCTTCGACGCGCTTGCCTTCGCCGAATTCGCTTTCCAGCTTGTCCCACGCGGCTTCGCGGCGGGCGCGGTCGCGCGACAGCATCGCTTCGCCGTCGGCGTTCTCGACGCGGTCGACATAGACTTCGACTTCGCTGCCGACCGTCAGACCGTGCTCGTCCTTGTTACGCTCGAATTCCTTGAGGTCGACGCGGCCTTCGCTCTTCAGGCCCACGTCGATCACGGCCATGCCGGCCTCGATCGCGGTGACGGTGCCCTTGACCACGCGGCCTTCGAAGCCGCCGTCGTCGACATTGCCGAGCTGTTCGTTGAGCAGCGCCTCGAAATCGGCGCGAGTGGGATTGGCTGCTGTTGCCATAATGGGGTTCAGTCCTGTTTCAGTCATTTCCGGCCACCGGTTTTACCGGGGTCTTGTGGCCAGACTCTCCGCCGGGCCGGATGCCGTGGCGAAGGCCCTCGGGCGCGCCACCCTGGCCGAAATGCGATGCGGCGGCGCGTGAGTGCGCCAGCGGCTAACGGGCATCGGTCAGGAAAGCGTCCGTCGGACGGGCGCGCACATAGGCAAAACGGGCCGATTTGGCAAGCGGAAAGGTAGCGCTGCTGGCTATCCGAATCCTACACGATGGAACACATGGAACAGTGCCTTGGGCGGGAAATCGAACCCGCCCAATGGCCCGGCAAGAGAGCGTTTGAAAAGGAGGGAGCACAAGACTGCATCGCCGATCCGCATAGTGGAAAGCGGAAGGGTAGGACAGGCGCGCCATATCGTTCCGCGCCGGTGGCCGCAAAGGGTCGGCTGGAGGCGAAAATGCCAGCGTTCACGATATTTTATCGACTGGCGATTAATCCGCGACCGACAGGAGACGAAGATGGTTACTGGGTGTCAAGGTTGTCGCGGGGAAGACCACGCGTTCGATATCGCGATGGCGTTCCAGCCCATCGTCGATTGCGAAACCGGTGCGCCTTTCGCGTACGAGGCGCTGGTTCGCGGGGCCGACGGGGCAAGCGCGCACAGCGTCCTCTCCCGCGTTCATGCCGACAACCGCTACGCCTTCGACCAGAAATGCCGCGTCGCCGCGATCGAAGGTGCGGTGGCCGCTGGCATTATGGACACGGATGCGAAGCTTTCGATCAATTTCCTGCCCAATGCGGTCTATTCGCCGCTTGCCTGTATCCAGCTGACGCTGAAGACCGCCCGCGCTTGCGGCTTCCCCACGGATCGGCTGATTTTCGAATTCACCGAGGACGAGCACATGGCCGACACCGACCATGTGAAGCTGATCATCGAGACGTACCAGAACATGGGCTTCGGTACCGCGATCGACGATTTCGGCGCGGGCTATGCGGGGCTGGGCCTGCTCGCGGGCATCCAGACCGACTACCTGAAGCTCGATATGGAACTGGTGCGCGGTATCGATGCCTCGCGCCCGCGCCGCCTGATCGTGGAAGGCGTGGTGCGCATGGCGCGCTCGCTGGGCATCGCGGTGATCGCCGAGGGGATCGAGACGGCCGCAGAATACGAGACGCTGCGGGTGCTGGGCGTGCGCTATCTGCAGGGCTATCACTTCGCCCGCCCGGGTTTTCGCGAATTGCCCGCGATCGGCCCTGTGGAAAGCTACGCCGCCGTCGCCTGACGGAACCGCGGGCGCAAGTCAGGTCAGCCGCGCCAATTGCCGGTCATGCGGGCGCGACAGGAACAGCAGGGCCGCCGCCGCGCCGACCAGGCACATCAGCATGTCCCACTGGGTATCCCACGGGTCGCCCTGCGTCCCGAGGAACTCGTCCGCGCCTTGGCCTAGTGCCATGGCCGCACCGAACTCTATCAGTTCGTAGGAGGCGCTGACCGCGAGGCAGCAGGCGAGCACGAGCACGGTGAGCAGGGTTCCGCGGCCCAGCGCGCTAAGGCGCAGCAGCAATTCGCGAAAGACGATGGCGGGGACGAAGCCCTGCATCAGGTGGCCGAACCGGTCGTAGGGATTGCGCGCGAGGCCCAGCGAGTCCTGCACCGCGAAACCTGCCGGAACGCGCGCGTAGGTGTAGGCTCCGCCGAGCATCAGGACGAGGCCGTGCAGGCCGATCAGCACCAGTGCTAGCGTCGTGAGCGGGAAGCGCCGCCGCGTGGTCCACAGGACCGGGAGCGCGATCAGCGCCGGCGCGACCTTCATCCACCATGTCGCCCGGTCGTAGGGCGCCCATCCGGACCAGATCAGCGCGACGGCCCATACCGCGGTGAGGAGCCACAATCGTCTGGACGAGGGGCCTCTCGCCGTCGTCACTCGCCGCGGATCGCGGTTTCGACCGCCTCGATGGTGAAGCGGATCGCCTGATCGCGGTCGAGCGCGGTGGTGTCGATCACCTGCGCGTCGGGCGCGGGGGCCAGCGGGGCGACGGCGCGGCTGCGGTCGCGCCGGTCGCGCGCCTCCAGATCGGCGACGATGTCCTCCAGCGAGACGTCCTGCCCGCGCCCGCGCATCTCGGCCCAGCGGCGCTCCGCGCGCGCCTGCGTGCTGGCGGTGATGAACAGCTTCACCTCGGCATCTGGCGCGATAACGGTGCCGATATCGCGCCCGTCGAGCACCGCGCCGCCTTCCTGCGTGGCGAAGCTGCGCTGGCGCTCGAACAGCGCCTGGCGAACGCCGGTATGGATCGAGACGCGGCTGGCGAGACCGCCGACCCGCTCGGTCCGCAATTCGGGGTCGGCCAGCAGCCCATCGGGGAAGCCGCACGCGGCCAGCGCGTCGCCCCCGTCGTCCGGGTTGCCACCTTCGAGGAAGACCTGCCAGCCCACCGCGCGGTAGAGCAGGCCGGTGTCGAGATGCGGCAGCCCGAAATGCGCGGCCAGTGCCTTGGCGATGGTGCCCTTGCCACTGGCGGTCGGTCCGTCGACGGCGATGATCATGCCTCGCGCTCCTGCCCCTTGCGCCCGGTGCGGATCGCCTTGACCAGGCCGTAGATCGCGATCGCGGCCCAGAAGCCCTCCAGCACCAGCGACGGCCAGTTGGTGTGGACCAGCAGCGATACGGTGAGCAGCGCCGCGCCTGCCAGATTGGTGCCGTGCAGCACGAACGGGTTCGGCTTCGGCTGCCAGGTCAGATAGGCATAGGCGGCGATGATGCAGGCCATCCCGGCAAAGCCGACGATCGTGTAGATGTCGAGGTTGGTCATGCCGATGCCTCGGCCAGCAGCGCCTCGAAACTCGGGAAGCTGGTTGCGATCGGGCGGGTGTCGTCCACCTCCACCCCTTGGCGGCTGGCAAGCCCCGCGACCGCCATGCTCATGGCGATGCGGTGGTCGAGATGGGTGGCGACGGGGCCGCCGCCGGGCAGAGGCTCGCCGCCGGTCCCCTCTATGACGAGGCCGTCCGGCGTTTCCTCCACCCGCGCGCCGATGGCCGCCAGCGCGGTGGCCATGGCGGTCAGGCGGTCGCTTTCCTTCACCCGCAGTTCCTCCAGCCCGGTGGTGCGGGTGGTGCCCCGCGCCAGCGCGGCGGCGACGAACAGCACGGGAAATTCGTCGATCATGCTGGGGGCGAGGGCGGGGTCGACCTCGATCCCCGTCAGCGCCGCGTGGCGCACGCGCAGGTCGGCGACCGGCTCCCCGCCGACGTCGCGCCGGTCGAGCTCCTCGATATCGGCTCCCATCTCGCGCAGGACCGCGATCAGGCCGGCGCGCGTGGGATTGAGGCCGACATTTTCGATCGTCAGGTCGCTTCCCTCGACCAGCGTCGCGGCGACGATGAAGAACGCGGCGGAGGAGGGGTCGCCCGGCACCTCGATCGTCTGCGGTGAAAGATCCGCTTCTCCGGTCAGCCGGATCGTGCGCTCGCCCCCCGTTTCCTCGACCTCGATCGCCGCGCCGAAGCCTTTCAGCATCCGCTCGGTGTGGTCGCGCGTCGGCACCGGCTCGATCACGCCGGTGATACCCGGCGTGTTGAGCCCTGCGAGCAGCACCGCACTCTTCACCTGCGCCGATGCGACGGGCAGGCGGTATTCGATCGGGATGGCGGGGGTCATGCCCTCCATCGTCAGAGGCAGCGTTCCGCCGGGCGCGCCGTGGAACTGCGCACCCATGCGCGAAAGCGGCTCTATCACGCGGTTCATCGGTCGCTTCGACAGGCTGGCATCGCCGGTGAAAGTCGCGGTAATGCCGTGGCTGGCGATCAGGCCCATCAGCAGCCGGGTCGACGTCCCGCTATTGCCCATCTCGATCGCGGTGCGCGGTTGCAGCAGGCCGCCGACGCCCACGCCGCGGATCGACCAGGTGCCGTCCTCACCGCGCTCCACCTGCGCGCCCATGGCACGCAGCGCGGCGGCGGTGGCGAGCACGTCCTCCCCCTCCAGCAGGCCGGTCACGCGCGTCTCTCCGATCGCGAGCGCCCCGAACATCAGCGAGCGGTGGCTGATCGACTTGTCGCCCGGCACGCGGATGCGCCCGGTCAGCGGATTGGAAGGGGCGAAGCGGCGGGGCAGGGGGGCGGCGTGCATGGCGCGCGGCTTTGACACCGCAGGGGCCGCGTGGCAAGGCGCGCGCCACGCTTGATTCGGGGCGCCTGCGCCTCCACATCGAACCCGTATTCGAATTCAATTGCACGAGGGGCGGCGAACAAGCCGCGCCCGCACGAGGAAGATAACATGGCAAAGCCGGAATGGGGCACGAAGCGTAGCTGCCCCAAATGCGGAACGCGTTTCTACGACCTGGGCAAGGACGATCCCGTCACCTGCATCGAATGCGGTGAGGAATGGGATCCCGAGCCCGTGCTGAAGTCGAAGCAGCCGATCCCGTTCGAGGAAGACGAGAAGAAGAAGAAGGACGCGGAGGCCGATTCCGATCTGGCCGACGACGATCTGGAAGACATCGACGAGGACGACGATTCGCCCGACAACGAAGTCGATCTGGGCGGCGACGACGATCTCGGCGTGTCGAAGGGCAAGGGCGACGACGAAGGCGACGACGAAACCTGATCGCGTTCGTCGCCGATCTGGAACTTGCAACGATATAAGGCTTGCATTGGGCGGTGCGCCTTTCTAAAGGCCGCTTCCCGCAAGGGCGGTGCCTCCCAGGGCGCCGCGCAAGACAAGTGATTTGGGGCCTTAGCTCAGCTGGGAGAGCGCTACAATGGCATTGTAGAGGTCAGCGGTTCGATCCCGCTAGGCTCCACCACTTCACCGTTCTGCGGCTCTGGACTTGCTGCAAACGGCGGTGTCGTCCGCTTCCGGTGCTCACGGACTTGATGTCCGCTGCGCGCCGGTTCTCCGACACCACCGTTTTCGCTGGCGTTCAGAACCACAGTCCGGCAAAGTGGACTGCAATGAAGTCGGGATATTCCCGCACGCTGGCCGACGAGGTTTCGTCCGCCGGCGTTTTTCGCGTTTGCTGCGGGTTCGCGGCGTTTGGAGTGACGAGACACGATGTTTGAAGCGCTGTCCGATCGCCTGACCGGCACTTTCGACCGCCTCCGCGGGCGTGGTGCCCTGCGCGAACAGGATGTGCGCGACGCGATGCGCGAGGTGCGGGTCGCGCTGCTGGAAGCGGACGTGGCGCTGCCCGTCGCGCGCCAGTTCATCGACCGCGTCACCGAGAAGGCGGTGGGCCAGGACGTGCTGCGCTCGGTCACCCCGGGCCAGCAGGTGGTCAAGATCGTCAGCGACGAGCTGGTCGAGATGCTGGGCGGGGAAGGGCATGAGGATATCAACCTCGCCGCGCGCCCGCCGGTCGTCGTGATGATGGTCGGCCTGCAGGGTTCGGGCAAGACCACCACAACCGCGAAGCTGGCACGCTATCTGCGCGAGAAGCACGGCAAGCGCGCGCTCATGGCCTCGCTCGACGTCAATCGCCCGGCGGCGCAGGAACAGCTGGCGGTGCTCGGCACGCAGGTCGATGTCGCGACGCTGCCGATCGTCGAGGGCCAGCAGCCGGTCGATATCGCGCGCCGCGCGATGGAGGCGGCGCGGTTGCAGAACGCCGATGTGCTGATGCTCGACACCGCGGGCCGCCTGCATGTCGACGAAGCGCTGATGGCCGAGATGAAGGCGGTGGCCGGGGTTTCGACCCCGACCGAAGTGCTGCTGGTGGTCGACAGCCTGACCGGGCAGGACGCGGTCAACGTCGCGCAGAGCTTCTCCGACGAGGTGCCGCTGACCGGCGTGATCCTGACCCGGATGGATGGCGATGCACGCGGCGGCGCGGCCCTCTCCATGCGCGCGGTCACGGGCAAGCCGATCAAGTTCGCGGGCACGGGCGAGAAGCTCGACGCGCTGGAGGCGTTTCACCCTAAGCGGGTCGCCGACCGGATCCTGGGCATGGGCGACGTCGTCAGTCTGGTCGAAAAGGCCGCGGCGACGATCAAGGAAGAAGACGCCGAAGCGCTCGCCAAGCGCATGTCGAAGGGGCAGTTCGACCTCAACGATTTGCGCATGCAGCTGGCCCAGATGCAGAAGATGGGCGGCCTCGGCATGCTGGCCGGCATGATGCCGGGCATGAAGAAGGCCAAGGCGGCGATGGCGGCGAGCGGGATGGACGACAAGGTGCTCGTCCACATGGACGCGATCATCGGCTCCATGACCGGCAAGGAACGCGCGAACCCCGCGCTGATGAATGCGAAGCGCAAGAAGCGCGTCGCGGCGGGTTCCGGCGTGCAGGTGCAGGACGTCAACAAGCTGCTGAAGATGCACCAGGAAATGGCGCGCGCGATGAAGCAGATCAAGAAGATGGGCGGGCTCAAGGGCCTCGCCGCAATGTTCGGCGGTGGCGGCGGCATGGGTGGTGCCGGCGGCCCCGGAGGAATGGGTGGCGGCGGAATGCCCGGCCTGCCCGGCGGCGCTGGGGGCCAGGACGCGATGTCGGCTGACCTCGCCAATCTGCTCAACAAATCCAAGAAATGATTTCAGACGTTTAGAATCGAAAGGTAACACATCATGGCAATTTCCCTCCGTCTCTCCCGTGGTGGCGCGAAGAAGCGTCCCTATTACCGCATCGTCGCCGCCGACAGCCGCAAGCCGCGTGACGGCGCCTATCTGGAACAGATCGGCACCTACAACCCGCTGCTGGCGAAGGACGACGAGAAGCGCGTCCAGCTGAACGAGGACCGCGCGCGTTACTGGCTGGGCGTCGGCGCGCAGCCGAGCGACCGCGTCGCCCGCTTCCTCGACGCCGCCGGCGTGAAAGAGCGCACCGCGCGCAACAACCCGAACAAGGCCGAGCCGGGCGAGAAGGCCAAGGAACGTGCCGAGGAGAAGGCCACGAAGGCTGCCGAGGCCGAGGAAGCGCGCAAGGCCGCCGAGGAAGAAGCCAACGCTCCGGCCGAGGAAGCGGCCGCCGAGGAGGCTCCTGCCGCCCAGGAAGGCGCTGCGGAAGAAACCGCGGCGACTGCAGACGAAGGCGAGAAGGCCGAGGGCTGATGGCCCTCTCTCCCCTCCCGCTTGCGGGAGGGGCCGGGGGTGGGCGTGTGAAGCTATGACACGCCCCGCCAGGCCCCCCTCCAACCCCACCGACGGGCGCGAGGGGAATTCTCCTGGCCGCGCCGTCACGCTCGCGGCCGTTACCGGCGCGCACGGCGTGACGGGCGAGGTCCGGCTGAAGCTGTTCGGCGAGGACGGCGTCGCATCGCTGAAGCCGCATAAGCGGTTCAACGACGGCACGCTGACCCTTGCGAAAGTGCGCGACGACGGGAAGGGCGGGGCCATCGCCCGGTTCGCCGAGATCGCCGATCGCAATGCCGCCGAAGCGCTGCGGGGCACGGTGCTTACCGTGCCGCGGGAAACCCTCCCGCCGCTCGAAGAGGGCGAGTTCTACCATGCCGACCTGATCGGCCTGTCCGTGGTGACCGATGCGGGCGACCCGATCGGCACGGTCGCCGACGTGGTGAATTACGGCGCGACCGACATCATCGAGATCGCGCGCCCCGATGCGAAGCCTCTGCTGGTGCCGCTGATCGACGCCGCCGTGCCGGAGTGGAACGGCGAACGGCTGGTGGTGACCGCCGCTTTTGTCGAGGACTAGTCCGCGATCCCGTTCAGCCGCTCCAGCGCGTCCTCGGGCAGGTCCAGCGACGCCGCCGCGATGTTCTCGCGCAAATGCGCGCGCGAGGAGGTGCCGGGGATGACGAGGATATTGTCCGACCGCTGGAGCAGCCAGGCGAGTGCGACCTGGAATGGCGAGGCGTCGAGGTCCTTCGCCACCGCGTCCAGCGTCTCCGACTGCAGCGGACTGAACCCGCCCAGCGGGAAGTAGGGCACGTAGGCGATATCCTCATCGGCCAGCCAGTCGATCAGCGCATCGTCGCCGCGATTAGCGAGGTTGTAGGCGTTCTGGACGCAAACGATGGGACAGATGGTTCGGGCTTCCTCGACCTGTCCTCGGGTCACCGTGCTGATGCCGACATGCCGCACCAGCCCTTGTTCGCGAAGCCGCGCCACCGGTTCGACGAAGCGCGCGACACTCTCGCCGGTCGGGACGACGCCGCCATCGCCGCTGCCCATGATCCGCACGTTCACGACTTCCATCGCCTCCAGACCAAGATGTTCCAGATTGTCGCGTAGGCCCTGTTCGAGCGCATCGGGATCGTTCCAGGGGAGCCACTGCCCCTCTTCGTCGCGCCGTGCGCCGAGTTTGGTCACGATGGTCAAATCATTGGGGTAGGGATGCAGCGCCTCGCAGATCAGCCGGTTGGTTATGTGCGGACCGTAGAAGTCGCTGGTGTCGATATGATCCACGCCGAGTTCGACCGCTTCGCGCAGCACGGCCAGCGCCTCTTCGCGATCCCTGGGCGGCCCGAATACGCCTTCGCCTGCGAGTTGCATCGCGCCGTAGCCCATGCGTTTCACGGTGCGGTCGCCCAATTGCCACGTTCCGGCGGCGGCGGGGTCGAGAGGGCGATCGGTCATGCGGGTTCTCCTTTACGACCCGAAGCGCGAGGGGGCGTGCATGGTTCCGCTGGTCAGCGCCGCAGGGGCCGTTCCTGCGCCAGATGGTTGCGGATCGTCGTCGCGGCGACTCCGGCCTGCCCCATCGCGTGGCTGATCTGATCGAGCCCGAGCACCACGTCGCCCGCAGCGAACAGGCCGGGCACCGTGGTTTCCAGATGGTCGTCGACCGTCAGGCAGCCCTCTTCCGTTGCCTCCGCGCCGAGATTTACCGCCAGTTCGGAACGGATGTGGGAGCCGAGCGCGGGATAGACGCTGTCGAATTGCAGCCAGCCGTCGGCGGTTTCGACCGCGAGCCTGTCGCCCTCGATCCGATATTCGCCGCATGGGCCGTCGTGTGTTTCAATTCCGGCTTCGGCGAGTTCGGCCTGGCATTCCTCGTCCAGCTCGTGATCTACATCGGGCGCGACCAGCGTCACGTCGGCGGTATAGCCGCGCAGGAACAGCGCCTCGCGCGTGCCATGGTCGCCGGTGCCGATCACGCCCACGCGCTTGTCGGTGACCTCGTAGCCGTCGCAGATGGGGCAATAGCGCAGCAGGCCGCGCGCCAGCGCCTCGTCGTGCAAGGTGTCGTCCATGCCGGGCGGGTGGCGGTTGAACACGCCGGTCGCGAGCAACACGGAGCGCGCGGCGAAGCTCTCCCGTTCGGTCTCGATCCGGAAATGCCCGTCCTCGCGGGCCAGCGCGGTGACCCGCCGTTCCTCTCGTACCGCGCCGAAGCGGGCGGCCTGCCTGCGCATGCGGTCGAGCAGGTCGGTACCCGTAATCCCATCGGGATAGCCCGCATGGTTGTGCGTGCGCGGGATCAGCGCCGCCCGGCTGGTGCCGCAATCGAACAGCCGGACCTTGAGATAGAACCGCGCGAGATAGATCGCCGCAGTCAGCCCCGCCGGTCCCGCCCCGATGATGATGCAATCGTCCATCGCAGCTCAAACGCACGGGATGGCGTTGCGCTCCTGCGCGGTCTAAGCGGCGCGCCATGACCTTCGCCGCCACCGTCCTGACGCTTTATCCCGAGATGTTTCCCGGGCCGCTCGGTGTTTCGCTGGCGGGGCGGGCGCTGAGCGAAGGCGCATGGTCCCTCGATACCGTGCAGATCCGCGATTTTGCCACCGACCGGCACCGTACGGTGGACGATACCCCGGCGGGTGGCGGAGCGGGGATGGTGCTCAAGCCCGACATTCTCGCCGCTGCGATCGACCATGCGCGCGAGAAGCAGCCCGCCGCGCCGGTGCTCGCGATGACGCCGCGCGGGACTCCGATCACGCAGGCGCGTATCCGGGACCTGGCGGCGGGGCCGGGGGTGACGGTGCTATGCGGCCGGTTCGAGGGGTTCGACGAGCGGATTTTCGCCGGGCGGGACGTCGAGGAGGTTAGCCTTGCCGACATCGTGCTGTCCGGCGGCGAACCGGCGGCGCTCGCCATACTCGACGCTTGCATTCGCCTGCTTCCCGGCGTAATGGGCGCGGCTTCAAGCGGTATCGAGGAATCCTTCGAGGAAGGGCTGCTCGAATATCCGCACTACACCCGACCTCCGGAATGGGAAGGGCGCACGATCCCCGAAGTGCTGCGATCGGGGGATCATGCGAAGATCGCGGCGTGGCGCAAGCAACGCAGCGAGGACGATACACGGTTACGCAGGCCGGACCTTTGGGAGCGCCGCGGTGGCGCTCGGGCCCAGTCTGCCTCTGGCGCGCGGCATGAAGATAGGGACCAGGGTCAATGAACCTGATTCAGCAACTCGAAGCCGAGGCGATCGCCAATCTCGGCAAGGATATTCCGGATTTCCGCCCCGGCGATACGCTGCGCGTCGGCGTACGCGTGGTCGAGGGCACCCGTGAGCGCGTGCAGAACTTCGAAGGCGTGTGCATCGCGCGTTCGAACCGCGCGATGGGCAGCAATTTCACCGTCCGCAAGATCAGCTTCGGCGAAGGTGTGGAGCGCGTCTTCCCGCTCTATTCGCCGATCATCGACAGCGTCACCGTGGTCCGCCGCGGCGTTGTGCGCCGGGCGAAGCTGTATTATCTGCGCGGCCGCACCGGCAAGCGCGCCCGCATTGCGGAGCGCCGCGACAACCGGCCGGTCGACGCGTAAGCATCCACTCGCCTGCAACGGTAAAGACGGGGGCGGCCTTTCGGGGCCGCCCTTTTCTTTTGTGCAAAGGTCGGGCATCGCGCGCAAAACTTGCCGTTTTCACCCGATACGAAAGGCCCCGCCTTGCCATGCGAACCATGCTTCTCGCCGCCGCTGCCGCCCTGTCCATCTCTGCGCCCTTGGCCGCGCAGGACAATCCGATGAGCGACAGCGCCGCGGCAAGCCAGGTGCAGCAGCAGGGCGACATTTCCTTCCAACGCGTCTTCGGCAGCCCGAGCCTGAGCGGTTCCACCCCGCGCGCGACGAAGCTCTCGCCGGACGGACGCTGGCTGACCGTGCTGCGCCCGCGCGAGGACGAGAAGGAGCGCTACGACCTGTGGGGCTACGACCGCGAGAACGGCACGTGGTCGATGCTGGTCGACAGCAAGAAGCTGAGCAGCGGGCGCGAACTTTCCGAAGCGGAAAAGATGCAGCGCGAACGCGCGCGCATCGGCAGCCTGAAGGGGATCGTCAGCTATCAGTGGACGCCCGACGGGAACGCGATCCTCGTGCCGCTGGAAGGCGATCTCTACCTGGCGCAGCCCGGCGGTGATGTGCGGCGCCTGACCGACAGCGAGACGGGCGAGCTCAACCCCGCGATCAGCCCTGGCGGCGGCTATCTCTCCTACGTCGCGGACCGGCATCTGATGGTCGGCCCGGTGGGCGGCACGGCGCAGGAGGTGACGCCCGACGAGGCGAACGAGAACGTCCACTGGGGCGAAGCCGAATTCGTCGCGCAGGAGGAACTCGACCGGTCGACCGGATACTGGTGGAGCCCGGACGACCGGCGCATCGCGGTGGAGCGCTTCGACGAGAGCCGCGTGGGCGTCGTCACCCGCGCCGCCATCGGCGCGACCGGGACCAAGGTGTTCGACCAGCGCTATCCCGCGGCGGGCACGCCCAACGCCGTGGTCGATCTTTATGTCATGAACCCGGACGGGTCGGACAAGGTGAAGGTCGATCTGGGCAAGAACGACGACATCTATCTCGCCCGCGTAAACTGGGCACCCGATGGCAAGACCCTGTATGTCCAGCGGCTGGATCGCGAGCAGACGAAGATCGACATGCTGAAGGTCGATCCGGCCACGGGCAAGTCGTCGGTGCTGTTCACCGAGAAGGCCGCGCTACCCGATTACTGGGTCAACCTCACCAGCAATTACAAGTGGTTGAAGGACGGTTCTCTCATCTGGTGGTCGGAGCGCAGCGGCTACGGCCAGCTCTACCGGCTCGCCAACGGCAAGTGGACGCAACTTACCGGTAAGGGGCGCGATGCAGACTGGGTGGTTACCGACCTGGTCGGGGTGGACCAGGACACGGGCACGGTGTTCTTCGCCGGGACGAAGGACGACCCTCTCGCCAGCCAGATCTATTCGGTCGACTATCGAAAGCCCGGCGAGCCCAAGCGGCTGACCGACCCGGCCTTCGTCAACCAGGCCTCGATGGACGACAAGGGACGCACGCTGCTGATCACCCGGTCGAGCGACACGCAGCCGCCGCAGACCTATCTCGCCGACCAGGCGGGAACGGAACTGGCATGGGTCGAGCAGAACCGGCTCGACGCCGATCACCCCTACGCTCCCTATGTCGCGAGCCACGAACTGGCGAAATACGGCACGCTGAAGACGCGCGACGGCGCAACGCTGCACTGGAAGATGATTACGCCCGAAATGAAGCCGGGCAAGCGCTACCCCGTGTTCTTCAGCCATTACGGCGGGCCGCACGCGCAGGTCGTGACTAAAGGCTGGGACGGGCCGCTGCCACAGGCGATCGTGGACCAGGGCTACATCTATTTCGAGATCGACAATCGCGGCAGCGCCAATCGCGGAGCCCGGTTCGAGCAACCGATCTATCGCGCGATGGGCGGGATCGAGGTGTCCGACCAGAAACAGGGGGCGCAGTTCCTCAAGTCGCTGGACTACGTCGATCCGGACAAGATCGCGATCTATGGCTGGTCCTATGGCGGCTACATGACGCTCAAGATGCTGGAGGCCGATCCCGGCCTGTACGCCGCGGGGATATCCGGGGCGCCGGTGACCAAGTGGGAATTGTACGACACCGCCTATACCGAACGCTACATGGGCACGCCGCAGGACGACGCGGCAGCCTACGCGAAGGCGGATGCACTGGCGGACGCGGGCAAGATCGCCGATCCGATGCTGCTGATCCACGGGATGGCTGACGACAACGTGGTGTTCGAGAATTCGACCGCGCTGATCGCCGCGCTGCAGCAGTCGCAGACCCAGTTCGACATGATGCTCTATCCCGGCCAGACGCACGGTGTGGGCGGGCCTAACATCAGCCCGCAGTTGTGGAACACGATCTTCCGCTTCCTGAAGAATAACGGGGTGACCCCGCCCGAATGAGCGAAAGCCGATCCAGCGACCGGATCGGGCCCGCCGCGGTATGGGCCATCGCCGTCGGCGGGATGGTCGGCGGCGGGATCTTCTCGACGCTGGGGGTGGTGATATCCAGCGCGGGGCAATGGGCGGGCGTCAGCTTCGTGCTCGGCGGGCTCGTCGCACTGGCGACGGGCCACAGCCTGTCCGCGCTGACCGTCGACAGTGACGAGGCGGGCGGCATCTACAGCTTCCTGCGCGATCTCGGGCGCAAGCGGATCGCGGCGGCTTCCGCCTGGGTGCTGCTGGCTGGATACGTGCTGACCTGTGCGGTCTATGCCTACACTTTCGGGGCCTACATCGCCCACGCGGTCGGCGGGCCGGGGTGGATCGCGCCGGCGATGGCGAGCGCGGCGATAGTGTCGATGGCGGCGATCAATTTGCGCGGGGCGGGGCAGGCGACCGGCGTGGAAATCGCCATCGTCGCGGTGAAGCTGGCGATCCTTGCCGCGCTGGCGGCTTTCGGCCTGTCGAAGTTCGATGCCAGCGCGCTGACGATCCCATCGCAGCCGGGGCTGGTCGGCATCGTGGTCGGCGCGGCGAGCGTGTTCATGGCTTACGAAGGCTTCGAACTGCTGGCCTACGATTACGACGAGATGCGCGATCGCAAGCGCACGATCACGCGCATGATGGCTCTTTCCATCGTCAGCGCTGCGGCGATCTATGTGCTCGTGGCGCTCGCGGTGCCGATGCTGACGGGGACGCAGGCGGTGATGCAGGATGGCGAGGTGGCCCTGTCCAATGCCGGGCAGGCCGCGCTGGGCACGGCCGGGCTGATCGCAGTGACGATCGCCGCGGCGCTTTCCACCGCATCGGCCATCAACGCGACGATCTTTTCCAGCGCGCGGCTGGCCGAGGAAGTGGCGAAGGACGGTGCGCTGCCCGGCTGGCTGGACAACCGCAACGGACATGGCGCGCCGCAATGGGCGGTGCTGTCCCTCTCCGCACTCGCCTTGGGACTCGCTATCGTCGGGGGGCTGGGCGGTCTCGTCAGCGGGGCCAGCCTGGTGTTCCTGCTGGTGTTCGGCACGGTCAACGCGCTCGCCTTCGCTGAAAAGGTCGGGCGGCGCTGGGTATCGCTGCCGGGCGCGATCGGTGCCTTTTCCGCGATGGCGGTGCTGGTTCTGCATTTCGCCGGAGTGGCCTGAGCAAGAACTTTCCGTACTGATCTACGTTAAGTCTGCGTGGCCGCCGTTCGCGACCTGAAACGCAGGAGCACGTCGACCATGGCGACGAAAACCGACAAGTCCGATGGCGGCAAGCTGAGCCTGAACGCATCATGGTCGATGGCGGTCGGCGGAATGATCGGCGGCGGCATCTTCGCCACGCTGGGCGTGGTGTTCGACACTGCCGGAGCCTTCGCCCCGATCGCGTTTCTGATCGGCGGCCTGATCGCGCTCGCGACGGCCCATAGCTATGCCGAACTGACCCGCCACCACGACAAGTCGGGCGGCGTATTCATCTATCTCCATCAGGACGGCCATGAAACCGCCGCCAGGATCTCGGTCTGGGTCCTGCTGGCGGGCTACACCCTGACCGTCGCGGTCTATGCCTATACCTTCGGAGCCTATCTGTCCGACGCGCTGGGCGGACCCGACTGGATCAAGCCCGCCGCCGCTGTCGCCTCCATCGCGATCCTGGCCGGTGTGAACCTGATGGGGGTAAAGGAAAGTGCGGGGGTGGAGATCTTCGTCGTCTGGGCGAAGCTTATCATCCTGCTGGCGCTGGCGGTGATCGGCATTGCCCATTGGGCGCCCGATAACTTGCAGGTGACCGGCGATGGCGGCGGCGGACAGTCGCCTTTCCTCGGCGCGATCGTCGGCGCGGCCAGCGTGTTCATGGCCTATGAGGGTTTCCAGCTGCTGTCCTACGATTACGAGGAAATGGAGAAGCCCAAGCGAGACATTGGCCGCGGCATGATCCTGGCCGTGGCGGCGGTGATCGTCGTCTACATACTGGTCGCGGTCGGCACCGGCATGCTGATCGGCGCGGACAAGGTGATCGCGGAGAAGGAAGTCTCGCTGGCCATCGCGGGCCGCGCAGCGGCGGGCGAGGTGGGCTTCATCGCGGTGGCGATCGCCGCGCTGTTCTCGACCGCGTCGGCGGTGAACGCGACGATCTTCTCGACCGCCCGGCTGACCAAGCGCGCTTCCGAACTGGGCGAGATGCCTGATGCATTCGATAAGACCAATTCGGCGGGGGTACCGTGGTTCGGCACCGTGCTGATCGCGGTGGTGGCGGGCGTGCTGGCGCTGTTCGGCGGGCTCGACCCGTTGGTGAAGGCGGCCAGCCTCGTCTTCCTCGCCATCTTCGCGATCGTGAACCTGATTTCGATCCGCAAGGATGCGGGTATCCGCTGGATCTCGGTCGCTGGGCTGATCGGCGCGGTCGCCTCGGCAATCGTGCTGGTGATCCACTTCTTCGGCGTGGTGTAGCGCGAACGCTGGCTGCCCCCGCGCGAAGCAGGGATTGCTTGCCCGGCGGGCACGCGCGCCCTAGGTCGGCGCGCGAGAAAGCCAAGGAGTACGAAGCGAATGGGTTACCGCGTGGCCGTAGTGGGCGCGACCGGCAATGTCGGGCGCGAAGTGATGCAGATCCTGGCGGAGCGTGCCTTCCCGGCGGACGAGATCGCCGCCGTGGCGAGCAGCCGCTCGATCGGGACCGAGGTCGAATACGGCGACAGCGGCAAGATGCTCAAATGCAAGAACATCGAGCATTTCGACTTTTCCGGCTGGGATATCGCGATCTTCGCCGCGGGTAGCGGCCCGGCGAAGGATTACGCGCCCAAGGCCGCGGCTGCGGGCTGCGTGGTGATCGACAACAGCTCGCTCTATCGCATGGACCCGGACGTGCCGCTGATCGTGCCCGAGGTGAACCCCGACGCGATCGACGGCTACACGAAGAAGAACATCATCGCGAACCCGAACTGTTCCACCGCGCAGCTGGTGGTCGCGCTAAAGCCGCTGCACGACGCGGCGAAGATCAAGCGCGTGGTGGTCAGCACCTACCAGTCGGTCTCGGGTGCCGGGAAGGCGGGAATGGACGAGCTATTCGAGCAGAGCCGCGCCATCTTCGTCGGCGATCCGGTCGAGCCGAAGAAATTCACCAAGCAGATCGCCTTCAACGTCATCCCGCATATCGACGTGTTCATGGATGACGGTTCCACCAAGGAAGAGTGGAAGATGGTGGTCGAGACCAAGAAGATCCTCGACCCCAAGATCAAATTGAACGCCACCTGCGTGCGCGTGCCGGTGTTCGTCGGCCATTCGGAAGCGATCAATATCGAATTCGAGAACGAGCTGACCGCCGACCAGGCGATGGACATCCTGCGCGAGGCCCCGGGCTGCATGCTGGTCGACAAGCGCGAGGACGGCGGATACGTCACGCCGGTCGAAAGCGCGGGCGACGGTGCGACCTATATCAGCCGCGTTCGCGAGGACCCGACGGTGGAGAACGGGCTGACATTGTGGTGCGTGTCCGACAATCTGCGCAAGGGCGCGGCTCTGAACGCGGTACAGATCGCCGAGCTGCTCGGTCGGCGGCACCTGAAGAAGGGGTAGGACGCATGCGCATCGCCATGGCAACCGTAGCAGCCCTTGGCCTCGCTCTGGCCGCGTGCCAACCATCCGACGATCCCTCGGCGAAGGAGAGCGGCGCGGCGCAGACCGATACCGGCGAAGCGCCCGAGGCCGATGCGGTAACGTTGCGCGGCGACGGGCTGGCGGCTGGCGCGGAGAGCTTCTATTTCGGCGCGGGCCGCAGCGAGGTGGAAGCGGGCGTGACCAGCGCGCTGGGTGAGCCGACGGAGCGCGGCGATAACGCCGAGTGCGGCGCGGGGCCGGTGCAATTCACCATCTATCCCGGTGATCTCCACCTCAATTTCCAGGACGGCAAGCTGGTCGGCTGGCTGGTGCAGGACGGAAATTCCTCCCCCACCATCCGGACGGCGCAGGGTGTCGGCATCGGCACACCCGCGCAGGATGCGGCGGCGCGGATCGACGCGAAGCCGGTGGAAGGCTCCACCCTCGATGGCGAGTTCGCGGCAGCGGGCGACATCGGCGGCTTCTTCCGCCAGGCGGGCGGCGCGAAGCGTGTCACCGGGCTCTACGCCGGCACGAACTGCTTCGCCCGGTGAGCAACGACGCTACGACCGAACGTTTCGCCAGCTTCGACGGGGTCGAACTCGCGCTGCATCGTGTGGGCGAGGGCGCGCCGCTGTTGCTGTTGCATGGCCTGTTCTCCAGCGCGCAGATGAACTGGATCAAGTGGGGCCACGCGCAGCGGCTCGCCGATGCGGGATTCGCGGTCGCGATGCTCGATTTCCGCGTGCATGGTGAGAGCGCCGCACCGCATGACGAGGCGGCCTACCCGGAGAACGTGCTGGTCCGCGACACGGTGGCCGCGCTCGCGCATCTGGGCTGGGACGATTACGTGCTCGGTGGCTTCTCGCTCGGCGCGCGCACATCCTTGCACGGGGTGGTCCAGGGACTGCTGGAGCCGCAACGGCTGATCGTCGGCGGGATGGGCACCGCGGGGCTGGGCGAATGGAGCACGCGCTCCGCCTTCTTCCGCCGCGTGATCGACGAATTCGACACCATCGGGCGCGACGATCCGGCGTATTTCTCCCGCCAGTTCCTGAAATCGCAAGGGGTCGACCGGGTCGCGGCGCGGCTGCTGCTGGGCACGCTGCCCGACATGGAGCTCGGCGATCTCGACCGGGTCACGATGCCCACGCTGGTCGTGTGCGGCGACGAGGATCGCGACAACGGCTCGGCCGAGGAGCTCGCCGCGCTGCTGCCCGACGCGACCTATGTCGAGGTGCCCGGCACGCATATGTCCAGCGTGACGAAGCCGGAGCTGGGCCAGCGCATGGCGGAGTGGCTGACCGCTTGATTAAGCCGCGCGGCGCGGGCAAACCCGTCTCAACCGCAACCGGTTTTCGAGAGGGGAATCCATGAAATTCGCGCCCGTCGCCCTGTCCGCCATCGCCATCGCCCTGTCCACACCCGCCATGGCGCAGGACCAGACGCCCTTGGAAGATGCAGCCAGCGAAGTGGCCGCCGATTATCCCATGACGCCGGAAGGGGCGAAGGCGTGGGTCGCCGCGGTCGAGAAGGACCTGTTCGACTTCTCCGTCGACGCGGCGCGCACCCAGTGGGTTAACGCGACCTACATCACCGACGATACCGACGCGCTGGCAGCCAAGAGCGGGGCCGAGGGGACCGAGAAATCGGTGACCTACGCGTTGGAAGCGGCGGAATATGCCGAGGTCCCCGGGCTCGATCCCGATGTGAAGCGCAAGCTCGATATCCTGCGCAACGGCATCGTCCTGCCCGCGCCGACTACTCCGGGGGCCGCCACCGAGCTGGCCGAAATCGCGACCGGCCTGCAATCGCAATACGGCAAGGGTAAGGGCACGCTGAACGGGAAGCCGATCTCCGGCTCCGATATCGAGGCGGAGATGGGCAATCTCGAGCACACGCCAGACGAGTTCGAGGAGATGTGGACCAGCTGGCACGACAATGTCGGCGCGCCGATGAAGGGCGATTACGCCCGCATGGTAGAGATCGCGAACCAGGGCGCGAAAGAGCTCGGCTTCAGCGATGTGGGCGCGATGTGGCGTTCGGGCTACGACATGCCGGCTGACGATTTCACTGCCGAGACCGAGCGGCTGTGGCAAGAGGTGAAGCCGCTCTACATGGCGCTCCACACCTATGTCCGGGGGCGACTGAACGCGAAATACGGCGATGCGGTGCAGCCGAAGACCGGCCCGATCCGCGCCGACCTGCTCGGCAATATGTGGGCGCAGGAGTGGGGCAACATCTATCCCCTGGTCGCGCCCGCGGGATCGGGCGATCTGGGCTACGACATCGGCGACCTGCTGCAGGAGAAGGGCAAGGGCCCGCTCGACATGGTGCATATCGGCGAGAACTTCTATTCCTCGCTCGGTTTCGAGAAGCTGCCGGAGACGTTCTGGCAGCGCAGCCTGTTCACCAAGCCGGCCGACCGCGAGGTCGTGTGCCATGCGAGTGCATGGGACGTCGACAACAAGGACGATATCCGCATCAAGATGTGCATCAAGGTGAATGCGGACGATTTCGTCACGATCCACCACGAACTGGGCCACAACTACTACCAGCGTGCCTATAGCGACCAACCCTATCTCTATCTCAACGGCGCGAATGACGGCTTCCACGAGGCGATCGGCGATTTCGTCGCCCTGTCGATCACGCCCGAATATCTCGTCCAGATCGGGCTGCTCGATCGCAAGGACGTGCCGAGCGCGGACAAGGATATCGGCCTGCTGCTGCGCCAGGCGATGGACAAGGTCGCGTTCCTCCCCTTCGGCCTGCTGGTCGACAAATGGCGCTGGGGCGTTTTCGACGGATCGATTACCCCGGCAAACTACAATCAGGCATGGGTCGACCTGAAGCAGGAATATCAGGGCGTCGCCCCGCCGGTGGAGCGCCCCGCCGATGCCTTCGACCCAGGTGCCAAATACCACATCCCGGCGAACACGCCCTACATGCGCTATTTCCTCGCGCGGATCCTGCAGTTCCAGTTCTACAAGGCGGCGTGCGATCAGGCGGGCTGGAAGGGGCCGCTGCACCGCTGTTCCTTCTACGGTAACAAGCAGGTCGGGGACCGGCTGAACGCGATGCTGGAAATGGGCGCGTCCAAGCCCTGGCCCGATGCTCTGGAAACCTTTACCGGCAGCCGGCAGATGAGCGGCAAGGCGATGATGGAGTATTTCGCCCCGCTCAAGAAATGGCTCGACGAGCAGAACAAGGGCATGAAGAGCGGATGGTGACCCGCGCGCGATTGCGGGGGGCGCATGGCGAAGTCTGACCCGCTGCCGATCATCGGCTGGCGCGAGGTGATCGCGCTGCCGGAGCTGGGCCTGTCCGCCATTCCCGCCAAGATTGACACCGGCGCGCGCACATCGTCCCTTCACGCCACGGTGCTGGAGGACTATGAGCGGGACGGTCAGCATCTGGTGCGCTTCGCGGTCGATTATCACGAGCAGAAGGTACGCCAGGTGTGCGAGGCGGTGCAGGTTGGCTGGCGCGGCATCACCAGCTCCAACGGGGAAACCCAGCGGCGCCTGGTGGTGAAGACCCTGATGGAAGTGGGCGAGTACACGTTTCGGGCCGAGATCAGCCTGGCGGACCGCTCGGACATGAAATTTCCAATGTTGATCGGCCGCTCGGCACTACGGCGTCGTTTCGCCGTTGATAGCGGTCATTCCTGGTTGCAGACGCCGGGTCGCAACCCCGTTTCGGGACACAAGCCATGACGGACGCCTGCCGATGAAAATCGCGATGCTCGCCCGCAATCCGAACCTTTATTCGCATCGGCGGCTGGTCGAGGCGGCGGAGGCGCGGGGGCACGAGATGCACATTCTCAACACCCTGCGCTGCACGGTTCACATCGCCAGCCATCGCCCGCAGGTGTGGTACAATGGCGAGCCGTGCGAGGGTTACGAGGCGATTATTCCGCGAATCGGAGCCTCTATTACCAGCTACGGCATGGCGATCCTGCGCCAGTTCGAGATGCGCGGCTGTTGGCCGCTGAACGAGAGCGTCGCCATCGGGCGCAGCCGCGACAAGCTGCGCTCCATGCAGATCCTGGCGAAGCATGGGCTGGGCCTGCCCCTGACCGCCTTCGCCCACGATCCCAAGCAGGCGGAGGAGATCATCCGCTCCGTCAACGGACCGCCGGTAGTGATCAAGTTGCTGGAGGGGACGCAGGGTATCGGCGTGGTGCTGGCGGAGACGATGTCCAGCGCCAAGTCGGTGATCGAGGCTTTTCGCGGGGCCAATGTCTCCATCCTGGTGCAGGAATTCATCAAGGAAGCCGGTGGGACGGACATCCGCGCGCTGGTGATCGGGGGCAAGGTCGTCGCGGCGATGAAGCGCACCGGCGCGGCGGACGATTTCCGCAGCAATCTCCATCGCGGCGGCAGTGCGCAGCTCATCAAGATTACGCCCGAGGAACGCAGCACCGCGGTGCGTGCGGCGAAGCGCATGGGCCTGAACGTGTGCGGCGTGGACATGCTGCGCTCCAACCACGGACCGGTGATCATGGAGGTTAATTCCTCGCCCGGTCTGGAGGGAATCGAGAACGCAACGGGCAAGGACATTGCCGGGCAGATCGTTGATTTCGTCGTCGCGAACGCCAGGGACGGGAGGACGAAGACCAAGGGGCGCGGCTGAATTGTCTTGGGGGGTTCACGAAACGTGGATAGGCTTTGCCTGAGCGGTCGGATGCGCCGCTTTCAGGGGAGATTCCAACCGTGAAAATGCACCTTCTCGCCAGTTCGCTGCTTCTCGCGATTCCCGCCGGACTTTCGGCGCAGAGCGCGGAAATGCTCGCTCCGGGACAGACATTGCTTCAGGTGCAGGCCACCGGGGAATCCTATGCGGCCCCCGATATGGCGAGCGTGAGCGGCGGGGTCGTCACCTTCGCGGCGACATCGCGGGAGGCCGCGTCCTCCAATGCCGACGCGATGAACACGGTGGTCGCGGCGCTGCGCAAGGCGGGCGTGGCGGCGCGCGACATCCAGACGCAGAACCTCTCGCTCAACCCGCAATACAACTACAACCGCAGCGAGGGTCAGCCCCCTGCCATTACTGGCTATCAGGCGACCAACAGCGTGACCGTGCGAGTCCGCGACGTGAAGAAGGCGTCGGATCTGCTGACGGTCATGTTCGATGCAGGGGCCAACAACGTTTCAGGTCCCAACTTCTCCCTGTCCGATGACAAGGATGCCGTTGCCAAGGCGCGCATGGCGGCAGTGGCGGAAGCCAAGGCGGAGGCGGAGGCCTACGCCGCGGCGTTCGACATGAAGGTCGTTCGCGTGATCCGCATCAGCGAGCGTTCGCAGAGCGCGCAGTACGAGCCGATCATCGTCACCGGCTCGCGCATCGGCGCACCCCCGCCGCCTCCGCCGCCCCCGCCGGTCAGCGCACCGGCGGTCGAAGTCGGGGAGATGCAGCAATCGGTGACGCTGTTCGTCGATTACGCGCTGGGGCCGCGCTGATCAGCGGAACGGCGGCTCGTTGAAGGCGCGCAGCTTGCGGCTGTGGAGCCGCTGTCCCTCCTCGCGCAGGCGGCGGCAGGCGGTGACGCCAATCTGCAAATGCGCGGCGATCGCTTCCTCGTAGAACTTGTTCGCCTGCCCCGGCAGCTTGATCTCGCCGTGCAGCGGCTTGTCGCTGACGCATAGCAGCGTGCCGTAGGGCACCCGGAAGCGATAGCCCTGCGCGGCGATGGTCGCGCTTTCCATGTCGATCCCGACCGCGCGGCTGAGCGACAGGCGGCGCGCGGACTGGGTGTAGCGCAGCTCCCAATTGCGGTCGTCGGTGGTGACCACGGTGCCGGTGCGCATGCGCTTCTTGAGGTCGGCGCCATGCTCGCCGGAAACCTGCTCAGCCGCGCCGGCCAGGGCCTGCTGGACCTCGGCGATGGCGGGCAGGGGGATTTCGGGCGGCAGCACCGGGTCGAGCACATGATCGTCGCGCAGATAGGCGTGGGCGAGCACGTAGTCCCCGATCTTCTGGCTCGGGCGCAGGCCACCGCAATGGCCGATCATCAGCCAAGCTTCGGGCCGCAGCACCGCCAGGTGATCGCAGATCGTTTTCGCATTGGACGGGCCGACACCGATATTGACCAGCGTGATGCCGCCGCCATCCTCGCCCAACAGGTGGTAGGCAGGCATCTGGTGCCGCCGCCACGCGGTATCGGACAGCTGGTCGCGCGCATTGTCGACCGGCTCGTCTATATAAAGCCCGCCCGCACCGGCCAGCGCGGTGCAGCCGTTCTTGCCCAGCTGCTTGCCCGCCCAGTCAACGAATTCATCGACATAGCGATGATAGTTCGTGAACAGGACGAAGCGCTGGAAATGGTCGGTGTCGGTGCCGGTATAATGCGCCAGCCGGGCGAGGCTGAAATCGGTCCGCAACCCGTCGAACAGCGACAGGGGGATGGTGTCGGTATCCTCGTCCAGCTCGATCCCGTCGGCCAGCTCGTCGCCGATCAGCGCCAGCTCCGTGGAGGGGAAGTGGCGCGCGAGATCGTTCGGATCGATCCCGGCGAGTTCGGCCCCCACCGCGCCGTCGAGGACGTAGGGGAAGGGAATTTCCTGCCGCGAGCGCTGAACTTCCAGCGAGACGTCGTAATCCTCCCCGATCAGGCGCAGCTGCTCGGCCAGATAGGTCGCGAACAGGGCGGGGCGGGTGACGGTGGTGGCGTAGATGCCGGGCGCGGTGAGACGACCGAAGGAGCGGCTGCGATCGCGCGGCTGCTCGCCCCCGCGATAGATCAGGCGCAGCTCGGGATAGGCGTAGCTGCCATCGGTGCGACGCTCAGGTGGGGGCAGGGTGCCCTCGCGCGCATAGGCGACGACGTCCCTGCGCAGCCGTTCGATCGCCTCGTCATAGAGGCGGGTCAGGTCGGATATTATTGTTTCGATCGATTCCATCGCGCGGCTGATAGTATCGCGCGGATGCGACAGGCAAGAGAAAGGGGCGCGATCCGGTGTGGACCGCGCCCCTTTGCTGTTCCGTCCGGCGGTATGGGCCGGGGATCGGTCGGGCCGTGGCCCGCGCCCTTAGTTCTCGGTCGATTCGTCCGCAGCGTCCGCCTCGGCGTTCTCTTCCAGCAGCTCGGCGGGGATTTCGCCCGGCTCGAGGTTCGGATCGACGGCGTTGGCCTGCGCCATCGCCTCGATCTCGCGCTGCTCGTCTTCGAACATCTGCGCGAGGACGTCGACGCCCTGGCTCTGCAGTTCGGCTTCGTCGTCCGAACGCGCAACATTGGCCTTCACCGCGACGTGCACCTCGGGGTGCAGCGCGATGGTCACCTCGTGCATGCCGATCGTCTTGATCGGGCTGCCCATGATGACCTGCTTCTTGTCGATCGAATGGCCCTTCTCTTCGAGGCCGTTGACGATGTCGCGAACGTTGACCGAACCGTAGAGCTGGCCGGCGTTGGAGGAGGCGCGGATCAGCACGATTTCCGTGCCGTCGACCTTCTCGCCCGCCTTCTCGGCCTCGCCGCGGCGTTCCGCGTTTTCCTTCTCCAGGCGATCGCGATTGGCCTCGAAGACCTTCTTGTTCGCCTCGTTGGCGCGCAGCGCCTTCTTCTGCGGGAGGAGGAAGTTGCGGGCGTAGCCGTCCTTCACGGAAACGACGTCGCCGATCGAACCCAGATTGCCGATCCGTTCGAGGAGGATGATATCCATGTGTCTTCTCCTCTTACTTCACGATGTAGGGCAGCAGGCCGATGTGGCGCGAACGCTTGATCGCCTTGGCGAGTTCGCGCTGCTTCTTGGCGCTGACGGCGGTGATGCGGCTGGGCACGATCTTGCCACGCTCGGATATGAAACCCTGCAGCAGGCGCGTGTCCTTGTAATCGATGGTCGGCGCATTCTTGCCCGAGAACGGGCAGGTCTTGCGGCGGCGAAAAAACGGGCGGGCCATCAGTCGTCTCCCCGATCGCGATCGCGGCGCTTCTTGTCGCGGTCGTTCTTGCGCATCATCACGCTGGGGCCTTCCTCGTGTTCGTCCACGCGGATGGTCATGTAGCGGATGACATCTTCGTTGATGCGCGTCTGGCGCTCAAGTTCCTGAACCACGGCGCCCGGACCCTCGATATTGAGGAGCACGAAATGCGCCTTGCGGTTGCGGTCGATCTTGTAGGCGAGATTCTTGAGGCCCCAGGTCTCGGTCTTGGTGACCTTGCCTTCGTTCGCCTCGACGATCTCGGTGGCGGTCGCGGCCAGCTGATCGACCTGAGCCTGGCTCAGATCCTGGCGCGCGAGAAACACATGCTCGTACAGAGCCATGCTCGCTTCCTTTCATGTTGCTGCCGATCGCTGGCTGATCCGTCCGGATGACGGGGCCCCTCCGGCTTTCTTGGTTTCCACGGGGGCCGTCGCCCCCGCGGAAGGGGCGCACATAGCGACATTGGCCGCGAATGCAAGCGGCAGCGCGTTCGCGCACGGCGGATTGCATCGCCGGGCCGGGCACCCTAACGACCGGAACTTAACGGGGAAAGGAATTCGCAACATGCCCGGTGGTCTCGCCGCCCTTCTGGACGACGTTTCGGTAATCGCGCGCGCTGCGGCCGCTTCGGTGGACGATGTCGGCGTGGCCGCGGGCCGGGCCGGATCGAAAGCGGCGGGCGTGGTGATCGACGATGCGGCGGTCACGCCCAACTACGTCACCGGCATCACCCCGGCGCGCGAATTGCCGATCATCTGGCGTATTACGCTCGGCAGCCTGAAGAACAAGCTGCTGATCCTGTTGCCCGGCGCGCTGATCCTGAGCGAATTCCTGCCTGCGGCGATCATCTTCATCCTGATGGCGGGCGGTGCGTACCTGTCCTACGAGGGCGCGGAGAAGGTGATCGAGAAGCTTGGCGGGGAAAAGCACGGCGAGACGCTGGAAGACCCGATCGAGGACCCGGCGGAATTCGAGAAGAAGCGCACCGCGGGCGCGATCCGCACCGACCTGATCCTGTCGGCGGAGATCATGGCGATCACCCTGAACGAGGTATCGGCGGAAACCCTTGTGACCCGGGCGCTGGTGCTTGCGCTGGTCGGCGCGGGGATCACTTTCGTCGTCTATGGCGCGGTGGCGCTGATAGTGAAGCTCGACGATATCGGCTTGCACCTGAAGACGAAGACGTCCGCCTTCGCGCAGAGCGTGGGCGGCCTGCTTCTGAAGGCGATGCCCAAGATCCTAATCCTGCTGTCCTTTGTCGGCACGATCGCGATGCTGTGGGTCGGCGGGGGGATCATCCTGCACGGATTGGAAGAGCTCGGCCTGCACGCGCCCGCCGATCTGGCGCACGGGGCGCAGCACGCGGTGGAACATGCCACCGGCCCGCTCAGCGGAGTGCTGGGCTGGGCGACCTATGCCGGGCTATCGGCGCTGGTCGGCCTGTTGCTGGGCGCGGTGATCGTCTTCGTGCTGCACAAGGTGCTGAAGATCGGTCATGGGGACGGCCACGACGATGGGGCCGAAACCGGACACTAATCGACGCGGGTCAAGTCCAGTCCGCAGCGGGTGCAGGTCCTGTTCGGCCACGGTACCATGATGAACCGGCGGAAGAACAAATTGCTGCGGCAGCGCGGGCAATTGTAGCCCAGAATGCCGATATTGCCGACGAACAGGCCAAAGATCACGATCGCGAAGGCGATGCTGGAGTGCCCGACCCACTGATCGAACGCGATGATGAACACCACGCCCACGCCGACGAGGCCGAGCATCTTGAGCGCATGGCGCCGGGCGCGTTGGTAAAGGCTCATCCCAGCCGCGCGAGCACGTCGTGGGCGAACTGGCTCAGCGTGTCGTCGCGCGCGCCCATGATCACGATCCGGTCGCCGGGCCGCGCGTTCTCGACCAGGAAATCGCCGCAGCCGTCGCGGGTATTTATATGAATCGCCTTGCCACCGGCCTCGGCTATCATGTCCACGATCTGCTCGCTCCCCGCGCTGCGATCGACCGTGCCCCCGAAATAGACCGGGTCACACAGCACGGTCACGTCCATCGGGCCGAGCTCGCGGGCGAAGGTTTCGGCAAGTTCGCGTCCCATCTGGCGCAAGGGGCCGTAACCATGGGGCTGGAAGAAGGCGAGCACGCGGCCCTCGTGCGCCTTCAACGTGCGCAGGGTCGCGGCGCACTTGTCGGGATTATGGCCGAAATCGTCGATCACGCTCACGCTCGACGGACTGGTCCCGACGATGTCGAACCGGCGCGCCAGGCCAGTGAAGCTGCCGAGCGCGGCGACAGCGTCGGCCACCGGCACGCCCGCCGCGCTCGCCCCGGCGATCGCTGCCATCGCGTTGGAAAGGTTGTGCCGCCCGGGCAGGTGCAGCGTCAGCGCATGTTTGGTATCATCGCGCAGATCGTGGACCATCGCCGCTTGGCGCACAGGGCCGTCGGCGATCGAGCCCTTCTCGATCTGCAGTGCGGCGCAGCCGTTCTCCACCCCGAAGGTGATCGGGTCGTTGGCATGCGCAACAAGGCGGAAGGCCTCGGTATCGTCGGCATTGACCACGCCGACCTTCGATCGTTCGAGGAACGCTCCGAACAGGTCGCGCAGCTCGTCCATGCTCTTGTGGTCGAGCGAGACGTTCAGGAGGATGCCGACCGCCGGATCGTACTGAGCGATCGAGCCATCGCTCTCGTCAACTTCCGATACGTAAAGTTCAGGTCCGCCGACGACCGCGCTGGCGAAGGGGCGATCCTCGCTGACGAAGTTCTTCATCACCGCGCCGTTCATGATCGTCGGATTACGGCCCGTCTCGTGCAGAATCCAACCGAGCATGCCGGTAACGGTCGACTTGCCGCTGGTGCCTGCCACCGCGATGCCATTATCGGCGGCATTGAACAGCGCGGCGTTGAGATCGGCGCGGGTCAGGCGTGGAATGCCCAGCTCCTTCGCGCGGCCGACATCGGGCACGCTGTCTTCCACAGCGGCGCTGGCGACCAGCACTTGGGCAGGGTCGGTTATCCCGCTGCCATCCTGAGGGAACAGGGCGAAACCCTGTCGCTCCAGCGCGGCGAACTTCTCGGGGGTGCGACCTTGGTCGAAACTGCGGTCGGAACCGGCCACCTCCGCCCCGTGCGCCTTCAGGATTTGCGCCAGCGGCTGCATGCCCGATCCACCGATCCCGCAGAAGAACCAGGGGCGGGCGGTCAGGTCGGCTGTGGGATCGGGCAAGTCGCTCATGGCGGATCGAGGTAGGCGGGGAGGGCCGCTTTGTGAAGCGTTGCCAGCGCGACTTGCTAACCTTAGACCGGGCCGATGACCCGTATTGCCGTGTGTGCCCCCGCGACTCCCATTTCCGAAGCCAGCGCGCAGGCCTGCCGCCAGCTCGTCGCCGATGAATTCCCCGACCAGGAGGTCTGGTTCCACCCGCAATGTTTTGCGAAGCAGGGCCATTTCGCAGGGGACGACCTCGTCCGGCTGACCGCGCTGCTCGAATGCGCCAACGACCCACAATGGGATGCGGTGTGGTTCGCACGCGGCGGCTACGGCTCCAATCGCATCGCCGAGGCGGCGATCTCGCAGATGACAGGTCCTGCGCGCGAGAAGACCTATGTCGGTTTCTCGGACATGGGTTACCTCTTGGCCGCGCTCTACCGCGCCGGGATCGGCCAGCCGGTGCATGGCGCGATGCCGATCAGCTCGGGCAGCGAAACGGGCCGCGAAAGCGTGCGCCGCGTGCTGCGCTGGTTCTCGGGCGATCCCTCGGGGCTGGAGCCGCATGTGGATGGCCGGACACCAACCGCCGCCTTCAACCTCATCACGCTCACCATGTTGATGGACACGCAGCTGATGCCCGACCTTTCAGGCCATGTGCTGATGGTGGAGGAGGTCAGCGAATATCTCTATTCGATCGACCGGCTGTTCTTCAGCCTGACCCAGCGCCTGCCCCGCATCGCCGGGCTTCGCCTGGGCGCGGTGACGGCGGTGCCCGACAACGAGCGCGAGTTCGGTCAAAGCGCGGAGGATATCGCGCAATACTGGTGCGCGCGGGCGGGCATTCCCTATCTCGGCCGGGCCGAGATAGGGCATTCGGCGATCAACCGCATCGTGCCCTTCGGCCTTGCGCGCCCCGCCCCCGCTGTCTAGCCGCGCCGCCACAGGTTTTTACGGAGATATCGATGCGCGCATTCCTTTTTCCCGGACAGGGTAGCCAGAAGACCGGCATGGGGGCCGAACTCGCCGATGCGAGCCCCGTCGCCCGCGAAGTGTTCGAGGAAGTGGACGAGGCGCTGGGCCAGAAGCTGTCGCGGATCATGCGCGAAGGGCCGGAGGACCAGCTCACTCTTACCGAGAACGCGCAACCCGCGATCATGGCCAACGCCATCGCCACCCTGCGGGTGCTGGAGCGTGAGGGTGGCCTCACCATCGCGGACAAGGGCAATTGCGTCGCCGGGCATTCGCTGGGCGAGTACACAGCGCTGTGCGCCGTCGGAGCGTTCCCGCTGGCCGATACCGCGCGGCTGCTGAAACTGCGCGGACAGGCGATGCAGGCGGCGGTGCCGGTGGGCGAGGGTGCGATGGCCGCGCTGCTCGGTGCCGATGTCGAGAAGGCAGAGGCGCTTGCCGAAGCCGCCGCGCAAGGCCAGGTCTGCGAAGTCGCCAACGACAACGATCCGACCCAAGTCGTGATCTCCGGCCATCGCAGCGCGATCGAGCGGGCCATCGCGCTGACCAAGGAGCATGGGATCAAGCGCGGCATCCTGCTGCCGGTGTCCGCGCCGTTCCATTGTTCGCTGATGCAGCCCGCCGCCGATGCGATGGCGAAGGCGCTCGACGACTGCCCCCCGCGCGGGTTCAGCCTGCCGCTCTATGCCAACGTCACCGCCGCACCGGTCAGCGACCCGGTGGAGGAGCTCGGCCTGCTGGTCGAGCAGGTTACCGGCCGCGTGCGCTGGCGCGAAAGCGTGCTCGCCATGCGCGAGGACGGAATGGAAGATTTCGTCGAACTGGGCGGCAAGGTGCTCGGGCCCATGGTGGCCCGCATCGACCGCGAGGCAAATGTGACCAGCGTCATCTCTATGGACGATATCGAAAGTCTCGCTAGCTTCTCTGACGACCAATCTCGTCGGGACAAGGGGGCTGAGATGGGATGGAAGCTGAGACTGGGATTGCTCGGGCTCGCGGCGTTGACGGCCGGATGTGCAACGAGCGAATCTGTCGATCAGAATGCGAGATCCGCGATGCCCGCAGTTCGGGGGGAGCGCCAGCTCTCGCGCTACTTCGCCCAGGCGGAGAAGGACTACGATCGGTATCCTCCCATGCCGATGGCTCTCCCAGCGCCACTGGCAGTGGAGCAAGGGCCGGTGTTGAGCGATGCGGGGTCGGCCCCCAGCGCGGACACGAGCCAATTGGTGGTCGTCACCGGCACTCGCGTCGAGGAGCCGGGGATCACCAACACACAAGAGGTGGGAGTTGACGAGGGCGGCATCGTCAAGCGACACGGCGATCACCTGATCGTGCTGCGCCGGGGGCGCCTGTTCAGCGTGGCGATCGGTGAAGGTGGATTGGCTTCGGTCGACGCCATCGACGCATTTGCACCGGGGGATGACGACCCGGGCGACACATGGTACGACGAGATGCTGATCGAGGGCGATCAGGTCGTGGTGATCGGCTATTCCTACGGCGATGACGGAACCGAGATCAATCGGTTCACGATCTCGCCGGAGGGTCGCTTCGCCTATCGTGACACGCATTACCTCACATCGGGCGATTATTACAGTTCGCGCAACTATGCGTCGCGATTGATCGGGGACGAGTTGCTCTTCTACGCCCCGGTCCAGATCGATTTTGAAGATTGGCGAGCGGCGCTGCCGACTGTGCGCGCGCGCGAAGCGGATGGGACGATAAAGGAGGCTCGGCGCAATTCCGGTGCCACTACGCTTTTCGTGCCCGGAGCAGTTCTTGCCAAGCCTAACGGGCAACTCGATACGTTTCATACTGTGACATCGTGTTCGCTTTCCGGTCCCGATCTGCCTTGCCGGTCCACCGTCGTTTTGGGGGCTTGGGGACGCGATTTCTATTTCTCCTCAACCGCAGCCTACGTCTGGACCGATGGCATCAATCGGCTGAACCAGCAGACGTTCGACGAGGAGCCGTTCATTCCACCGATGCTTTATCGCATTCCGCTCGATGGATCGGCACCCCGGGCCATCGGCGTTGCAGGCAGTCCTGTCGACCAGTTCTCCTTCCGGGAGGACGGTGGAAGTGCGATCGATATCCTGACGCGTGCCGAGGACGGTGGCGGCGGCATGTGGGGAGGCGAGGTCAGTGACGGAACGCCGATGTTGCTCCACTTATCGCTCGACCGACTTGGCGACGGTTCGGACGATGCCAGACGAGGCGATTATCGCGAATTGCCGCCGGTCGATGGATATCGTTTTTTCAATCGGTATGTCGGTCGCCATTTGCTCTACGCCAGCGGGTCCTACGGGCGTGAAGAGAACACACCCGAAATCTATATCGTGCCGCTCGATCATCAGTGGGTGACGACGATCAAGCTGCCGCACGGAGTTACGCGCTTCGATGCGTTGGGCGACGACGCGGTCGCGATCGGTCCGGATGCAGCAGGTGGCCTGGGCTTTTCATCCATCGCGCTCGATCGTGCCAACGGTTCGGCACGGCTCGTGAACACATATGCGATGGCCCGAGCCGAAGAGGCAGAAACCCGCAGCCAAGCACTCTTCTATCGGTCCGATCCGGGCTCGCCCGATGGAGCAAACGGGATGCTCGGCCTCCCGGTATCGTTGCAATTACGCGACGATTTGGGTGAGTTTCTTGGAGATGCGTCAGCTATCGCTTTCCTACGCCGTGACGATCGGAAGCTTTCGCCTGCCGGTCAACTCGACAGTCGGCCGGTTGCAAACGCCGACGGCCGGGAAAGCGATCAATGCCAGGCGTCGTGCACTGACTGGTACGGTAACGCCCGCCCGATCTTCATCGGCAACTTGGTTTTCGCGTTGATGGGTTATGAAATCGTCGAGGGTCGCCAGGACGGCGCGCGGATCGTCGAACGTCGCCGGGTTGACTTCACGCCGGTGTCGCGTGAGGGGGCCAGCCCCAACTGACGGGCAGCACGAAAGGTTTGCGTCAATGTTTTCGCTCGAAGGAATGACCGCGCTCGTGACCGGTGCCAGCGGTGGCATCGGGTCCGCGATCGCGCGCGCGCTCGCCGCGCAGGGTGCGCGGCTGGCGCTGTCTGGCTCCAACGGCGACAAGCTGCGCGCCTTTCGCGAGCAGTTGCAGGACGAGTGCGGCGGCGACCACATCGAGATAACCTGCGACCTTTCCAGCCCGGACAGCGTGGAAAAGCTGATCCCCGCCGCGGTCGACAGCCTCGGCCAGCTCGATATCCTGGTGAACAATGCCGGTATCACGCGCGACAACCTCGCCATGCGGATGAAGGACGAGGAGTGGGACGATGTCATCCGCATCAATCTGGAGGCGGCGTTTCGCCTGATGCGGGCTGCGGCGCGGCCGATGATGCGCGCGCGGTTCGGCCGGATCGTCTCGATCACCAGCGTGGTCGGGGCGACGGGCAATCCGGGGCAGATGAACTACACCGCGGCCAAGGCGGGCCTGACCGGCATGTCGAAGAGCCTGGCGCAGGAGCTGGCGAGCCGCAACATCACCGTCAACTGCGTCGCGCCGGGCATGATCCGCACCGCGATGACGGAGCGGCTGGACGACAAGCAGAAGGATGCCATCAACGCTCGCATCCCGATGGGGCGGATGGGCGAGGGCGACGAGATCGGCGCGGCGGTGGCCTATCTCGCTTCGAAGGAGGCCAGCTACGTCACAGGGCAGACCTTGCATGTGAACGGCGGAATGGCGATGCTGGGCTGACCGACCAGAATTCCTGCGTCTTATCCCCAGCTTCGCCCGTCGGTCGGATACGAGAACTTGCCCCATGAGCACCCAGCGTTAAGGGTGTAGGAGAATATTCCGGCGCCGCGGGCGATTCCGGCCGACGGGTCGCAGCGACGGCGCATCAGGGGGTTGAAAGGGACCGATGAAGGCTACCATCGAACGCGCCACGCTGCTCCGCTGCCTGTCGCATGTGCAGTCCGTGGTGGAGCGCCGCAATACCATTCCGATCCTGTCGAACGTGCTGATCGACGCGAGCGAAGGCGGACAGGTGAAAGTCATGGCGACCGACCTCGACCTGCAGGTGGTCGAGACCATGAGCGCCGCCAGCGTCGAAAGCCCCGGTGCGATCACGGTGTCGGCACACCTGTTGTTCGATATCGCGCGCAAGCTGCCCGATGGCAGCCAGGTCAGCCTGGAAACGGCCGACAATCGCATGACGGTGAAGGCCGGGCGCGCCCGGTTCCAGCTGCCGACTCTGCCGCGCGACGACTTCCCGGTGATCGTGGAAGGCGACCTGCCGACCAGCTTCGAGATTCCGGCCAAGACCTTGGCGGAGCTGATCGACCGCACCCGCTTCGCGATCAGCACCGAGGAAACGCGGTATTACCTGAACGGCATCTTCCTGCACGTTTCGGACGAGGATCGCCCGGTGCTGAAGGCCGCTGCCACAGATGGGCATCGCCTGGCACGCTTCACCATCGATCGGCCGGAAGGGGCCGAGGGCATGCCGGACGTCATCGTGCCGCGAAAGGCCGTGGCCGAATTGCGCAAGCTGCTGGAGGAAGCGCTCGAGGGCAATGTCGAGCTCGACCTGTCGGCCAGCAAGATCCGCTTCACGCTGGGCGGCGAGGGCGGGGTGGTCCTGACCAGCAAGCTGATCGACGGCACCTTCCCAGATTACAGCCGGGTGATTCCGACCGGCAATGACAAGCTGCTGAAGCTCGATCCCAAGAGCTTCTTCGCCGGGGTCGACCGCGTTGCCACGATCGCCACCGAGAAAACCCGGGCGGTCAAGATGGCGGTCGAGAGCGACAAGGTCACGCTGTCGGTCACCAGCCCTGACAACGGCACCGCTGCCGAGGAACTCGCCGCCGATTACGGTAGCGACGGGCTCGAGATCGGGTTCAACGCCAACTACCTGAAAGATATCCTGAGCCAGATCGATAGCGACACGGTGGAACTCCACCTCGCCGATCCGGGCGCGCCGACACTCATCCGCAAGGACGAGAACAGCCCGGCGCTCTACGTGCTGATGCCGATGCGGGTCTGACCCGCACCGGCATTTCGCCTCAGCCGATTTCGATCGCGATCTTGCCGAAATGCTCGCCGCTCTCTTCGCGGCGGAAGGCGTCGGCAAGGTCTTCCAGCGCAAAGGTATCGCTAACCTGGGGCTTGATCCCGTTCGCCTCGATCGCGCGGACCAGCTCCATTTGATGGGTGCGGCTGCCCACGGTCAGGCCCTGCAACCGCTGGTTCCTGCCCATCATCTTGGCGGTCGCCACCTCGCCCGACTGGCCGGTGAGAACCCCGATCAGCGCGATGTGCCCGCCCATGCGCGTCGCGTCGATCGACTGGTCGAGCGTACCGGGTCCACCGATCTCCACCGTCACGTCTACTCCGCGCCCGTCGGTCAGCTCCGAGACGCGTTTGCCCCACTGCGGCAAGTCCTCGTAGTTGATCGTCTCGTCTGCCCCGAGCGCGCGAAGCCGCTCCAGCTTGTCGTCGGAGGAACTGGTGGCGATGACCCGCGCGCCCGCCGCCTTCGCCAGTTGTAGCGCGAAGATCGAGACGCCGCCGGTTCCAAGCACCAGCACGGTGTCGCCCGGCTTGACGTCGTCGTCGACGAACAGTGCACGCCAAGCGGTAACACCGGCACAGGTGAGGGTCGCCGCCTCGACGTGAGAGAGATTGCGGGGTGCGAAAGTGAAGCAATTCGCCGGACGAACGACAGCTTCGCGCGCATGGCCATCGATGCCGTCGCCCGGCACGTCCGCGAACCCGGGCTTGTCCGGGGAAGGCCCCGATTGCCACTTCGTGAAAAAGGTCGAGACCACCCGGTCGCCGACTGCGAAGTCGCTGACGCCGTCGCCTACCGCAACGACTTCGCCCGCCCCATCGGATAGCGGGATGCGGTGGCCGTCCGTCGGGATCTTGCCGGTAACGACGGCATAGTCGTGGAAGTTGATCGAGCTGGCCTTCAGGTCGACCCGGATTTCGCCGCGGCCGGGCTCGCCCGGATCATCCATCTCGAAGACTTCGAGTGTATCCAGTGCGGCAGGGGATCCGGTGCGAATGGCTTTCATGGTGATGTCCTGTCGTTGGAGAGTTTGCTTACTCGCTTCCAACGTGGCGGGCGGACGATCGTTTCTCCGCCTGAACAGTCAACGTCCTGCGCGGATCATCGCTTCGATATCGACGAACTTCTCCCGTGGGGAGCCCTCGCGGGCGGCGGCCTCTTCCGCCTCCTCGATTCTTTTCCAGTCCCGGAAGGTCACGATGTCGAGCCCGCGTTCTTCGGCCATCCGATCGAATCCGGCGCGGCCTTCCTTGTCGGAACCGGAGCCGATGTCTGCGGCGATGCGGTCCACAACGTCAAAGCCGTCGGGCCGGTTGGTTCCGATCGTCCCTGTCGGTCCGCGTCGCGCCCAGCCGACGCAGTACAGCCCCGGCCGGATCCGTCCTTCATCGTTGGCGAAGCGCCCCTGGCGCTCGTCGTACGGCACCTCGGGAATGGGGGCGGTGCGGTATCCGATGCAGGAGACGACGAGATCGGCGGGCAATCGATAGAGTTTTCCGGTGGGTTCGGGCCTGCCATCCACCAGCCGCGTTTCCGCGACTTCCACCTCTCGCACCCTTCCATCGCCGTGCAGGGCGACCGGGCTGGCGAACATGTCGAATTCGATTCGGACCGGCTTGGTCCCGCGCTCGGCCTCCGCTCGCGTCGCGAAGCTGCGCAGCAGACCGACCGACTTGCGAACTCCCGGATCGAGGTCCGCATCCGCTTCCTCCGGGGGAAAATCCGCAGGATCTACATGCGGTTCGGCCCGTTCGAGCGATGCGAGTTCGCCCAGTTCCTTCGGCGTCATCGCGATCTGATGCGGCCCGCGGCGCCCCAGGACGGTAATCGTCTCGATCCGGCTTTCGCGCAATCGGTCGAGCGCATGGCCGACGATGTCCGATCCGGCGAACTCAGCCTCCGTCTTCGACAGGATGCGCGCCACGTCGAGCGCGACGTTACCCATGCCGATGATGACGGCGTGGCGGCCGGTTAGATCGGGGGCGAGGGCGGTGAATTGCGGATGCCCGTTGTACCAGCCGACCAGCTCTGCGCTGCCGAAGATATTGCCAAGATCGCTGCCCGGTAGGTCGAGCGGGCGATCGTGCGGTGCGCCGGTGGCGAGCACGATCGCGTCGTAAAGCCCGGCAAGTTCCGTGATGGTGATATCCTCGCCCACGGTAACATTGCCGACGAACCGGGCATTGTTGCCGAGGCTGGTTTTCTCGAACCGGCGCGACACGCCCTTGATCGACTGATGGTCGGGTGCCACCCCGGTACGAATGAGGCCATAGGGCACCGGCAGACGATCGAATATGTCGATCCGCACGTCATCGCCCCATTTTTTCTGGGCCGCTTCCGCGCTGTAGTAGCCGGCGGGCCCGGAACCGATGATCGCGATATGCAGCATCGTCCGGCATTCCTCCAATCGCCACTACGTATGTCATGCGCGCCTGCCCTATCCAACACAAATACGGGGCGCTCGGGCCTTTCCTCTCGCAGCCATACGAGCGTCGCGTTTTATTTCGGCCTGAAGGTTAGGAGATTGATTACGCTTTTTGGTCATGGAGCCGTTATGGGAGGCGCACCAGCTACAGCACGATCGGACGATGAGACGGGGCGCCAGAGCGCGCGTGTTCGCGCGGAGCCCGCATCGAGCCCTGTGGGCTTGCCGCACGAGACTATTTCGCCCGTTGCGGCGGTCAAGCATCGCGGAGGGCGGGCTCGCGCCGCGGCCAACCAGGGCAACGCTGCTCGGCCCGAACAGTTCGATCGCTACGCAATGGTGCCCTCGCAATGGCACCACCTGGCGATCGCGCCGCTCCTTTCGATCCTGATCGGAGTGCTGGAGACATTCGCTTTTCCACCGCTCGCGCCGTTCCTCATGCTGCTCGCAGCCTCCGGATTCTTCTATTTCGGGAAGAGGGTGCATGCGTGGGAGCTGGAAGGCGACCGGGGGAAGGGGCCTACCGCCGTCATCGGCGGGGCGGTGACGGTTCTTCCCAGCCTGCTCACAGGCTTCGCTCTCGCGTTTTGGATGTTTCGCGCGGACCTTCACCTCGCCATCGGCGGCGCCCTGCTGATCTGTGCGAGTGCATTCGCCAGTGCTCTGATGAGCCGGCGTCCGATTCCGCTGGTCGTTTGCAAGGTCGCCTTATGGGGACCGCTGGCAGTAGTCGATATGACGGGCGTCTCCGCAGCCGCCCTGGGCATAATGATCGGCGGAGGAGCAGCGATCGCGTTCCTCCAGGTGCGTTTCGATCGATCGCGTGCGACGAAGGTCGAGATCGACGCGCGGGTGCAGACGCGCTCGATCGACATTCTGCGCGATTACGAAGAGACTGGACTGGGATGGTTCTGGGAAACACAGGCGGACGGGAAGATGACCTACATCTCCGATCCGCTTGCAGAAAGGCTGGGGGTAACGAAGGATGACCTGCTCGGTCGATCTTTCATGATCCTGTTTGATCCCGACGTTACGACCCGCGACAGCGAACGTACCATAAACTTCCACCTGTCCGCCCGATCGCCATTCCACGAATTGCCCATCAAGGCGGCGCCGACCTACGGCAGCGAGCGCTGGTGGTCGGTCAGCGGGCGTCCGATCTTCGACAGTTTCGAGAATTTCTGCGGGTTCCGAGGCTTCGGCACCGACCTCACGGAACAACGCCGCAGTCAGGAGCAGGCGTCTCGCCTGGCGATGTTCGACTCCCTGACCGGTCTCGCGAACCGCCATCAGATGTCGCAGACGCTGGAGAAGATCCTGCAGGCACGGCAAGTGCACGGCCGCGCTTGTTCGCTTCTCATGCTCGATCTCGATCGCTTCAAGCACGTGAACGACACCATGGGGCATCCGGCGGGCGATGCCTTGCTCGGACAGGTCGCCCATCGGCTCGAGAACGCCGTCGGATCGCTGGGGCGGGTAGGACGGCTCGGCGGGGATGAGTTCAAGGTTATCCTACCGGGTGCATTCGAACGCGACCGATTGGCTACCCTTGCCAAGGAGATAATCCACTCGCTGTCGCAACCGTATTCCATCGATGGCCAGCGCGTGGTGATCGGCGCCTCGATCGGTATCGCCTTGGCACCCGAAAACGGAACCGAAAGCGAGGAACTGATCCGGAATGTGGATCTCGCGCTATACGCGGCGAAGGAACGAGGCCGCGGTCGCTATCATTTCTATTCGCCAGACCTCCACAGCGCCGCGGAGGAACGCAGCCAGCTGGAGCAGGAACTGCGCGATGCGATCAGCACCGGTGGATTGGAACTGTATTATCAGCCGGTGGTGGAAACCGCGACCGAACAGATCGCCGGGTTCGAAGCGTTGCTGCGATGGACCCATCCGGTGCGCGGAAATATCAGCCCGGACAAGTTCATTCCCATCGCCGAGGATACCGGCCTGATCCAGTCGATCGGGGATTGGGCCTTGCGCACCGCCTGTGCCGACCTCGCCAAGTGGCCCGAGGAGGTACGGTGCGCGGTCAACGTATCGCCGCTTCAATTCGCCAACCCGAAGCTGCCCGCGATTATAGCCAGCGCGTTGGCGCACAGTGGCGTCGACCCTTCGCGGCTCGAACTGGAAATCACCGAGAGCGTGTTTCTGAGCGACGATACCGGCACGGAAACGATGTTCGCAGCACTGAAAAAGCTCGGTGTGAGGCTGGCTTTGGACGATTTCGGCACCGGCTATTCCTCGCTCGGCTATCTACGAAACGCTCCGTTCGACAAGATCAAGATCGATCAGAGCTTCGTGCGCGGAGCCACGATCCCCGGCAGCCGCAACGGCGCGATCATCCAGGCGATCACGAGTCTCGCCCATGCGCTGGGCATGGATACGACCGCGGAAGGCGTCGAGACGCTCGACGAACTGGATCTCGTTAGGATGCAGGGATGCAGCCACGTTCAGGGCTATATCTACGCCAAGCCTCTCAGCGCACAGGCGGCGGGTGAACGTCTGGCGACCGGGCTGGCGGCGGTCGCTCGCGGGCCGCGTTCCTCGCGTCCGCCGCGCCAGACGATGCTCCGCAAGGTACGGGTTCGTCATGAAGGCAACGAATACGACGCTACCATCCGCAATATTTCGGTATCGGGCGCCATGCTCGAAGGGCTGTGGAACGTGCCGCCGGGCACAGAGTTCGAAATTGTGCTGTCGCCGCATCTCTCGCTCGCGGGCGTGTCGCGCTGGAGCGAGGAGAACCGGCTGGGCGTGCACTTCCACACCGAGCTGACGCGCCATTCCTCCGGCACCTTCGTCGAGCTGATGGAGGATGCTCGCATGCCCCGGGCGCAGAGTGTGCGGCGGGTGAGCGCGTAAGGCGTATACCCCCCGCGTCGAAACCCGTGCAAACAGGCTGACAGCGGGGGTTGGCGGGGCTAATGGCGGGGGTGATGACCGACCTTTCCAAGATCCGCAATTTTTCCATCATCGCGCATATCGACCATGGCAAGTCGACGCTCGCCGACCGGCTGATCCAGGTCTGCGGCGGGCTGACCGACCGCGAGATGAGCGAGCAAGTCCTTGATAACATGGACATAGAGCGCGAGCGGGGCATCACCATCAAGGCGCAGACCGTCCGCCTTTCCTACACCGCGAAGGATGGCGAGACCTACGAGCTCAACCTCATGGACACGCCCGGCCATGTCGACTTCGCCTACGAGGTTTCGCGCAGCCTGGCCGCGTGCGAGGGCGCGCTGCTGGTGGTGGACGCGGCACAGGGGGTGGAGGCGCAGACCCTCGCCAATGTCTACCAGTCGATCGAGCACGACCACGAGATCGTCCCCGTCATCAACAAGATCGACCTGCCCGCGGCCGAGCCCGAAAAGGTCAAGGCCGAGATCGAGGACATCATCGGCCTCGACGCCAGCGACGCGGTGCTCACCAGCGCCAAATCCGGCATCGGTATCGAGGACACGCTGGAGGCGATCGTCGCCCGCATCCCGCCCCCCACGGGCGACCGCGACGCGCCGCTGAAAGCCATGTTGGTCGATAGCTGGTACGACCCGTATCTGGGCGTCGTCATCCTGGTCCGCGTGCTCGACGGCTTCCTGCACAAGGGGCTCAACGTCCGCTTCATGCAGGGCGGCACGCAGCACCTGGTCGACCGCGTCGGCGCCTTCACGCCCAAGCGCGTCGACCTGAAGGAGATCGGCCCGGGCGAGATCGGCTTCATCACCGCGCAGATCAAGGAGGTCGACCAGGCCCGCGTCGGCGACACCATCACCACGGTGAAGGGCGGGGCGGACAAGGCGCTGCCCGGCTATCGCGAGCCGCAGCCGGTCGTGTTCTGCGGCCTGTTCCCCGTCGACGCCGCCGATTTCGAGAAGCTGCGCGAATCGATCGGCAAGCTGCGCCTGAACGATGCGAGCTTCACCTACGAGATGGAATCCAGCGCCGCGCTGGGCTTCGGCTTCCGCGCCGGCTTCCTCGGCCTGTTGCACCTGGAAATCATCCAGGAACGCCTGAGCCGCGAATACGACCTCGACCTCATCACCACCGCCCCCAGCGTGGTCTATCGCATCCAGCTCGGCCACACGAAGAACGAGGAAGCGAAGGTGATCGAGCTGCACAACCCGGCCGATTACCCCGACCCCAACCGGATCGAGTGGATCGAGGAGCCGTGGATCAAGGCGACGATCTACACCCCCGACGACTATCTCGGCTCCATCCTGAAGCTGTGCCAGGACCGGCGCGGCATCCAGACCAACCTGACCTATGTCGGCGGCCGCGCGCAGGTGACCTACGAGCTGCCGCTGAACGAGGTGGTGTTCGATTTCTACGACCGGCTGAAGAGCATCAGCCGCGGCTATGCCAGCTTCGATTACGAGCAGATCGGCCTGCGCGAAGGCGACCTCGTGAAGATGAACATCCTCGTCAACAACGAGCCGGTCGATGCGCTATCGCTGATCGTCCACCGCTCCGTGGCGGAGGAGCGCGGACGCGGCATGTGCGAGCGGCTGAAGGACCTCATCCCGCGCCATCTGTTCAAGATCCCCATCCAGGCCGCGATCGGCGGCAAGGTGATCGCCCGCGAAACCATCGCGGCGCTGCGCAAGGACGTGACCGCCAAATGCTACGGCGGCGACATCACGCGCAAGAAGAAGCTGCTGGAAAAGCAGAAGAAGGGGAAGGCGCGGATGCGGGAATATGGGAATGTGAGCATCCCGCAGGAGGCGTTTATCGCGGCGCTGCGGATGGGGGAGGAGTGATTGCTTTAAATTCTGGACACCGGATTACCCATGCGTGAAACCGACATCAAAGCGGCGCTAATCGACCACCTGCGTTCTATGGGCGAGATAAAAAGGGGCGCCAGCTTGATATCTGAGCTCGCTATTGGAATGCAATCTAATCGAGTTGATCTCACGTTGGTGGATGATCGTATACATCATTTTGAAATTAAATCTGCATTCGATAGCCTATCTCGATTGGATGATCAGATAAATTCCTACTTAAAGTGCTCTGATCTCGTAACGTTGGCGGTTTCGACAAGGCACTTAAATGCTGCAATTTCTAGAATTCCCGAGAGCGTTGGAGTTCTAGAGATTACGACATTCGATGCGACGAGCCCTATCAAGAAAGTGAGAGAGCCTGCAAAAAGTCCTAATATTGAAAATAGTGCGATGTTGGAGATAATGCCTGTCGAAGCAATTAAAGAGCACTTTCAATTGAGCGATCGTTCCCTTCGAAGGGCAGATTTGCCCGATGCTTTTAAAGATGTTGACGTGATGCACGTAAAGCATCGGCTGACAAAATTCTTGCATAATCGATACGGTCCCTCAACACGTTCTTTTTTGCGGAAGGTCCGCGGTCGGGCGATAAAGAGAGATGACCTAGATATTCTCCGCCTTTGGTCGGCTGAACGCAGTTCCATATGCAAGGATAATTTCGACGCTAGCTACGAAGACATGGATAGGATGGTATTTGCATCGATTGGCGAAAGTTTTGGGCCAATACCGGATTACATTAGAAGTGAGATTGAGAGTTAATCAACCCATTCCTCATCTGCCGAAGAATTCCAATCGCCTCCTGCGTGCGCTTGACGATGTAGGTGAATATTAATGCGAACGGCCACCCACGGACTTTGGGATTTTAGGCCGGTCATATCCCCACCTGCAGCTGTCCTTATCCGTTGAGCTCCCCAACAAAGTAAATCGTCGTCCCATTGGGGGTCCTGCCGTGTTCGTAGCGCAGCGGTATCGAAACCGGAGTTTGAGCGGTGGTAGATCCAGCCAGACGCAGTCGGGTAGTCAACCCTTGGGGCGCCTTTGAAGGCTGGAGGGCGCTCTGCAGCGTAAACAGCGGCATGGTCGCCATACTCAAGCGAAATTGAGGCGTCGATAAGTGGCGGGCTCATTCTTAGCAGGTCGAAAAGTTGGCGCTCTCTCAAGGGGAGACTTGCATACTCAGGGTGAATGTCCGCGAAGGATGAGGGAAAGCTTGAGCCCATTAGCACGTATGTCCGTTGGCCTCCCTTCAAGATGTTATTAGCGGCTAAAATTGCATTCTGAGCGAGGGTCCCCACGGCCGTAAGGTCTTCCTTAGGTCCGATTTGTTCGCAGTCAAAAACTATTAGAACATGGTGATTTTGAAGGTCCTTCAACGCCAATGGACTAATTTTATCGAGGTCCCAATTACGAGAACGCCGTAACCGAATTACTAATCCTCTACCCCACGATAAATATCTTTCTATTTGGATAGCTAAGTTGTGGGGATCCGAATCTAATTGGGTAACCGGAGTTATGTCTTCCCGGTCTTGAATCAAAGTGCACCAGCAGTCATGACCGTTTGTCTGATCATGAAGCTGAGTGATCTCTGTGGTACCTAGTTTGCCCCAATCTGAGTCTAAATCGGATCGCGCCGCGGCTAAATCGAGCGCAAACGGCCTCGGCCCGAATGCTTCCGCGAAAGCTTCCAGACTTCGATCAATTGGGCCACCTGCTCCAGCTTTTGATCGAGGCCATGCTTGAAGTCGCACAAGCGGAAAAAGCAAATCCTTGGTGGGAGACGCAAGGTGCCCGAGAGCTCGACATTCGCCTTCACGAATAGTAAGGCCCGGGAAATAGTGCTTGGAGTCCAAGGGGTAGCTCATTTTCCTAAGTAGGCAGACCAAGCCGTATTGACATAGCAGCGGGCGAAACTTCAAGTGCCTGCGCGAGTTCCTTCGAAGAATTGTTTCCTTTTCGCATTAATTCTTGCACAAGAGCCCAAGGCATCAGGATGTCCGCAGCAAGTGCATTAGCTTCATATTCTCGCTGCTCAGAGAGACCGCTTCGATAGAAAGTATCATCCACAAGCTCATTGTCGATAACATCTCGATGCAGGACGAAATGAGCAATTTCATGAGCGATAGTGAACCGTTGCCGATTCTTGTGTTCATGCCGGTTTACGCGAATGGTCCAAGCGCCGTCATCTGCATTTCGGCTTAATGTCCCAGAAACTGCCAATGGTAAATCACTGATCACGACCTTGACGCCCAAGTCTTTGGCGATCGCGCCAACTGGTACGGGGGCGGCGGTTTGGTTCTTTCTAATAATTTCTTGCGCTCTTGGCGGGACGTCGGTGAAGGTCAATCGACCCATTCTTGTTCTCCATTGCCCTCGCTAGCACCGTCGTCGTTCCTGACGATTAGGGGCGCAAGCGCATCTTGGACTGCGTCTCTGGCAGACGCTTCAATTGCGGTCTGAATACGCGTGTTGATGATCGTCTGAAATTCAGGTGACTTCAAAAAAGCCTCGCTCCCCAATTTGGAGGTCTCGACCGCTTTTTCCTCAGCCATCGTCTTCAAGGTTTGGAAACCCCAGATGGCCGCTATAGCAATTATGATGCCTACGAACGTAACGATCACAGACACAACAGTAAGCAAGATTGATATAAGGTCCTTGTACTCCCAAGAACCTTTAACGATCAGTTCGGCACCTACTGCATGAAGCAATAGGATCAAAGCTATCGTCAGTGCCACATTGAGAGCTGGTAGCGCCCATAGAAGTCGTCTCATTACGTTTCACTAGAATTTCGAAACATGTTTGTCGATCCGTCAAGCGCACCGGTCGATTCTTAAGGCGCTCAAGCCCAACTCTCATCCTTCAAGCGCCTGATGCGGGGCTCATCTTCGCGCTCCTTCGCAGGCTCGGGATAGCGGCGCCAGCCGGGCGGGGGGAGCGATAGGGCCTCGTCCTGGTCCGCCGCGTCGGCCTGTGGCTGGTTGGCGGGCCATTCGTGGTAATGCGGGTTCTCCGGGTCCTCGTACCAGAGATAGCCGTTTGCCGCGTCCTCCTCCTCCAGCCGCCGGACCTCCGCCTCCGCGGCGCGCACGCGCGGGCTCTTGGCGCGGTCGTCCTCGCGGCGCATGTTGTCGATCAGTTCGTTGATCGAGGCGACGACCTCCTCCTCGCTGCGGCCGTCGCGTTCCGCCTCCCACTCGGCGCGCCACTGCTTCTTCAGCCGCCGCCGCTCCATCTCGCCGATCGCGCCGCGGTTGGCCCGCGCGCCGTCCGCCGCGAAGCGTTCCGGGCTGCGGTTCCGCAGGAGGAACATCAGCAGCCGGTCGTTGAAGACGCGGCGCGTGCCGACCAGCTTGCCGTAGGAGTACACGGGCACCTCCACCCCGTTCAGCGCGCGGTCCATCGCGGTGTCCTCCACCCGCTGCATCCCGATATCGAGCGCGGCGTTCCACGCGGCGCGGAAGCTCTCCGCCTCCGGGTGGCGGCGCAGCAGATAGGCGCCGTGGTCGGAGCGGTTCACGCGCTTGCACGCTTCGCTGACGCTGCCGGTCTCCGCCAGCGCCTCGATGAAGTTGCGCTGCACCTCGGGCTTCCACCCGTTCGAGCGCTCCTTCGCCCGGGGGACCGGGGTGAAGGCGGGGAGGGTGGTGCGGGGGCCGGGGGTTATGCGGTGGTGTCTCGTCGTCCATCGGCGAGGATGGAGCACAAACGCGGCGAGTAGGAAAGTTTGCGGGGGGTGGGTGATTTAAGGCCTCAGACGCCGGGCGGGGCGCATCCGCGCCCCTTGGCTTCCTCCGCGCAAAGCGCTCCGGGCGGGCGGTCGCCCTTGCGGTCCGCTGGTCGCGGACCGGACCTTTCCCGGCCTTGGGTGCAGGACTTAGGTCCGGTTGCGCCCGCGACCGCAAGGCCGACCGGCCGTCGCGGCTTATGCCGCGAAGCCAAGCGGGCCGGATGGCCCGCGCCCGGCGTTTGAGGGTCTACGGACGAATTTGCCCCTCGCCATGGACGAGGTACTTGAAGCTGGTGAGCTGTTCGAGGCCGACCGGCCCGCGCGCGTGCATCTTGCCGGTCGCGATGCCGATCTCCGCGCCCATGCCGAACTCGCCGCCGTCGGCGAACTGGGTGGAGGCGTTGTGCATTACGATGGCGCTGTCGATCGCGGTCATGAACTTCTTCGCCGCGGCCTCGTCCTCGGTCAGGATGCAGTCGGTGTGGTGGCTCGAGTGGGTGTCGACCCAGGCGATGCCCTCGTCCAGCCCGTCGACCACCTTCACCGAAACGATGGGGTCGAGATATTCGGTGGAGAAATCCTCCTCCGTCGCGGGCTTGATCCGGTCGTCGAGCTTCGCCGCCTCGGCGTCGCCGCGGATCTCGCAATCGGTGCCGAAGATCTCGGCCAGGGCGGGCACGGCCTTGTCCGCCACCGCGCGGTCGACCACGATGCTTTCCGTCGCGCCGCACACGCCGGTGCGCCGCAGCTTCGCGTTGCGGATGACCTTCACCGCCTTGTCGATGTCGGCCGCCTCGTGGATGTAGCTGTGGCAGTTGCCGTCGAGGTGGAGGAGCGTGGGGACGCTCGCCTGGTCGCGGACCAGCTCCACCAGCCCGCGTCCGCCGCGCGGGATCACCAGGTCGACGAACTCGTCCGCCTTGAGCAGCGCGGCGACTGCGGCACGGTCGGTGGTCCCGACGGTCTGCACCGCGTCCTTGGGCAGGCCCGCCGCCTCCAGCCCGGCCTGCATGCAGGACACGATGACGCGGGTCGAGTTGCGGCTTTCCGAACCGCCGCGCAGGATCACCGCATTGCCGGATTTCAGGCACAGCGCACTGGCGTCCGCGCCCACGTTCGGGCGGCTTTCGTAGATCATGCCGATGACGCCGATCGGCACCGCCACCCGCTCGATCTTGAGGCCGTTGGGCCGCTCGAAATGCGCCAGCTCGCGACCGACCGGGTCGGGCAGCTCGGCGATCTGTTCCAGCGCGCTCGCCATGCCTTCGACGCGCTCCTCGGTCAGGCGCAGGCGATCGACGAAGCTGTCGGGCTTCTTGCCCTCGACCGAGGCGACGTCCTTGCCGTTCGCCTCCAGCAGCTCGTCCATCGAGCCGCGCAGGGCCTTGGCCGCCTCGCGCAGCGCGGTGTTCTTCTGCTCGGTCGTCGCCTGAAGGAGGCCGCGCGCCGCCTCGCGGGCGCGGCTGCCGAGGTCGTGGATATGGATCTGCGGATCGAGGGTCTGATCGTTCATGTCGTGGGTCCTTATATATCTTGTCGTATCTTGGGCGCGGGAGCGGCGCGTCAGCGCAGCTCCACCGCGCGGTCGTAAGCGGCCTGCAGCGTGGCGCGCAGCTTGTCGGAGACGACGCCATCCCCGTTCAGCGCATCGAGCCCCGCGGCCGTGGTGCCGCCCTTGCTGGTAACCGAATTACGCAGCTCGGCCAGTTCGGTTTCCCCTTCCTCCTGCGCCATGGCGATGGTGCCTTCGATCGTGCCGAGCACCATCTCGCGCGCCTGCGCCTTGTCGAAGCCGAGCTCTTCGGCCGCCGCGACATAGGCGCGCGCAATCTCGAACACGTAGCCCGGGCCGGAGCCTGCCACGGCGGTGACGCGGTCGAGCGCGTCCTCGCTGTCGACGGTGACGGTGCGCCCGGCGCGGCCCATTAGGTCCTGCGCATGGGAGAGCTGATCCTGGTCCACGCCGTCCGCGGCGCAAATCCCGCTGACCGCGCGGCCGATTGCTGCGGGCAGGTTGGGCATCACGCGAATGACGGGCGCGCCGTCCATCGCGCTCGATAGGCGCTCGATCGAGCAGCCTGCGGCGATCGAGAGCACGTAGCCATCGTCCGCCAGCAGGTCGGCGAAACCGGGAAGGATATCGCCCACCATCTGCGGCTTGATCGCCACGATGATGACGTCGAACCTTTCATCCGATCCGAATTCCTCGCGGCCTTTCACCAGTCGCGCGCCATGCGGCCCGCTTTCCAGTGCCGGGTCGGTGACGGTGAAATCCTCCGCCCCCTTCATCCAGTGTCCCAGAAGGGCGCCGCCCATCTTTCCACAGCCGATCAGCAGAACTCTTTTCGAAATGGTTCGTTCTCCCTTTAAGAATATCGAAAAAGCGCGTCTGGCAGGGTATCGGTTCCCCACCGGATTCCGGCCTGCAAAGCGAAGCTTTACAATTGCGCCGGTTGTGCGCCGCACAATCAATACCTAGGTGGATCGCCGCCTTATTCAACCGGAGGACGAAGATACAGCGTGCCCGATAACCATACCGTCGTCGTCAAAATCGGATCGGCCCTCTTGGCCAATACCGACCTTCTCACCCCCCGTTTCGGATTCATGCAGCGCATGATGGAGGACGTGGCCCAGTTGCGAGAGGAAGGGACCAATGTGATCCTGTGTTCCTCCGGTGCGGTCGCGCTGGGGCTCAGGATGATGGGCGAGACCCCGGAAAGCGCGGGCGTCAGTGACAAGCAGGCGGCCGCCGCGTGCGGCATGCCGCTGCTGCTCAACGCATACAAGCAGATCGGGCACGAATACGGGATCGACATCGCGCAGGTGCTGCTGACGCTCGGCGATTTTGAGGATCACCGCCGCTTCCTCAACACCCGCAACACGGTCAACCGCTTGATGGAAGCGGGCGTGGTACCGATCGTGAACGAGAACGATTCGATCACGACCGAGGAAATCCGGGTCGGCGACAACGACCGGCTGGCGGCGAAGGTCGCGCAGATGGTCGGCGCGCAGGACCTCATCATCCTGACCGGGGTGGAGGGGCTGTACGACCGCAATCCCGACGATCCCGAGGCCAAGCTGGTCGAGGTGGTCGAGGACGTGGCGCCTTATATCGAGGCGACCAAGGGCAAGAGCACGCTGGGCACCGGCGGGATGGAAACGAAGCTGATCGCCGCGAACATGGCGCAGGAGGCCGGCTGCACCACCTGGATCGCCGATGGCGAGGTGGACAATCCGCTCACCTCGGTCCTGCGCGGTGAGCGCCGCTGCACGAAATGCGTCGCCCATGCCGATCCCGCGACCGGCTGGGAAAGCTGGATCGCCAACCGGCTGCAGATGGCCGGCAGCCTGGTGGTCGACCCGGACTTTGCCGGAGCGCTGGCTAATGGCGACCGCTCGATCACGCGCGACGATCTGGTGTCGGTCGACGGCGACTTCACCCGTGGCGACGTGCTCCACATCTATGACACCAATGGCGAGGAACGCGCACGCGGCCTCAGCGATTTTACTGCGGAGGAAATCCGCGTGATGGTGAACAATCGCGATATGCCGGCGGAGCAGCTGCTGGGGTACAATACGAAGGGCGAGATCGTGCGCGCGAAGAACCTCGTCTCGCTGCAAAAACGCCACCTGCGCTGGGACGCGCCATCGCCGACAGAGGGCCGGGTCAGCTAGGAATAGCGGCTTCTCGCCGCGCATGCGCAAGCCGTCGACATCCGCGCCAACTTCACTTGGCGTTCAGCGGAGCCGCGGTTATAGGCTTGCCCCATGACGACCCGTTCCCTCCGGCGCGCCGCCGCCGTTTCGCTTCTTGCCGCAACCACCGTGGTTTCCGGCTGTGCAACCGGCGCCAGTGGCGGGCCGCGCGATACCGCCTATGTCGCGCGCGACGTGGAGACGCTGTATCTGAGCGCGAAGGAACGGCTCGACCGGGGCGACACCAAGCTGGCCGCGGCGCTGTTCGACGAGGTCGAGCGCCAGCATCCCTATTCCCCGTGGGCGCGCCGCGCCCAGTTGATGAGCGCGTTCTCCTATTACGTGGCGCAGGATTACACGAAGGCGATCCAGAGCGCCCAGCGTTTCCTGTCGATCCACCCGGGCAACAAGGACGCGCCTTATGCCTATTACCTGATCGGGCTGAGCTATTACGAGCAGATCGGGGATGTGCAGCGCGACCAGAAGACGACCGAGCAGACGCTGACCGCGCTGCGCGAGCTGACCCGGCGGTTTCCCTACAGCGAATACGCCGCCGACGCGCAGCTGAAGATCGACCTGGTGAACGACCATCTCGCGGGCAAGGAGATGGCGATCGGCCGCTATTACGAGAATTCGGGCAAGTGGCTGGCCGCCGCGATCCGGTTCCAGAACGTGGTCGAGAACTACCAGACCACCAGCCACGCACCCGAGGCGCTATACCGCCTGACCGAAACCAACCTGGCGCTGGGCATTCCGGGCGAGGCGAAGAAATACGCGGCGGTGCTGGGCGCGAACTATCCGGGAAGCGAGTGGTACGAAAAAGCGTACAAGCTGATCGACGAGTACGCGCCGAACGCCCAGGCGACCTGACGGCCGAGCTGGCGGGTCGGGGATCGCGGGCGCTTTCCCGCTAATTCCGAGTTCGGCGGTCCGGCCGTTGGCTCTGGGGATATAGACCGGTGAGACCGCGTGACGCCGCGCTGCAGTCGCGCTAGACCGTTGGATCCATGCTGACCCGGCTTTCCATCCGCAACATCGTGCTGATCGAGGCGCTCGATCTCGATTTCGGGCGCGGGCTCGGCGTGCTGACCGGCGAAACCGGCGCGGGCAAGTCGATCCTGCTCGATGCGCTGGGGCTGGTGCTCGGCAATCGCGCCGACAGCGGTCTGGTGCGGGCGGGGGAAGAGCGGGCCAGCGTTACCGCCAGCTTCGAATTCGGCGCGCTTCCGGCGGCGCTCGTCGAAGCGCTCGACGATGCCGGGGTGGAGATCGAGCCGGGCGAACCGTTGCTTATCCGTCGGCAGCTGCGCGCCGATGGCGGCTCCAAGGCTTTCGTCAACGACCAGCCGGCGGGCGTCGCGCTGCTGCGCGAACTGGCCCCGGCGCTGGTCGAATTGCACGGGCAGCACGACGATCGCGGTCTGGTCAATCCGCGCGGGCATCGGGCGCTGTTGGATCGCTATGCCGGTGCGGATACGGCCGCGGTCGCGCGCAGCTGGCAGCACTGGCGCGCGGCGTCAGAGGCGCTGCGCGAGGCGCGCGAACGGATCGATACCGCGAAGGAGGAGCAGGACCTGCTGCTCGCCCATCTTGCCGAACTGACCGCGCTGGAGCCGCAGGCGGGCGAGGAAGAACGCCTCGCCGAAGCGCGCGCCGCCATGCAGAAGGGGGAGCGGCTGTCGGGGGACCTCGAGGAGCTGCGCCATGTGTGGGACGGTTCGGACTCGCCGCTGGCGGCATTGCGCGGGGCGGCGCGGCGGCTCGACCGGATCGCGCCCGAGCACGCGTTGCTCGCCGAAGCGCTCGCCAGCCTCGACCGCGCGGTAATCGAGGCGACCGAGGCGGAAGAGAAGCTGGAGAAGGCGGCAGAGGCGCTCACCCACGATCCCGCCGCGCTCGAGGCCGCCGAGACGCGCCTGTTCGACCTGCGGGCGCTGGCGCGCAAGCATCGCTGCGAGGTGGATGAACTGCCGGAAAAGGCGCGCGAGTTCCGTGCCGCTCTCGACGCGATCGAAGGCGGGGAGGCGGAGCTCGACGCGCTGGAGGCGGCGGAGCGCGAAGCGGGCGAGACCTATCGCGATGCGGCACATGCGCTGCACGCGGCGCGCGTCGCGGCGGCGGAGCGGCTGGACGTTGCGGTGGCGGAGGAGCTCGCCCCGCTGAAGCTCGACGCCGCGCGCTTCCGCACCCAGGTGACCGAATTGCCGGAGGAGCGCTGGGGCGCGCACGGGCTGGACGCGGTCGAATTTCTGATCGCGACGAACCCGGGCGCGGACTTCGCGCCGCTGGGCAAGATCGCGAGCGGGGGCGAGCTGTCGCGCTTCATCCTGGCGCTGAAGGTCGCGCTGGCGGAGCAGGGCGGGGCGGCGACGGTGATCTTCGACGAGATCGACCGCGGCGTGGGCGGCGCGGTCGCGAGCGCTATCGGCGAACGGCTTGCGCGGCTGGCGCGAGACGGGCAATTGCTGGCCGTCACCCACTCGCCGCAGGTCGCGGCGCGCGGGCGCATGCATTACGTCATCCACAAGTCGAGCGAGGGCACGGTGACGAAAACCAGCGTCACCCTGCTCGACGAGAGTGGGCGGCAGGAAGAGATCGCGCGGATGCTGTCGGGCGCGGAAGTGACGCCCGAGGCAAGGGCGCAGGCAGACAGATTGCTGGAGGGAGTATGAGAGGTGTCGTTGCCGCAGGAGCGTTGCTCATGATCGCGGGGTGCGCCGCGAAGGGCGATCCCACGGAGTCCGAGCAGCCGATCGCGCTTGCCGCCGACGGCGCGATGTGGGGGACGGATACCCATATGCCACCGGGCCAGCCCAGTGCGCTTATGCGCTATGCCGATCACGCGCGCGGCTACGCGGCGCTGCGGCTGCCGCAGGGGGACGGACCGTTTCCGCTCGCGGTGCTGTTCCATGGCGGTTGCTGGAAGGCAGGAGTAGCCGACACCGCCTATCTCGCGCCGCTCGCCACCCGCTGGCAGCAGCAGGGGATCGCGACGCTGAACGTCGATTATCGCGAGGTGGGCGAAGGGAAATTCGGCGGTGGCGGATGGCCCAATTCCTTCACCGACTGGCAGAAGGCGGCGGGGCTGATCGATCAGCTCCTCGCGAATTACCCGATTGATCGGAACCGCATCACGCTGGTCGGGCACTCCGCCGGTGCGCTGCCCGCTTTGTGGCTTGCCGAGCAGCGCGGGACGACCAGCCCCGGTGGCGGTGCGGCCCCGGTGAAGGCGCGGGCGGCGATCATCTTCGACGGTCCGGCAGATGTCGGGGCGGAGCGCGAGGCGTTCGACGCCCTGTGCGAATTCTCGGCGGTCGATCCGTTCATGGGCGGCTCGCCCGATGCCGTCGCCGGGCGCTACGCCGCCATCTCACCCGGCGAGCATCCACCGCAACTGAAGGAAATCCTGTTCGTCAACGCCCGCCTACCGCAGCCGCCTAAGAGCGCGCTCGACGCGGTGGGTGCCGGCGGGGCGAAGGTGGAAACACGGAGCAATCCCGGCGCGAGCCATTTCGACATCATCACCCCCGGGGCCGAGGCCTACACCGCGAACGAGCCTGCGATCATGAAGGTGCTGCGCGGGGAATGAGCGACGTAGACCCGTCGGCGATGACCGATGCCGAGGCCGCCAATGCGCTGATGCGGCTGGCGAAGCAGATCGCGCATCACGACCGGCTCTACCACGCCGAAGACGCGCCCGAGATCACCGATCAGGAATACGACGCGCTGGTGCGGCGCAATGCGGCGATCGAGGAGGCCTTTCCCCATCTGGTGCGCGAGGACAGTCCGAGCCGGCAGGTCGGGCACGCGGTTGCCGCCTCTCCGCTGAGCAAGGTCGCGCACGAGGTTCGCATGATGAGCCTCGACAATGCCTTCGCCGACGAGGAGGTGGCCGAATTCGTCGCCCGCGTGCGCCGTTTCCTGTCGCTGGAGGACGACGCACCGCTCGCCTTTACCGCCGAGGACAAGATCGACGGGCTCTCCTGCTCGCTGCGCTACGAGGACGGGCGGCTGGTGCGCGCCGCCACGCGGGGCGACGGTCAGGTGGGGGAAGACGTCACTGCCAACGTGCAGCATATCGCCGATATCCCGCAGCAACTAGACGGCAAGGACATCCCTGCGCTGTTCGAAGTACGCGGCGAGGTCTACATGGAAAAACAGGCGTTTGCCGCGCTCAATGCTGCGCAGCAGGACGCGGGTGGGAAGCAGTTCGCGAACCCGCGCAACGCCGCCGCCGGATCGCTGCGTCAGAAGGATGCGAGCGTCACGGCGAAGCGTCCCTTGCGCTTCTGGGCGCACGGGTGGGGCGCGGTTTCCGAAGGTGCCGTGCCGGGCGATACGCAGGAAGAGGTGATGCGGGCGATCGAGGGCTGGGGCCTCCCGCTGAGCCCGCATTTTTCGCGGGTCGAGGATGTCGACGGCATGTTCGCTGCCTACGAACGGATCGCCAAGGACCGAGCCGAGCTGCCCTACGAGATCGACGGCGTCGTCTACAAGGTCGACCGGCTCGACTACCAACATCGCCTGGGCTTCGTCGCCAAGGCACCGCGATGGGCGATCGCGCGCAAGTTCCCGGCGGAAAAGGCCGAAACGACGCTGGAAGCGATCGACATTCAGGTTGGGCGCACCGGCAAGCTGACCCCCGTGGGACGGCTCGCCCCAGTGCTGGTCGGCGGGGTCACCGTCACCAACGTCACCCTGCACAACAAGGACGAGATCGAGCGCTTGGGCGTGCGGCCCGGCGATCGAGTCCGGGTCCAGCGGGCGGGCGACGTGATCCCCCAGGTGGTCGAAAACCTGACGCCGGACGAAACGCGCGATCCCTGGCATTTCCCCGAGCATTGCCCCGAATGCGGTAGCGAGGCAGTGGCCGAGGAAGGGGAGGTCGATATTCGCTGCACCGGCGGGTTGATCTGCCCCGCGCAGCGCACCGAGCGGCTGGAGCATTTCGTCAGCCGCGGGGCGCTCGACATCGAGGGGCTGGGCGAGAAGACCATCGCGCAGTTCTTTGCTCTGGGCTGGCTGGAAAGCCCGGCCGACATCTTCCGGCTGAAGTCGCGGCGCGAGGAGATCCTCGCGCTCGAGGGCTGGAAGGACAAGTCTGTGGATAACCTGTTGGCGAGCATCGAGGCGAAGCGCACGCCAGACGCCGCGCGGCTGCTGTTCGGCCTGGGTATCCGGCATGTCGGAGCGGTCACGGCGCGCGACCTGATGAAGGGCATCGGCGATATCCGCCGCCTGCCGGAGAAAGCTGCCGAAATTCGCGCCTACCGCGAGGATAACCCGCGCGCGGAAGGGGAGGCCGAAAGCCCGTTCAACACGCGCATGGTGGAGGCCGTGAAGAGGATACTGGAAGTGCAGGCGGACGGGATCGGAACGGCCGTCGGGTTCGCGCTGGCTGACTTCTTCCACGAACAGCACAATATGGATGTCTGGAACGAGCTCATCGGACCGGAGCCAGGCGCGGGCGAGCTCGATCCTCCACGCTACGAGGTGGAGACGCGCGCCAGCCCGGTTTCCGGCAAGACGGTGGTCTTTACCGGCAAGCTGGAAACCATGAGCCGCGACGAGGCAAAGGCGCAGGCCGAGCGGCTCGGGGCGAAAGCGGCGGGTTCGGTCAGTGCCAAAACCGACCTCGTGGTCGTCGGCCCCGGCGCAGGCAGCAAGCTGAAGCAGGCCGAGAAGCTGGGTATCGAAGTGATCGACGAGGCGGGCTGGGCGGATATCGTCGCCGCGGCGGGGTAAGGCACCTCGCGAATTTCAGCCCGCCGCTATCGCGCCGTGGCAGTATCTGTCGCCGCCACGCGGCTGCTGCTCAGCGAGGCGCGGAAGCCGCCCACGATCGGAGCAGCCTCATGCGTACCGCCTGCCTGCTGGGCGAACGCGGCCATCAGGCTGGTGCCGAGGCCGCCCGAACCATCGGATACGGCGCCATGCCCCACGCCGTTGTCGTCGACGGTAAGCCGCCACTCCCCTTCCGTGACGTGGAAGAAAACACCGATCGTGCCGCTCCGCCCGTCGGGGAAAGCGTATTTGAGGCAATTCGACAGCGCTTCGTTGAGATACAGCCCGATGGCGACGGCGGTCTCACGCGGTAGCGTGACCGGCTCGATCTCGCGGTACAGGCGGACATGGCTGGGCACCGCGGCCTTTTCGAGCCGGTTCATCAGAGCGTCCAGATAGAGCTCCATCTCGACGTCGCTGTGCTCGGCCTGCTCGTAGGCGAGATTGGAATAGGCATCGGCGAAGGTGCGGATGCGACCGACCGCGTCGTCGATCGGGCGGTGCAGGGTGATGTCGGACAGGCGGCGCTTCTGAAATTCGAGCATGCTCGCCACCAGCGCGAAATTGTTCTTCGTCCGGTGCTCCAGCTCCGCGAGGAGGGTCAGGCGCCGATCCGCGGACCTCTGTATTTCTTTCAGAGAGCCATGCGCGGCCCGGCGGAAGGCCTCTGCAAAGCACATCACGATCAGGCAGCACACCGCATTAAGCACGACCCGCCCGGGGTCGGTCGGGTTGGTGAAGGTGAACGAGGACGGTGCCGGCAGGACGAAGTACCACGCCCACAGGAACGTCAGGATTGCCGCCGTGACCCCGGCGCGCAAATGGCCGTAGAGCGTGGCGAGCAGGACGGTGGGGTAGATCAGCGCGAAAGGCCCAGAACTCGGTGCGATCAGATCGACCGTGGTCCTGACGCCGATCATCGCGCCGGCGCACATTACGCCGAAGCCGTATTGCGCCGCCTTCTTCCCCCGGCGGGTCTGGAATTGGCGCGATACGTCGAACTGAGCCAGTCTGTGCATGGGCGACTCTTCGGGTGGTGGGTTTGCGAGACGGCGGACATGCGATCTCACCAGCTGGGCAACCCGGTCCCGTGGCTTGTGGTTGCAATAGCGCCTACTCGCCCGATTGTCGAACTTCGCTGGAAAAAGCGCGGGTAGCGATCCCGCTTGCGCGGGTCGGCCAATGGTGGGACGGTGCCTCCCTCAATGGATGAAGAGGGGAGTGGGGATGTCGCGAGTCGGAAAATCGCGGGCGCGAACCGCATGCGGAGCCATGATGGCGGCAGCCGCGATCGGGGCACTGGCGGTTGCTTCCCCGCTGGTTGCGCAAGGCGAACCAGTCCCGCAGGTCGCGGTCACGGGTGGGACGATCGCGGGCGAAATGGCGGAGGGCGGCGGTGCGCTGGTCTTTCGCGGTATTCCCTTCGCCGCTCCGCCAATCGGAGAACGGCGGTGGAAGGCCCCGCAACCGGTCCAACCATGGACGGGCGTGAAGGAAACGACCGAGCCGACCCCCGCCTGCATCCAGAACGACCAGGGCTGGAACCGCGCGGACTATCTCTTCGCGGACGAGGACTGCCTGACGCTGGACGTGCGCACGCCCGCCCTGTCGGGCAAGCGCCCGGTAATGGTCTGGATTCACGGCGGGTCGAACAAGGCGGGATCGGCCCATGGCATGGTCGAATCGCGCATCACCGATCAGGGCGTGGTGCTGGTGGCGATCCAGTACCGGCTCGCAATCTTCGGCTTCCTCGCTCCGCGGGGCGCGGCGGCGGAGGCGGGCGGCCATGCGGGCAATTACGGCCTGATGGACCAGATCGCGGCACTGCAATGGGTCCACGAAAATATCGCGAAGTTTGGCGGCGATCCGGACGACGTGACGATCTTCGGCGAAAGCGCGGGCTCGCAGGACGTCTCGCTGATGCTGGCCGCACCGCAGGCGCGTGGTCTGTTCGGACGCGCGATCATGCAGAGCGGCACGCCCGGCTTCGGCATGCCGTTCCGCAGCCAGGAAGAAGCCTTTGCGATCGCCGACCAGACCGACAAGCTGCTCGACACCGGCGGGTCGATCGAGAAGCTGCGGCGGACCTCGGTCAACGCGCTGCTCGACGCCGATCTGAAGCTGGAGGACAAGAGTATCCAGGGCAACGGGCTGATGTGGCTGAAGACCACGGTCGACGGCGTGGTCCTGCCCGACAGCCCGAAGGCACTGCTGGCTAAGGCGCCGAAGAAGCCGGTGATCATCGGGTCCAACCGGGCCGAGTTCGGGCCGCCGGCGGGCACCTATCCGATCGAGGCGATGGTCGGGCAGATCTACGGTCCGAATGCGGCGAAGGCGCTGGCGTTCTATGATTTCGACGGGGCGGACCACGATCCCCGGCTGGGCCATCCGCAGCTGGAGGTGGCGACCGACTACGTCTTCCGTTGCCCGGCGAACAATCTGGCGACCATGCTGGCGGGCGAGGGGTGGCCGGTGTGGCGCTACGAATTCGACCTCTCGCAGGACGGCGGGCTGACCGCGCATGCGAAGGACGTGGCCTATGTCATGGACTCGATCGCGTTCGGCGGCGGGGTCTCGTTGCAGGATTACTGGACCAACTTCGCCAGGACCGGCGATCCGAACGGCAAGGGCGTGCCGCAATGGCCCCGCTGGCAGGGCCGGCAGAAAGCCTACGTCCTGTTCGACGATACAGGCGTCACGAAGAAGTCCGACCTTCGCGGCGACTTGTGCGAACTTCTGCCGCCGGAACTCTGAACCTCAGTCGGTCTCGTCCAGCCCGCGCAGAACCGGCGGGCTTTCGATCGCGACCTCGTCCTCGCCATCCAGCCATTGTTCGAGTTTCGGCGTGGGCAGGCGGCGATAGCTGGTGAGGAAGGCGATCGCCACGAACAGCAGCGTGGCCGCGCCCATCGCCACCGCGATGCCGAGCGTGATGTCGACCGACTTGGTGGTGATCGTATCGCCGGTGGCGATCAGCACCGCGAACTGCGCGAGCACTGGGCCGATCAGGAAATCGCCGACCGAACGCACCAGCTCGATGAAGGCGAACACACGGCCGAGCAGGTTCGACGGGACGGAGAACGCAGCCAGGAACAGGGCGGGCGAGACGGTGGATCCGGCGCCGAAACCCAGCAGAGCCGCTCCGATGGTGACGAACGAGACCTGGTCCGGACCCTGCGCCGCCATCAGCAGGCCGCCCGCCACTGCGGTCACGCTCATGCCCGCCAGGATCATGATCGGCAGGTAGCGGGTGCGGAACACGAAATAGATCAGCACCGAAGCGAGCAGCGCACCCGGGAGCAGCGGCCAGAAGGCAAGACCCGCCTCGCCCGGGCTCCAGCCCCAGATCGTCGTCAATCGCTGGAGCGAGAGCGTCAGCAGGGTGAGGAACACGCCCCCGGCGAACGACGCGATGATGGTGCCGATGATCGGCAGGGTATGCAGCATCTGCCGCACCTTGATCAGCGGCTCGCGCGCGCGGTCCTCCACGATGAAGATCGCGGCGAAGCTGGCGAGCCCGATCGCCAGCGGCACCAGGAACAGGGGCGAGACGAAGCCCGTCGCGGGCAGGAAGGCGACCGCGCCGAAGGGAAGGATTGTGGCCCCGGCGCTCAACACGACCACTCGCCAGTCGAAGGTCAGGCCGGGCTCCGGCGGCTCCTCGTGCGGCAGGACGATGCGGCTGAGCACGCACGCCAGTGCCGCGATCGCGGCGAACGCGGTGAACATCGTGCGCCAGCCCAGCCCGCTCGCCGCCAATCCGCCCATCAGCGGTCCCGCTGCGATCCCGCCGAACAGCGCGATGTTGACGAATGCGGCGGTTATGTGGAGCCGACTGGCCGGAAAGTGCTGGAAGCACGGGGGCAGGGCGACCACCAGCAGCAGGCCGGTCGACAGGCCCGCCAGGACGAGGCCGATGGCGAACGCCGCCGGGCCCATGCCCGATACCGTCAGCGTCCAGGCGACGGCCGCGCTCGCCGTGAACAGCGCGAACAGCGGGCGGCGGTGGAAGCGCAGGCCGATATCGCCCGCCAGCAGTGCGCCGAAGGCGTAGCCCGCGGTCGCCAGCGAGGTCGCGAGGCCCAGCGCCCCCTTCGATATGCCGGTGTCGCGCATGATCGCATCGCGCAGCAGTTCGGTGGCGCTGGTCGCAATCAGGTACGGGACCAGGGCGAACAGGTGATGGCGAGCACAAGCGCGTAGTTTCCGCGCAATGCGCCCTTCAGCCCTGTGTCGCTCATGAACATGCCCCTCTGCGGTGCGAACCCGTGGATGGAAGCCCTTCTAACGGGCGAGGGCGCGATTGGTTCGCGCGCGCCATTCGCCGGACCGTTCGGCCGGGCGCGGAATCCATTTCATCACCCCGCCCGCGAACGGTGTCCAGCGCCCCATTTCGACCCCCGCTGCGGCCAGCGTATCGCCGACCCACTGGTTGCAGGTGTTGCCCAGGGTGTAGCGCCCAGTTGCGTCGAAATTGCGCGCGTTGGCCTGGTAACTGGTATAGGCGACGCGGCCCGCGCCGGGCGCGAGCGGGGGCAGGGCGGCCTCGATCCGCCGCACCAGCCGTGCATACTCCGCCGGGCGCAGGCGCAGCGGGCGCCAATCCTCGCCCGGCGCGGGGCGGGCGAAGGGAACCACACGGAGCAGTCCCGGCCCGCCCTCCGTGACGATGCGCAGCACCGTCCGCGCCTTCAGGTCGCTCCAGCTCGGAACGTTCAGGAACACCTCGCGCTCTCCCCAGCCGACATCGATATGCGTCGGCTGCTCGCCGCCCGGCAGAGGGTCGCGCAGGAAGGGGAAATCCGTGCGCCAGTCCTTCTGCGCGGTGACGATGGGCAACACAATTCCGGTGTGTACCCCGTTGCTCTCAACCATGATGGTCACGCCATCCTCGGGTTCGCGCCATCCGGCATTGCGCGGGATCGAGCTGCCGATCCATGCCGCCAGTAGAAACAGCAGAATCGCCGCCGACAGCCCGCCCGTCAGCCAAAGCGCAAGGCGATAGGCTCCCGTCCGCACCGCCTCAGCGACGCCGCACCAGCCACAGGATCGACCAGTCGCCATTGACCAACCGTGCCCGCAGGCGGAAGCCCGCGCGCCGGTAGGCCCGGCGCACCGCCGCCTCCTGCGTCGTCAGCAAGCCGGCCAGCAGGATCTGTCCGCCCGGAGCGACCGCTTCCGCGAAATCCGGCGCAAGGTCGATCAGCGGCCCGGCCAGGATGTTCGCGATGAGCAGGTCGTACGGGCCACGCGCCGCCAGCAGCACATCGTCCATCCCGTCCGCGACGACCATCGCCAGTTCCCCCCGGCCGGAACCCATCGGGATGCCGTTCGCCTGCGCATTGTCTTCCACCACGCCGACGCACACGGCATCTATGTCGGACGCGGTGGCGAAGGCGCGCTGCCACAGCGCCAGCGCGGCGAAGGCGAGCAGTCCGGTCCCGGTTCCGATATCCGCGACATTGCGGGCGACGATGCCGCCGCGCTTCATCGCGTCGAGCATGGCGAGGCAGCCCGCGGTCGTCTCGTGCTGGCCGGTGCCGAAGGCCTGGCTGGCGGGAATGACGAAATCGACCGTTCCCGCCGCTTTGTCGGGCGCATGGTCGGGCGTGCGGACATGGAACCGCGCGGCGCGGATCGGGTCCACACCTTGCTGGCTGAGCGTCAGCCAGTCCTCGTCCGCCAGCTTCTCGACCGTGAACTGCGGCGCGTCGCCCGCAAACAGCGCGGCGAGCGCAGTTTTTTCAGCCTTGCCGGGCCGGCGCGGATACCACGCCTCCAGCACCCAGTCGTCGGGCCGGTCCTCAGCGATCTCGCTGCCCGAAATGACGAGCTCCGGATCCCAGTCCTCGCGCTCGTCGTGGGCCAGTAACGCCGCCTGCACGACCGGCTTGGCGGCATGGGCGGAAAGCTTCCAACTGGTCACCGGGAATTCCTAACGAACATAGCTCGCCCCGTTGGCGTCGATCGTCGCGCCGGTCATGCTGGCGGGGGCGTCCAGCGCGCAGAAGGCGATGATCGCGGCCATCTCCTCCGGCTCCGCCACGCGGCCGAGCGGTATGTCGGCGAGCAGCCCCGGTCCGCCGCGGCTGGCGAGATAGTCGCCCGCCATCGCGGTGTCGGTAAAACCGGGCGTGACGGCGAAGCTCAGGATGTCCTCGCCAGCGTAGGCGCGCGCGATGGTCTTGTGCAGCGCCAGCATCCCGCCCTTGGCCGCGGCATAGTGCCAGTGCTGCGGCGAATCGCCCCGGTGCCCGGCACGGCTGGCGACATGGACGATCCGCCCCGGTCGCCCCGTCTCCTGCCAGTGGCGCACGGCGAACCGGCTGAGCTGCGCCGCCGCGGTCAGGTTGATCCGCAGCGTATCCTCCCATGCGTCGAGCCATTCGATGTCGGATGCGTCGAGCGGAACGCCGCGAAACAGCCCGGCATTGTTGACCAGCACGTCGATCTCGCCACCGGCGGTATCTAGCGCTTCCTCCCACAGCATCTGCGGGGCGGGCGGGTCGAGGAAATCGGCGGCGATCTCGCTCGCGCTGTCTCTGGCCCCATCCGTGGCCCCATCCCTTGCGTCGTCTCCGCGCGTGGAATGGCCGATGACGCGCGCGCCGCGCGCCTCCAGCATGTCGCGGGTGGCGGCGCCGATTCCACGGCTCGATCCGGTAAGAAGAACGGTAGGCATGGGGTCCATATCGAAAAGATTCCGCCCGCTGTCGAGCGTAGCTGCGCTTGCGCGAAGCGGCTCAATCGCTAATTAGGCCTCCGAACGCCGAAGGTACGGGCCGCCGCTGGCGCGGTCGCAAAGGAAACGAACACCCGCATGGCCAAGCCTCCCTCCGCCGACCGCCCGATCGCACCGCACCTGTCGATCTACCAGCGCAAGCCGCACATGATCGTGTCCATCCTGCACCGGATTACCGGCGACGGCATGGGCATCGTCGGCGTCGCGGTGCTGCTGTGGTGGCTGGGCGCGCTGGCAAGCGGACCGGCGGCCTACGAGACCTTCCATGGGGTGATGAGCTCCCCCATCGGATACATCGTGCTGATCGGCCTCACCTGGGCCTTCTTCAATCACATGGCGAGCGGCCTCAGGCACTTCGTGCTCGATATGGGGGCCGGTTACGAGCTCAAGACCAACGAGGCCTGGTCGGTCGGCGTGATGGTCATCGGCGTCATTCTCACCATCGCCTTCTGGGCGGTGATCCTGCTTCGATAGAGGAAAGTACCTTGGGTAACGGAACGTCCATCGGCCGCGTGCGCGGCCTCGGCTCGGCCCACGAGGGGCCGCATCACTGGATGCTGCAGCGCTTCACCGCGATCGGCAATCTGGTGCTGGTGGTGTGGTTTCTGGCCAGCATGCTGATGCTGCCCGACATGTCCTACGCCACGGTCAGCAAATGGCTGGCCGCGCCGATCCCGGCGGCGGCGATAGTGCTGCTGATCATCTCAACCTTCTGGCACGCGCGGCTGGGGCTGCAGGTGATGATCGAGGATTACGTCCATACCCCCGGCAACCGGTTCGCGGCGCTGGCGCTGCTCAACGTCGCGCTCGTCGCGGGGGCGGTGTTCGGGATCTTCTGCATCGTGCGCCTCGCACTGGGAGGGGCCGCCTGATGTCTAACCAGAACCCGAACGAAACCGGCGCGACCACGCAGCCGGCCTATTCCATCATCGACCACACCTTCGACGTCGTCGTCGTCGGTGCGGGCGGATCGGGCCTGCGCGCGACCATGGGCGCGGCAGAGGCCGGTTTCAGCACCGCCAACATCTCCAAGGTGTTCCCCACCCGCAGCCACACCGTGGCGGCGCAGGGCGGCATTGCCGCCTCGCTCGGCAACAATACCCCCGACCACTGGCAGTGGCACATGTACGACACCGTGAAGGGGTCGGACTGGCTGGGCGACCAGGACGCGATCGAATATCTCGCGCGCGAGGCCCCGGCTGCGGTCTACGAGCTGGAACACGCGGGCGTGCCGTTTTCGCGTAACGAGGACGGGACGATCTACCAGCGCCCCTTCGGCGGGCACATGCAGAACATGGGCGAAGGTCCGCCGGTGCAGCGCACCTGCGCCGCTGCGGACCGGACCGGGCATGCGATGCTTCATGCGCTCTATCAGCAGAGCCTGAAATACGATGCGGACTTCTTCATCGAGTATTTCGCGCTCGACCTGATCATGAAGGACGGGCGCTGCGTCGGCGTGATCGCGATGTGCCTCGACGACGGGACGATCACCGCTTCCGCGCGCAGGCCGTGGTGCTGGCGACCGGCGGCTATGGCCGCTGCTACTACACCGCGACCAGCGCTCACACCTGTACCGGCGACGGCGGCGGCATGGTGCTGCGCGCAGGCCTGCCGCTGCAGGATATGGAGTTCGTGCAGTTCCACCCGACCGGCATCTACGGCGCAGGCGTGCTCATCACTGAGGGCGCGCGGGGCGAGGGCGGCTACCTGACCAATAGCGAGGGCGAGCGCTTCATGGAGCGCTATGCCCCCAGCGCCAAGGACCTCGCCAGCCGCGACGTCGTGTCGCGTTCCATGGCACTGGAAATGCGCGAGGGGCGCGGCGTGGGGCCGGAGAAGGATCATATCTACCTCCATCTCGACCACATCGATCCGAACATACTGGCCGAGCGGCTGCCCGGCATTACCGAAAGCGGCAAGATCTTCGCCGGGGTCGACCTGACGCGCCAGCCTCTGCCGGTGACGCCGACCGTCCACTACAACATGGGCGGCATCCCGACGAACTATCACGGCGAGGTTCTGACCGTGAAGGACGGCCAGCCCGACACCGTCGTGCCCGGCCTCTACGCCGCTGGCGAGGCGGGCTGCGTTTCGGTCCACGGCGCGAACCGACTGGGCTCGAACTCGCTGATCGACCTCGTGGTGTTCGGCCGCGCGATCGGTCACCGGCTGAAGGACACGATCACGCCGGGCGCGAACCAGGAACAGCTGGCGAAGGACAGCGCCGAGTTCGCGCTGACCCGGCTTGATCATTTCCGCCACGCGAAGGGCGGATCGTCCACCGCCGAAATCCGCGCCGAGATGCAGAAATCGATGCAGAAGCACTGCGCCGTCTTCCGCGACACCGAAACGCTGGCCGAGGGCAAGAAGGAACTCGCCGCGATCAACAAGCGGATGCAGGACATCCACGTCACCGACCGCTCGCTGATCTGGAACAGCGATCTGGTGGAGACGCTGGAGCTCGACAACCTGATGGCGCAGGCCAACGTCACCATCGCCAGCGCGGACAACCGCAAGGAAAGCCGCGGCGCCCACGCGCACGAGGACTATCCCGAGCGCGACGACGCGAACTGGATGAAGCACACCGTCACCTGGTTCGATGGCTGGGGCGGTAATGGCGGCGATATGAAGATCGATTACCGCCCGGTGCACGAATACACGCTCACCGACGACATCGAATACATCAAGCCGAAGAAGCGGGTGTATTGATCGCAGGTTCAGCCGGGGCGAGCTAACGGAACCACCCATGGTGAAGTCCGCGCTCGCCCTGATCCTGTTGCCTGTGGCGGCGTGCGCATCCGCCATCGGGCACCCCCCACGCTCGCTCGGGCTCGATCCGTTCTACACGCAGTATCTGGATGCCGAGGGTATCCCAATCGTCGCGTCTTCCCGCGTGTCGAGGGCTGCGCTGACCGATGCGCGCGATATGGTCGAGGGCATGCTCGCCTTCCGGCCCGATCTGGCGGCGTGGCTGTCCAAAAATGGCTATCGCGTGGCCATCATGGCGGAGAGCGAGACCACGACCGACCTGCCGGAGCAGGCGCACTGGACCCGGCCCGCGAAGGACGATCCGCGCCTTACACGGTGCGAGCGCAAACACTACGACGAGCGCATCGGCGCGATGACCGACCGGCAGTATTGGGACAGCCGTGCCCGCGGCATGGCGGGGCCGCTCACCAGCGGGGCGGAGGAAGATATCCTGGGTAAGCCGTCCTCGCGCTATTACGGCGAGACGATTTTCGTCCACGAATTCTCGCACAATGTTCTTGCCGCGATCCGCGCGGTCGATCCCGCGCTCTCGCGGCAGATCGACGCGGCTTACGAGGCGGCGCAGCAGGCCGATCGCTGGCACAACGAATACGCCATGACCAGCGTCGACGAATATTGGGCCGAAGGGGCGCAGTTCTGGTTCAATTCGAACCGGCTGGCAGTGATGGACGGGCGCAGGGTGCTGAACGCCGACGACCTGAAGGCCTACGATCCGGCGCTCTACGCTGCCCTCGGCAAGGCATTCGGCGACAACCACCGCCTGCCCGCCGACCCGTTCTGGATGGCCGACGCGCGTGTGCCGCCGGGGCCGATCCCGGAAAATACCGCCGAGGTGTGCTAGATCACACCACGCCCGCGATCAGCCCGCGCTCCAGCGCCTCGTGGCAGTCGATGTACCAGTTGTCGGGCGCCTTCTTGCACACTTCCTCGAAATCGACCTCGCTTCCCTCGACCATGGCGCGAAAGCCCTCCTGCTCGATATTGATCGAATGCTCGATCTCGTGGAGCACGGCGCGCAGCTGGTCGGTGCAGCTTTGCAGCGGGCCGGAGAGGTTGATCGTGCGGGTGATCTGCCGCTCGTGCACCATCAGCCGCGTGCCCTTCGTCAGATAGCGGTTCGAGATGGGAAAACCGGCCATGAAGGTTGCGCCCGCCGAATAGACCGCCGCCTTACCAAGGAACAGCAACTCGCGCCCGGATTCGCGCAGCAAGCGCACATCGTCCGCCATGCAGCGCGCAATCTCCGGGTTGCCGCCCAGGGTGGTGATCGCGATCACCAGCGGCCCGTCCTCCGGCGCGGCGTTCAACTGATCGCGAAATTCATTGTACATCGCCTCGTTCACCCCACCGACGAGGCGGAGTTGCGGCGAGGAAAGAAGGCGCGGGTGGTCTTTTACGGACATGATTGCTCCTGAGGTTAAGGCCTAGGAGCGATGCGCGGGTGGTTCCGTTCCGAAACTGACGATCAGCTCATCTGAAAGTACCGGTCGCACTGGCTTTCGTCGCCGCTTTGCATGCCTAGGCGCAGGGCGTCCATTCGCTGGCTGCTGCTGCCATGGGTGAAGCTTTCCGGGTTCACCTGTCGCCCCGCGTTCTGCTGCAAGGTATCGTCACCGATCGCGGCGGCGGCTTTCATGCCTTCTTCGAAATCGCCCGCATCGATCTGGTCGCGATTGAGTCCGGCCCAGACGCCTGCATAGCAGTCCGCCTGCAGTTCCATGCGCACCTGTAGCGAATTCGCCGCCGAGCGGTCGCGCTGCTGCAGGCTGCGCACCTGCTGGTCGAGCCCGACCAGATGCTGGATATGGTGCCCGTATTCGTGCGCGATGACGTACAGGCGGGCGAAATCGCCGGGGCCGGCACCCAGCCGGTTGGCGAGCTCGTCGTAGAAACTGGTGTCGAGGTAGATACCTTCGTCCGCGGGGCAATAGAACGGCCCCATGGCGCTCTGCGCCGCGCCGCAGCCGGAGCGACCCGCGCGGGAGTAGAACACCAGCTTGGGCTGCTCGAACGCGATCCCCGCCTTCTGGAACACCGGTTGCCAGGTGCGGTCGAGGGAAGCTAGCGCGGCGCAGCTTTCCTGGCTGTACTGGTTGACCGAGCAGCTTTCGGCCGCGGTGCGACCGCCTGTATCGCCTGCGCCGGTATCCGCCGGTGCACCCTGCTGTTCGACCTGTTGCAATCCGCCGATCATCTGGCCCGGATCGACGCCGAAGATCACCGCCGCGATCAGCGCGATGACCAGCGTTCCGCAGCCGACTTTGCCCCCGCCGCCGCCGGGGAACCGCATGCCGCGCTGGTCCTCCACGCGAATATCGTTCGGATTGAACGGATTGAGCCGCATGATAACTCCCCTCGATCGGCCCCCCTGGCCGTGTTGTCTGCGCTAGGAACCGCAAACCAAGCCTGCGGGTTCCAGACCGTATATTCCTTCCAATTGGAGCTCCCCCTATGTTTCTGACCGGAAAGCGTGCCCTCGTAACGGGATCGACCTCGGGCATCGGGCTCGCGGTGGCCCGCGCGCTTCACGCCGAGGGGGCCGATATCGTGCTCAACGGCTTCGGTGAGGAGGAAGAGATCGCAGCGCTGAAGGACGAGCTGAATGCCGCTCACTTCGGCACCGACCTGACCGATCCGGACGCTATCGAGGCCATGATGTCCGAGGCGGGCGACATCGACATTCTCGTCAACAATGCAGGAATGCAGCACGTCGCCCTGATCGAGGAATTTCCGGCTGCGAAATGGGACGCGATCCTGGCGCTCAACCTGTCGGCGGCGTTCCACACCGCGCGACTGGCGGTGCCGCATATGAAGGCGAACGGCTGGGGCCGGATAATCAACACCGCCAGCGCGCATTCGAAGGTCGCATCCCCTTACAAGAGCGCGTATGTCGCGGCCAAGCACGGCTTGGCGGGCCTGACCAAGGTGCTGGCACTGGAGCTGGCGCAATGCGGGGTTACCGCTAATTGCATCAGCCCCGGCTATGTCTGGACCCCGCTGGTCGAAAACCAGATACCCGACACGATGAAGGCGCGCGGCCTCAGCCGCGACGAGGTGATCAACGATGTGCTGCTGGCGCCGCAGCCGACCAAGCAATTCGTCCAGCCAGAGGATATCGGCGCGCTCGCCGTATTCCTGTGCCGCGACGAGGCGGCGAACGTAAACGGAGCCAATTGGAGCATTGACGGCGGCTGGACCGCCTGAACGAAGGAAACGGGGCGACATTGCAACGGGGCATGGGGCTTTTCTCAGCTAGAGGGTTCGCGGCGCTGCTGGCGGCGGCGCTGTCGCTCGCGCTGGCGGCATGTGCGAGCGTACCCGAGCAGGGCGGCACGCGATTGGCCCCGATCGAGCAAGCGCTCTCTCGCGACATCGCCTTCCTCGCTTCCGACGAGCTGGAGGGTCGGCAGCCGGGCACCGAAGGCGCGCGCCATGCGCAGGATTACATTGTCGAACAGCTGCGCGCCGCGGGTTATCGCCCCGGCGTACCGGTCGCCGGGGGTGGCGACGGGTGGCGGCAGCGGATCGAACTGGTCCGATTCGACCCGGGGGAGCTGCACGTCACGGTGACTTCCGCGCACGGATCGCTGGTGCTGTCGGACCAGGCGGTCCTCTCCGGTCCGCAAACGACGGTGGGCTCGATCCGCAAGGCGCCGCTCGTCGCCATGCGCTCTACCGGCGAAGTGCTGCCGGAGGGTATTCTGGAGCATCGGGCGCTGTTGCTGGCATGGGACAAGCTCGATGGGCGGCTGGCGGCTGTGCAGACCGCTGCGCCGCAGGCCGTGCTCCTGACCACGCAAACCACTGAGGAGTTCGATCGCGCTGTGCACTTCCTGCGTGCCGACAAGTGGGCTCTGGCCTCAACAGAAACGGTGCCGGCGTGGATTCTGCTGCCGCCGCAGGATAGCGCGCGGCTGCTGTCCTTCGTGGAGAGGGCCCGACCGGAACATGGCGGATCGCTGCTCCCCCGGCTGGGTGCGCGGGTCGATGTCGATTTCACGCGGACCCGCAAGGCGATGGAGACCGCCAACATCCTGGGTCATCTTCCCGGCACCCGCCCCGGAAGCGGGGCGGTGCTGCTGCTCGCCCACTGGGACCATCTGGGTATGTGTGGAGAGCCCGAAGATGCGCACCGCATCTGCAACGGGGCGGTCGACAACGCCAGCGGTGTCGCGGCGATGCTGGAGACCGCACGCCGCGTTGCTGCCGCCGGGCCGCTGGAGCGCGACCTATACGTGCTGGCGACGGGCGCGGAGGAATGGGGCCTGCTGGGTGCGCGCGCCTTCACCGACGATCCGCCGGTTCCGCTGCCCACCATCGTGGCCGCGTTCAACATGGACATGCCCGCCATTTCGCCTGCCGGATCGAGCGAGACCGTAATCGGGTGGGGGCGGACCGGCCTCGACGACGGGATCGCGCAGGTGGCGCAGGCGCTGGGGCTGACGCTGGATACGCAGAACATTCGCGAGGACTATCTGCGGCGGCAGGACGGCTGGGCGCTGCTCGAACGCGATCTGCCCGCAGTGATGGTAACCAGCGCCTATGGCGACCGGGAGGCGTTCGACCGGTTCATTGCCTCCGGCTACCACACCCCGAACGACCGCTGGTCGCCGGACATGGAGCTGGGCGGCGCGGCGCAGGACGTGTTGTTCCACGTCGCGCTCCTGCGCCACTTCGGAAACACGCAATCCTATCGCGTCGGGCAGGAATGATCCGCCGGGCCTAGCCGAATGGCCGAAAGCGGGTTAGGGGGCGGCGCACGATTCCTCCCGGCAGCGAAGCTGCCTCCCTCGTGCGAAAGGCGCCCCTCGTGGCTACCAAGGACATTCCCCTCGGCCTCACCTTCGATGACGTGCTGCTGCGCCCTGCGGCCAGCGACGTCGTGCCGAGCCTCGCCAATACGCGAACCCGGCTGAGCCGGGAGATCGCGCTTTCCATTCCGGTCATCTCCGCCGCGATGGACACCGTGACCGAAGCCGACATGGCGATCGCCATGGCGCAGATGGGCGGGATCGGGGTGCTCCACCGCAATCTGGAGGTCGACGAACAATGCGCCGCCGTGCGCAGCGTGAAGCGGTTCGAGAGCGGCATGGTCGTGAACCCGATCACGATCCGTCCCGACGCGACTTTGGGCGAGGCCGAGGCGCTGATGGATTCGCATCGCATCAGCGGCATCCCGGTGACGGGGCCGGACGGCAAGCTGGTAGGCATCCTGACCAATCGCGACGTCCGCTTCGCCGAGAACCCGCACCAGCCGGTGCGCGAACTGATGACGACTGAAAATCTCGCGACCGTGCCGCTGGGCACGGGGCAGGACGAGGCGCGGCGGATGCTGCACCAGCGGCGCATCGAGAAGCTGCTGGTGGTGGACGACGATTATCGCTGCATCGGGCTGATCACGGTCAAGGATATCGAGAAGGCGGTGACCTATCCTGACGCGACGAAGGATGCCGCGGGCCGCCTGCGCGTCGCCGCCGCGACCACGGTGGGCGACAAGGGTTTCGCCCGCACCGAAGCGCTGATCGATGCGGAGGTGGACGTAATCATCATCGATACCGCGCACGGCCACAATGCCGACGTGGCCCGCGCGGTCGAACGGGCCAAGACGCTGAGCAATTCGGTCCAGATCATCGCCGGCAACGTCGCCACGGCGGAGGCCACCAAATCGCTGATCGATGCGGGCGCGGATGCAGTGAAGGTCGGGATCGGACCGGGCTCCATCTGCACCACGCGGGTGGTGGCGGGGGTAGGCGTGCCGCAGCTCACCGCGATCATGGATTGCGCCGAGGAAGGCGAGAAGGCCGGTATCCCGGTCATCGCCGATGGCGGCCTGCGGACCAGCGGCGACGCGGCCAAGGCGCTTGCCGCCGGTGCCTCCAGCGTGATGATCGGATCGATGCTGGCGGGGACCGCCGAGGCTCCGGGCGAGACGTTCATCTATCAGGGCCGCAGCTACAAGGCATATCGCGGCATGGGCAGCGTGGGCGCGATGGCGCGCGGCAGCGCCGACCGCTATTTCCAGCAGGACGTTTCGGCGATGAAGCTGGTACCCGAAGGGATCGAGGGACAGGTGCCCTACAAGGGTGCGGCAAAGGACGTCGTCCACCAGCTCGTCGGCGGGATCAAGGCGGCGATGGGCTATACCGGCAGCCGCACGATCGAGGATCTGCGCACCCGTGCACAGTTCGTGCGGATCACCAATGCCGGGCTGACCGAGAGCCACGTCCACGACGTCGCGATCACGCGGGAGGCACCGAACTATCCGACACGGTAGGAGCCTCCTCTGCCTCGCCGCCCTGCCGGCCGCCGCGGCGATGCTCGCGGCGGCGGTGCAGTCGGATGCGGTGGACTACTGGTCGACCCGCGACCTGAGCTTCATCGGCGGGGGCGAGAAATACGCGCGCACCCGCGCGATCTGTGCCGCCGTCTCCGACGCGCAACCGGCGGCTGCCGACATCCCATCGCCGAGCGAGCGGAAAGCGCTCGAAGGATGCGATAGCGAAGCGCTCTATTTCGGGTTCGGGGTCCCGATGGATCGGGCGAAAGCGCGTAAATGCGCGGTGGCCGAACGCGGCCATACCGAATACACCCTCGCGCTGCACCATGGCGCGGGATTGCTCGCCATGGCCTATGCCAATGGGGAAGGCGGGCCGAAGAACCTCGCCGTGGCGATCCACATGGCTTGCCAGATGGAGGACGCCCCGGCCGCGATGGATGCGCGGATCGAGCATCTGGACGATATCCGGAGCGGCAAGGCGGAGGGGGGAAGCTTCGATACCTGCGACGACATCACCAGCGGTGCGAGCGGCGGGGTCTGCGCCCAGTTCGCCGCGAGGCGTAGCCAGCAGGATCGCCAGCCGGAGATCGCCCGACTGAAGCGTGGGTGGACCGATGCGCAGGCGGAGGCGTTCGACAGGGCATACGAAGCGTTCCGCGCTTACGCCGATGCCGAACACGAGATGGACTGTTTCCGCGGCACCGCCCAGGCCGCATGCAACATTTCGGGGCGCGAGTACGAGATCGAACGTTTCTTGGATCGGATTGCCGCGCTCAAGGTAGGGGCACCTTTCGCGAAGGACGACGAACAGGAGCTCGGCATACCCAACCCGGCAATCAACCCGACCGCCTGGCGGAAAATGGTCGCCGATATGGATTCCGACACTCGCGCCTTCTACGAGCGCAACCGCGACGAAATACTGGACAAGCGCGCAACGTTCGAGCGCGCTCTGGTGCGGTTCGTCACAAGCACCTTCCCGGCCATGACCGCGCACGAAACGCGCGTGCGCTTTTCCGACCTATGACCCCGAGCGCGCGGATCGCGGCCGCCATCGACATTCTCGACAGCGTCGTCGAAGCGGCCCGGGGAGAAGGCGCACCCGCCGACCGGATCGTTGCCGAATGGGCGCGCGCGCATCGCTTCGCCGGATCGAAGGATCGCCGAGCCATTCGCGAACTCGTTTACGATGCGATTCGCCATTGTGGCCCCATTCCCGCATCCGGCCGCGCGGCGATGCTGGCGCTGGCGGAGCATCGCCCCGAAATCGCCCCGCTGTTCGACGGGTCGCAATACGGCCCGGCGGCGCGCCTGGACGACGAGCAGGCCGCAAAACCGGGCATTGCGCCCGATTGGCTGGTGGCCGAACTTGCGAATTCGGGTGTCGACGATGAAGAGGCCGCCGCGCTGATGGATCGCGCGCCGCTCGATCTGCGGGTCAATACGCTGAAGGCCGATCGCGACACTATCGAATTGCCGGAACGCGGCGAGCCGCTGGCCGCACCGCAGGGCCTGCGCTTCGCATCCGGCACGATGGTAGAGCAATGGGCCACCTATCGCGACGGGCTGGTCGAGATACAGGACCATGGCAGCCAGCTCGCCTGCGCCGCCGTCGCCGCGCGACCTGGAGAGACCGTGATCGACCTTTGCGCCGGTGCGGGTGGCAAGACGCTCGCGCTCGCCGCGACGATGGAGAATTCGGGCACGCTGCTCGCCTGCGATACCGACAAGCGGCGGCTCGGCAACCTGCCCCCACGCGCCGCGCGGGCCGGGGCGGGCCTGATCGAGACGATGCTGCTCGACCCGGGTCGCGAGCTGGAAGCCTTGCGGCCGTGGCAAGCGCAGGCCGACGCGGTGCTGATCGACGCGCCCTGCTCGGGGACGGGGACATGGCGGCGCAAGCCGGAAGCGAAGTGGCGATTAACGCCTCAGCGCCTCGCGCAGTTCGGGGGTGTGCAGGATCGCCTGCTCGACATCGCGGCCAGGCTGGTGAAGCCCGGCGGGCGGCTGGTGTTCGTGACATGCTCGCTGCTCGATGCAGAAGGGGCGGACCGGTTCGCGGCATTTCTCGAAGGCCACCCGACCTGGACCGGCGACCGGCCCGATCTCCCGCTCGGACGCGAGCGAGGCGAGGGCATTCGCCTCTCGCCCGCACGCGACGAAACGGACGGATTTTTCATCGCACGTGCATTCCTGCCGTGTTAGGTTCGCCTCGTATGCTCGATGCGCCCACCCCCGATCGCGCTCGCTGGAAGGACCTGCTCATGCGTTTTACGCCCGTCGCCGCCGCTCTTTCGCTGTTCGTGGCGGTGAGCGCCAGCGTGGTGCATGCCGATAGCGGGGAGCCCGATCCGCGCGCGGAAGTGCTGCTCGACCAGGGCAAGGCGGCGCTCGCGGCCGATCAGCCGCAGCAGGCGGTCGATGCGTTCGAGGCGGCGCTGGCGATCGATCCCGGTTACGAGGGAACCTACCTGGCGCTGGGCGAGGCGGCCCGCGCACAAGGCCTCCAGGGCAAGGCGATCCGCTATTACCGCGAAGTGCTGACCCGCAAGCCCGACGATTACGGCGCGATTTCGGGCGAGGGCATAGCGATGGTGGAGAAGGGCGCAGTGGAGAAGGCGCGGCTCAACCTGTCCCGCCTGGAATCGCTGTGCGGCGACGATTGCAGCGAGACGCAGCGCCTTGCCGCCGCGATCGCGCGCGGGCCGCAGCAACCGGTGCTGACGGCGGAGGCGGTGATGCCGGAAGCCAAGGTGTCGCAGAACAACTGACCCCGTTGCCGTGACGACCGAGGGTCGGGCCTGCCGACTCACACCAGCTCGCGAAACGCCTCAAGCACGGTACGATAGACCCGCTTCTTGAACGGCACGATCAGTTCGGGAAGCTGCTCGGGATCGACCCATTTCCAGTCGCAGAATTCAGGCGGGTCGTGCGCTTCCAGATCGATGTCGGCATCGGTGCCGGAAAAGCGCGCGAGAAACCAGGTCTGCTCCTGTCCGCGATATTTGCCGCCCCACAGCTTGCCGATCAACTCCTCGGGCAGATCGTAGCGCACCGGCTCTTCCATGCGCTTTAGCAGCGTCGCGTGCCGATCGGTCACTCCCGTTTCCTCGCCGAGTTCGCGGAACGCCGCGGTGTCCAGATCCTCCCCCGGATCGACTCCCCCCTGCGGCATCTGCCACCAGTCGCCTTCCTTGTTGTCGATCCGGCGACCGACGAAGACGCGGCCCTCTGCATTGACCAGCATCACGCCCACGCAGGGGCGGTATCCGAGTGTATCGTTCATTTCGCGTGTCGCTCCAGCATGGCGGCGATGGCATGGGTGAAGGCGGCGAGATCGCTCTGGCCGCTGGCGATCGCCTTGCGCAGATTGGCGAAGCCATGGATGATTCCGGGAAATTCCATATAGGTCACGTCGACGCCCGCCTGGATGAGGTGCGCGGCATAATTGCGCCCGCTATCGCGCAAGGGATCGAGGCCCGCGGTGCACAACACCGCCGGGGGAAGGTCGTGCGCCTGGCGCAGGATCGGCCAGTTGCGCACATCGCCTTCTGTGGGAGCGTAGCTCCTGGTGAAGAACGACATCGCGTCGCGGGTGAGCAGGTAGCCTTCCGAAAAATCCTGGAAGCTCTGATGCCCCGCGATATCGTCCGCCAGCGGGTAGATCGGTGCCTGCACCAGCACCGGGACGTCGGCAGGCTCGTCGGCGAGCGACTGCGCGGTGACGATGGTGAGGTTGCCGCCCGCGCTGTCGCCGCACAGCACCAGACCGGTGGTTTTCCGGTTCAGCTCCGTGGGATTGCTCGCCACCCAGCGCGCCGCTGCCTCCGCATCGTCGGGCGCTGCGGGGAAGGGGTGTTCGGGGGCGAGGCGATAGTCGACCGAAACCACCGGAATATCGAGCGAGGCGGAGAGTTCGCTGCACAATGCGTCATGGGTGTCGAGGTCGCCGATCACGAACCCGCCACCGTGGAAGAAGACCATGACCGGCCCCGCCTCGCGACTTTCCCGCGCGTCGTAGAGGCGCAAGGGGATGTCGCCAGCCGGGCCGGGGCAGGAAAGGTCGCGCTTCACCGCCATGTCCTTCGCCGGCAGTTCGGCGATGTGCACGCTGGCGTGCATGCCGGCGCGCGCTTCCTCCAGCGACAGCTCGCTCATCGGCGGCCTGCCGGCGCTTTCGAGAAAATCGAGGAAGGCGCGAACGTCATCGCGCACGAAGTGGTCGGTTTGCTCGGACATCGATCCTCCTGGGGCCTCAACCAAACCAAGCCTTCGGCATTTCGATCCCCTTGTCCATGCGACTTTTCCGAGCGTGGAGAAAAACTTGATTGTGGTGGCGGGCACGCGCACCTAGGTGACGCCCGCGAAAGAACGACGCCGCGCACGACGCGGCGCGACCGAAGGAATTTACGGATGGCAACAGCCGCCAGGGCCCCGCAGGAGCAGGCCCGAGACCCGCAATCCCCCGACGCCGTCGTGGTCCGTTTCGCCGGAGATTCCGGCGACGGCATGCAGCTGACCGGCGGTCAGTTCACACTGTCGACCGCGCTGGCGGGCAACGATCTGGCGACCTTCCCGGATTTCCCGGCGGAGATCCGCGCACCGCAGGGCACGCTGTTCGGCGTGTCGGCGTTCCAGATCAATTTCGGCTCTCGCGCGATCAACACGGCAGGCGACGCGCCCGACGTGCTGGTGGCGATGAACCCCGCGGCGCTGAAGGTGAACCTCGCCGCGCTGAAGCCCGGCGGGCTGGTGATCGCCGACACGGGCGAGTTCACGAAGCGCAATCTCGACAAGGCGAAATACGACAGCAATCCGATCGAGGACGGCAGCCTCGCGCCCTTCGACGTGCTCGCTTTCGACATCTCGCAGCGCACGATCGAGGCGGTCGAGCCCTTCGGCCTCGGCAAGAAGGATGCGCTACGCTGCAAGAACATGTGGACGCTGGGCCTCGCGCTGTGGATGTTCGACCGCCCGCGCGAGCCGCTGCACGACTGGCTCAAGCAGAAATTCGCGAAGAAGCCCGAAATCGCGGAGGCGAATATCGCCGCGCTCGACGCGGGCCATGCCTATGGCGAGACCGCCGAGCTGGCGGGGCCGCTGAAGCAGGTCCACATCCCGCCGGTGCCGAGCGAGCCGGGCCTTTACCGGACCATCACCGGCGCGGAGGCGGTCAGCCTGGGGCTGGTCGCGGGTGCGCAGCTGGCCGAGCTGCCGATGTTCTTCGGCGGCTATCCGATCACGCCTGCCAGCGCGATCCTGCACCACCTCGCGCGACTGAAGGAATATGGCGTCACCACCTTCCAGGCGGAGGACGAGATCGCCGCGATCTGCGCCGCGATCGGGGCGAGCTATGCCGGGCAGCTGGGCGTCACCAGCTCCAGCGGGCCGGGCATCGCGCTGAAGACCGAGGCGATCGGGCTGGGCATCATGGTCGAGCTGCCGCTGGTGATTGTGAATTCGCAGCGGGGCGGCCCGTCCACCGGCCTTCCGACCAAGACCGAGCAGAGCGACCTCTATCAGGCGGTCTATGGCCGCAACGGCGATGCGCCGATGCCGGTGGTGTCTACGCGCAGCCCCTCCGACGCGTTCGAATGCGCGATCGAGGCGTGCCGCATCGCGGTGCAATACATGACTCCGGTGATGCTGCTGACCGATGGCTACATCGCCAATGCCGCCGAACCATGGAAGGTGCCGGACCCGGCGAAGTACGAAGCTTTCCCGGCGAAGTTCATGGAAGAGCGCGAGAATGGCGAATTGCTGCCGTACAAGCGCGATGCGAAGGGCGCGCGGCCGTGGATCAAGCCCGGCACGCCCAGCCTGATGCACCGCATCGGGGGGATCGAGAAGGACGCGCTGAGCGGCAACATCTCCTACGATCCGGCCAACCATCAGGCGATGACCGACGCGCGCAAGGGCAAGGTGGAAGGCATCGCGGTGCCCGATCAGGAGGTATCCTCCGGCGAGAGCACCGGCACGCTGGCCGTAGTCGGCTGGGGCAGCACCTACGGGCCGATCCGGCAGGCAGTGCGCCGCGCCATCGCGAAGGGGTGCTCGGTCAGCCACATCCATGTGCGCCACATCTGGCCGCTGCCCGCCAATATGGGCGAGCTGCTCGCAGGGTTCGACCATGTGCTGGTGCCCGAAATGAACACCGGGCAGTTCAAGACCGTGCTGCGCGACCAGTTCCTTGTCGATTGCGAGAGCCTGACGAAGACGAGCGGTCAGCCGTTCAGCATCGGCGAACTCGAAGAGGCGATCGCGGCCTATTTCGACGATGTCGACGGCAATGAAGGCGGCGCGGTCGAAGTCAACGAAACGCAACTGCCGGGCCGTGAGAGCGGCCACGACGACGGATCATATCCAGACGCACCGTTCCACGGCGCAGGAGCGACTGCTCCGGGCAAGGGTTCGGATGAGGAAGCGGTGAACCAATGAACGCCCCCGTAAAAATCGAAACCACGCTGAAGGACTGGGAGACCGACCAGGAGGTTCGCTGGTGCCCCGGTTGCGGGGACTACGCGATCCTGAAGGCGGTGCAGCGCACGCTGCCGCAGCTTGGCAGCGATCCGGCGAACACCGTATTTATCTCCGGCATCGGGTGCTCCAGCCGCTTCCCCTATTACATGGAAAGCTACGGCTTCCACACCATCCACGGCCGCGCGCCGGCGGTGGCGACGGGGGTGAAGCTCGCCAATCCGGACCTCGACGTGTGGCTGGTAACGGGCGACGGCGACGGATTGTCCATTGGCGGCAATCATTTGATGCATGTTCTTCGCCGCAACGTGAACATGCAGATCATGCTGTTCAATAACGAGATCTACGGGCTGACCAAGGGGCAGTATTCGCCCACCAGCCGCGAGGGCACGCGCAGCCCCTCCACCCCGATCGGCAGCGTCGATCACCCGGCCAACCCGTGCGCCTTTGCGCTGGGGGCGGGGGCGCGCTTCGTCGGGCGCGGGATCGACGTGTCGAAGAACCTGCCCGACGTGCTGAAGGCCGCGCATGCGCACCAGGGCGCGGCATTCGTGGAGATCTTCCAGAACTGCATCGTCTATAACAAGGACGTGTTCGACGATTTCGCCGCGCCGAAGGGTGCGGAGGATCGCCAGCTGTGGCTGGAGGATGGCGAGCCGATGCTGTTCGGCAGCGAGAAGACCGGCGGCGTGAAGGGCCTTTCCTTCGATGCCGACAGCCTTTCCTTCCGCGTGGTCGAAGTGACCGACGGAGACTGGCAGGCAGCGGGCGTGCGCGTCCACGACGCGAAGAACCGCACCATGGCGCATATCCTTGCCGAGCTGCCCTTCGGCGAGTTCCCGATGCCGCTGGGCGTGCTCTACGACGATCCGCGCGCGACCTTCGAAAGCGGCGTCATCGCGGAGCGCGAGCGCGCGGTCAGCGGCAAGCAGGCGAACCTCGCCAAGCTGCTCGGGTCGGGGCAGACCTGGACCGTCGACGGCACCGCGCAGGACCCGGTCTGAGCAGGTCCTTCCCAAAAATCTCGGTTTTTCAGAACCTTTCGCGTCGCTGATCCATTGGTGAACTGCAAGCGCGCTTCGGCGCGATACATCCAGCAGACCAATGGGAAGACAGATATGAAACGCGTTCTTTTACTCGCCTCCGCTGCGGCAGCCATCTCACTGGCGGCCTGTTCGGACAATGCCGACGACACGGTCGATGCCACCGATGCTGCCGTCCCCACCGCGGATACCGCGATGATGGACGACAACGCGATGCCGATGGGCGGCGATCTGACGACGCAGCAGCAGACGAACTACGACGCGATGGATCGCCAGGCTATCAGCGACGAATACGACACCAATCGCGACACGATGATGGCGCAATCCACGAGCACTCCCGGTGCCACGCCGACCGGGACGGCCTCCAGCGGAACGAGCGATATGGCCGCCGGAAACGCCTCGTCCGGCGACATGTCTTCGGGCGACAGCATGAGTGGTTCGTCGTCGAGCAATTCGATGATGCCACGCGGTCAGATGGATTTCGCCTATCTCGATCGCAACAACGATGGGAAGCTGTCGGTCGCCGAGTACGCGATCTGGGCGGTGCCGGCGAACCCGAACAATCAGACGAGCATGGAAGACGCGACGAAGCCCTACATCTCGACCGAGCAGATCAACGATGCGGGCAAGACGTTCTTCTTCTTCGACAAGGACGGAAACACCTATCTCTCGCCCGAGGAGTTCACGATGGCGCGCAACAGCGCGCGCGCACCGGGCGCCAGCGCGACAGGCGCGACGATGTAATTCTCGCAAGACAACACATTACCGAGAGGGGCGGCAGGCGACTGCCGCCCTTTTCCTTGTCGGCCTTTTCATTTGACCGGGGCGAGGTAAGCGCGACACTGCGCGACCATGGATAACCTTACCCATTCGCTGGTCGGGGCGCTGCTGGGGCAGGCCGGGCTGAAGCGGCGCACCGGGCTCGCCATGCCTGCGCTGATCATCGGGGCGAACCTGCCCGATATCGACGCGACCTGCGTGATATACGGTACCGAGAGCCTCGCCATGCGACGCGGGCTGACCCACGGCCCGCTGGCGCTGGTGATCCTGCCGGTGGTGCTGGCGGCATTGCTCTACGCGTTCGACCGATGGCAGGCGCGGCGCGGCACACGACCCGAGGGGCGATTGCCGGTGCGGTTCGGCTGGCTGGTCGCGCTATCCTTCCTCGCCTGCCTGACGCACCCGGCGCTCGACTGGCTGAACGTCTACGGGATCAGGCTGCTCGCGCCGTTCAGCCAACGGTGGTTCTACGGCGACACGCTGTTCATCGTCGACTGGGTGCTGTGGCTGGTCATGGGGTTTGCGACATGGCTGTCGTGGCGGCGCGACCGGCACGGTTTGGCAACCTGGCGCAGACCGGCGCGTTACGGCCTGGCTTTCCTTGGCATCTACATCGCCCTCAACGGCATACTGACGGGCATGGCCGAGCGGGTAGGGGCGGGGTTGGCCCCGGAACCCACCGTTCTCATCGCCAGCCCGGCGCCCGGTCAGCCGTGGAAGCGGGACATAATCTTCGCCGACAGCACGCTGCGCTGGTATCAGGTCGGCTGGACGCCGCTGGGCTTGCAAGGGCAGCCGCTGATGATGGAGCCCAATCAGTGCCCGGTCGAGGTGGCCGATCTGCCGCGCTCTTCGGCAATCGACGCATTCCTGTTCTGGTCCCGCGCGCCGCTGTTCGCGCGTGGCGACGATGGCGCGGTGACGCTCTACGACGCGCGCTTCTACGATCCGCGGACGCGCGGGCGCTTCGCCGTCAACCTGCCCGGACTACAGTGCGAGCGCCCGCCGGCGCCATGAGCGGGATCAGAGCGGCGGCGGCAAAGGCCCAGCCTGCGCCGCCGAGCCAGCCGGCGAAGACGTCGCCCGGATAGTGCACCCCCAGCCACACCCGGCTCATGCCGATGGCGGCACCCAGCGCCAGTGCGCAGAGGAGCAGTGCGATCCGAAAAGGGCGACGGGCGATCAGGGGCGCAAACGCCAGCGCGATCGCGAGCCAGACGAGGGTCCCGTTGAACGCATGTCCGCTGGGAAAGCTGAACCCGCTCGCGTGCATCATGTGCGGCACGAAGTCCGGCCGGGGCCGCGCGACCACCACTTTGAGCAAGGTTCCAACCGCCCATCCGGTCAATACCGTGACCGCCAGCCACGCCGCCAGCCGCCATTGCCGCAGCGCCACGAGGAACCCCGCCGCGATGAGCGCGAACAGCATGCGCAGCGGCACACCGCCCAGCGCGGTGACATCGCGCACCGCCTCCGCTCCGCGCGTTGCCGCCCGATGCGGCACGAGCAGCGCATGCTCGATACCGGTGGTATAGCCTGCCGCGATGGCGATCGCGGTCGCGATGAAGCCCGCCCAGCACAGCAAGGCTCCCATGGCGGCGCGGCGCGGATCGATCCGTTCGTAGATTGCGGGAAGGGGCACAGGTCGGGAACCAGCGCACACGCCGTCTCGTTCCGCGCCCGATGGCCGATCCCCAGATAGTATGGTTCCGGCGCGATTTGCGCCTGTCCGACCAGCCCGCCCTTGCCGCCGCTGCCGAGGCGGGGCCGATCCTGCCCGTTTTCGTCCTCGACGACGATCGACCCGGCGATCGGAAATATGGCGGGGCGCATCGCTGGTGGCTGCACCACTCCCTCGAAAGCCTGGGCAAGGGGTTCGGTCGCCATAATGGCTCGGTCGTCCTGCGGCAGGGGGACAGCGTTTCCGTCCTAGCGAGCCTCGCCGACCAGATCGGGGGGGGGGCGGTCCATGCCAACCGCCATTACGAGCCCTGGTGGCGCGAGGCGGAGGAGGAGTTGCGGGACGCCTTGCCGGAAGGGTGCGAACTGGTGCTGCACGATGGCAATTACCTGTTCCCGCCCGGCACCGCCACGACCGGATCAGGCGATCCCTACAAGATTTACACCCCCTTCATGCAGGCGCTGCGCGAGCATTTTCCTCCACGCGACGAGATTCCGGCTCCCAAGCACTTCGCCTTCGCCGATGCGCCGGAAAGCGACGACCTGTCGGACTGGGACCTCCTGCCGACCAAGCCCGACTGGGCGGGCGGGATGCGCGATTTCTGGAAGATCGGCGAGGACGCCACGCGTGAGCGGCTGGACTGGTGGGCGGATCACGTCGCCGATTACGAGGACGACCGGAACCTGCCCTCGATCGATGGCTCCTCCCGGCTGTCTCCGCACCTCCACTGGGGCGAAATCTCGCCGGTGCAGGTTTGGCATCGCCTGAGCGGACGACGCGGGCAGGGGTGGGAAACTTACGAGAACGAGCTGATCTGGCGCGATTATGCTCAGAACGTGCTCTATCAGTTCCCCCGCTATCCCGAGGAAAGCTATCGCGATTACGACAGCTCGCTGTGGCGCAATCCCAATCGCGGGCATCTGATCCAAGAGGAACTGGAGGCCTGGCAGCAGGGGCGCACCGGCTACCCGATCGTCGATGCCGGCATGCGGCAGTTGTGGCAGACCGGGTGGATGCACAACCGGGTGCGGATGATCGCGGCGAGCTTCCTCATCAAACATCTGCTGATCGACTGGCGGCACGGCGATCGCTGGTTCTGGGATACGCTGGTGGACGGCGACTACGCCAGCAACGGCGTCAACTGGCAATGGGTCGCGGGCACCGGGGTCGATTCGAACATGTTCGTGCGGATCATGGCTCCACTCGGCCAGAGCGAAAAATTCGACGCGGGCGACTACATCCGCGAATATGTGCCCGAGCTGGCCGATCTAGACGACGACCAGATCCACGATCCCGACGACGAGCACCGTCCCGACGATTATCCGGAGAAGCTGATCGGTCACAAGGAGGCTCGCGAGCGGGCGCTGTCCGCCTATCGCGAGATGAAGGGCGACTGACACCCTTGCCGCACCGCCCGCCAGGAGTATGAGCGGGGCTATGGCGACGAAGGGGCACATGCGCGGAAGCAGCCTGCTGCACGGGGCACGACGGTTCGAGATCAAGCCGGGCTGCCTGGCGCGCATCTTCGCGCCCGGTTTTCACAAGGTGCTCGACCGGATCGACGCCGGACTGGCGACGGGCTCCATCACCGGGCGGCTGCCGGACGGCAGCGTGCGCGTGCTTGGCGGTCGCAGGCCGGGCTTCGACGCGGACGTCACGGTCAACAGCTGGCGCGCGCTGGTCCGGCTCGCCACCACCGGCTCGGTCGGCTGGTATCAGGCATGGGAAGCGGGTGAGTGGGAAAGTCCCGATCCGGTGCCGCTGTTCGCGCTGTTCATGGCCAATGCGCAGACGCTGGGCGATGCCGGGCGGGCCAAGCATTTCTGGCGCAAGGCGCTGCGTGCGGCCCATGCCATCAACCGCAATACGAAGAGCGGCTCGGCCCGCAATATCGAGGCGCATTACGATCTCGGAAACGATTTCTACAGCGCGTGGCTGGGGCCGACGATGGCCTATTCCAGCGCGCTCTTCTCTGACGGGGCGCGAACGCTCGAGGCGGCGCAGGCGGCGAAGATGGCGGCGATCCTCGACCGCCTCGCTCTCGCGCCGGGCAAGCGGCTACTGGAAATCGGGTGCGGCTGGGGGACGCTGGCGCAAGAGGCGCACCTGCGCGGAGCAGGCGTCGAAGCGATCAGCCTGTCGGACGAGCAACTGGCCTGGGCGCGCGAACAACAGGACGATGCGATCGAGTTCCTCCACCGCGATTACCGCGACGTGGACGGGAAATACGACGCGATCGCCAGCGTCGAAATGGTCGAGGCGCTGGGGCGCGAATACTGGCCGACCTTCCTAGACTGCGTCGCCCGCAACTTGAAGCCGGGCGGCCGCGCGGCGATCCAGTATATTTCCATGCAGGAGGCGCTGTTCGAAGGTTACGCCGACAGCGCCGACTTCATTCAGGCCTACATCTTCCCCGGCGGGCTGCTGATCCGCACGAGCGAATTCCGCGCGCTGGCGGAGGAGCGCGGCCTCGTCTGGACCGATCAGACCGATTTCGGGCAGGACTATGCCCAAACGCTGCGCCTGTGGCGCGAAAGGTTCGATAGTGCGGTGAGCGAAGGGCGCCTGCCGGCCGAGTTCGACGAGCGCTTCAGGCGCCTGTGGCGATATTACCTGATGTATTGCGAAGGCGGATTCCGGGGTGGCGGGATCGACGTGCACCAGGTCACGCTGGTGAAGGGAGAGGGATGATGAAGAGACTGTTCGTTTCGCTGGGCGCGCTGGCGCTGGCTTCGTGTGCCACCATGCCGATGGCGCAGGGCCCCGCGACGCAGATGTCGCAGCCGAAATTTCCCGATGCGGCGGATTCGCGCGAGGTGCTGTTCTGGAACGACGAGACGCGCTCGGCCCGCTTCCGCGCGATGGAGGATTACTTCGCCGGGATCGAGGTGGCGCACGCCGACGAAGTACGCGAACTGCCCAAGGGCGAGCCGCTCGGCGCTGCGACGCGGTCGAAGGTCGACGGCTATCTCGAAGCGATGAACGCCGCCGGGATCATGGTGCTGCAGGACGGCAAGGTGCGGTACGAAGCGTACCGGCTCGGTTTCGGACCGGAGGGGCGCTGGACCAGTTTCTCGGTCGCCAAGAGCTTCACCTCTACGCTGCTGGGCGCGGCGGTGAAGGACGGCGCGATTGCCAGCCTAGACGATCCGGTGACCAAATACGTACCCGCGCTGTCGGGCACCGCCTATGACGGCGTAACGGTGAAGCAGGTCGCCACCATGACCTCCGGCGTAGCGTGGAACGAGGACTATACCGACCCCGACAGCGACGTGGCGAAGTTCCTGAACATCGCGCCGGTGCCCGGCGAATCGCAGGTGGTTACCTACGCCCGCACGCTCAAGCGCGAGTCCCCGGCGGGCGAGAAGTGGGTCTACAAGACGCTGGAAACGGGCCTGCTCGGCCTGCTCGTGGAGAATGCCACGGGCGAGAAGCTGGCCGAATACGCCAAGCACAAGATCGTCGATCCGGCTGGCTTCGCGGGCGACATGTTCTGGATGACCGACCTGTCGGGCGGCAATATCGGCGGCTGCTGTGTCTCGCTAAGCCTGTCGGATTATGCCCGCATGGGGCAGTTCGTGCTGGAGGGTGGGCAGCCCTCGGTGCCGCAGGGCTGGTTCGACGAGGCGGGATCGGCGCAGGTCGAATTCGGCGGCGGCTACGGATACGGCTATCAATGGTGGACCTTCCCCGGCGGCAATTACGGCGCGCAGGGGATATTCGGGCAATACATCACCATCGTGCCGGATCGGAACCTGGTGGTGGCGGTCGTCTCCAACTACCCGACCGCGACGGGTGAGGGCCTGACCAAGGCGCGGCGCGAGTTGTGGCAGACCCTGATCGACGCGACGAAGGACTAAGCTGCAGATACGCTCGTCTTGAGCTTGTTGAAGGATCGCACTTTATCTTTTGCGTTGCGCCTTAAGTAAGGACGGCCCTTCGACAGGCTCAGGGCGAGCGGGATTATGTCGGTTGGCTAACCCACCCGCTCGCGGTGGGCGGTCTTGAAGTCTTCCTGCACCAGCGCGACGATCCGCTTCGCAACGTCTTCCGGCGGCTTGACCGTGTGCGGGTCTTCGCCAGGGAAGGCCCTGGCGCGCATCGCGGTGCGGGTGGCCCCGGGATCGAGGATCGCGACGCGGGTCTTGCTGATCTTCTCCACCTCCTGCGCGTAGCATTCGAGGAGGTTGTCGAACGCCGCCTTGCTCGATCCGTAGGCCGACCAGAAGGCGCGGGACTTCTCGCCGACGCTGCTGGTCAGGCCGACCACGCGCGCGGCATCGGCGCGCTTCAGCATCGGATCGAAATTCGCCAGCAGCGCCTGCGTCGCCAGCACATTGATCGTCAGCGCCTGATTGTACTGCTTCTGGTCGATCTGCGTCACGGGCGTCAGCATGGGCAGATAGGCCGCGCTGATGACGAGGTAGTCGAGCGCGTCCCAGCGCCCGTGGATGGCGGTTGCCAGGCGGGCGATACCGTCGGGCTCAGCGAGGTCGACGGGCGCGATGGTCGAGCTGCCGCCCGCATCGTGGATCGCGTCCTCCGTCGCCTCCAGCGCCTTCACATCGCGCGCCGTCAGGATCACGTGCGCGCCGGCGCGGGCGAACTCTATCGCCGTCGCCGCGCCGATTCCGCGCGATGCGCCGGTGACGAGGGCAAGCTTGCCCTCGAGCGGTTTGTTGTCGGCCATGTCAGGCAACCTTGTGTGTCGGGAATGTCAGCTGGTCGGCGCCGCGATCGCGCCGTTCGAGATCGGTCAGCGAGGTCGGATAGTCGCCGGTGAAGCAGGCATCGCAGAATTGCGGGCAGCCCGCATCGCGGGGCGCACCGCCGACCGCGCGGTAGAGGCCGTCGATCGACACGAAGGCGAGACTGTCGGCGCGGATGAATTCGCGCATCGGCTCGACCTCCATCCGCGCGGCGAGCAGCTTCGATCGCTCGGGCGTATCGACCCCGTAGAAACAGCTATGCGCCGTGGGCGGGCTGGCGACCCGGAAATGGACCTCCGTCGCACCGGCATCGCGCATCATCTCGACGATCTTCATGCTGGTGGTGCCGCGCACGATCGAATCGTCGATCAGCACGATCCGCTTGCCTTCGACCAGGCTGCGATTGGCGTTGTGCTTGCGCTTCACACCCGAATGGCGCGCGCTGTCGCTCGGCTGGATGAAGGTGCGGCCGACATAATGGCTGCGGATGATGCCCAGTTCGAACGGAACACCCGATTGCTGGGCATAGCCGATCGCCGCGGGCACGCCGCTATCGGGCACCGGCACGACCAGATCGACATCGCACGGGTTCTCGATTGCCAGCTGCTCGCCGATCGCCTTGCGCGCGGCATAGACGCTGCGTCCGTCGAATACCGAATCCGGGCGGCTGAAATAGACATGCTCGAAGATGCAGGGGCGCGAGCCGGCATTGCCGAAGGGGCGGTAGGAGGTGACCTTGCCGTCGTGATCGACCTCGATCATCTCGCCGGGCTCCACCTGCCGCTCGAATTCCGCGCCGACCACGTCGAAGGCGACCGTCTCTGACGCGAAGACCACCGCCTTGCCGATGCGGCCCATCTGGAGCGGGCGAATACCGAGCGGATCGCGGCAGGCGATCATCCCGGCCGGCGTCATCACGATCAGCGCATACGCACCCTCGACCAGCCGCAGCGCGTCGACCAGCCGGTCGCGCAGGGTGGGATAGCGACTGGTGGCGACGAGGTGGATGATTACCTCGGTGTCGCTGGTCGACTGGAAGATCGCGCCTTTCTGCACCAGCTCCTGCCGCAGCGTGCCGGCGTTGGAGAAATTGCCGTTATGCGCCACCGCGAACCCGCCGCTGGCGAGATCGGCGTAAAGCGGCTGCACATTGCGCAGGCCCGATCCGCCGGTGGTCGAATAACGCACATGCCCAGCCGCCATTGCGCCCGGCAGCTCGGCAATCGATTCCTGGCTGGAGAAATTCTCGGCCACGTGGCCGAGGCCGCGGCGGGTGACGAACTGCGTGCCGTCGAAGGCGGTGATGCCCGCCGCTTCTTGCCCGCGATGCTGCAGGGCGTGCAGGCCGAAGGCGGTCAGCGCCGCCGCATCGGACGCGTTGACCGCGCCGAAAACGCCGCATTCCTCGTGCAGCGTATCGCCGTCTTCGTCCATCCAGGGGTGGGTGGTGTCCATCAGAAAAGCCCGCGCCGATAGGTGTTTCGCCCCGCGCGCTCCCAATGGCGATGTTGCGGTATGATTACAAGGCCGGTGCGACGGGTGACACACGCAATCCCCGCCCGTCGGCCAATTTCATTGCGCAGACAGGTACGGGTGCCTAATGCGGCGCAAATTTCAGCAATTTCGCGGGCCTGCCATCTCCCTCTTCCTCTCTCCCTTCGAACGCATGATCGCCCGGCGCTATTTGCTGCCGGGGCGGGGCGAGGCGTTCATCGCGCTGGTCGCGAGCATCTCCATCGGCGTCGTCATGCTGTCCGTCGCCATGCTGGTGATCGTGATGAGCGTGATGAACGGATTTCGTGCGGAGCTGATCGACAAGATCGTGGGCATCAACGGCCACGCGATCGTGCAGGCCTATGGCGGGCGGCTCGACAACTGGCAACAGATCCTGAAGGAGGTCGAGGCGACGCCCGGCGTGACCGAGGCGAGCCCGCTGATCGAGCAGCCGCTGATGCTAACCTATAACGGCCGGGTCGAAGGCGTGCTGGTCCGCGGCGAGACTCCGAAGCAGATCGCGCAGCTGAAGGACAAGGTGGTCGGTGGCGATCTGAGCGCGCTGCGGCCCGATGCGGGCACGGTCGCGATCGGCGCGCGCCTGGCCGAGAACATCGGTGCGCGCGTCGGCGATACCATCACGATCGTCAATCCCGCCGGGCGCAGTACGCCGTTCGGGACCGTGCCGCGCCAGGTCGGCTATCAGGTCGCCGCGATCTTCGAAGTCGGGCTCTACGATTACGACAACAGCTTCGTCGTAATGCCGATGCAGGATGCGCAGACGCTGCTGCTGATCGGCGACAAGGTCCAGATGATCGAGGTGAAGACCAACGATGCCGACAATGTCGGCGAGATCATGGCTCCCGTGGCGAAGAAGCTGCAGGGTCAGGCGGTGGTCGCCGACTGGAAGTCGATCAACAGTTCGATCTTCGAAGCGCTTCAGGTCGAACGGGTGGCGATGTTCTTCGCCCTGAGCTTCATGGTGCTGGTCGCCGCGTTCAACATCCTCTCCAGCCTCGTCATGCTGGTCCGGGCGAAAACGCGCGACATCGCGATCATGCGGACCATGGGCGCGACGCGCAAATCGCTGCTGAAGATCTTCGTCACGACCGGCTTCACCGTTGGCGCGATTGGGACGGTTGCCGGCCTGATCTTCGGCTTCGTGGTGCTCTATTTCCGCGAGAGCATCGTGCGGGTGATCGGCTTCGTGACGGGACAGAACCTGTGGGATCCGCAGGTTCGGTTCCTCTCCACGCTACCGTCGCGGACCGATCCATGGGAGATTTTCGGTATCGTGGCGCTCGCGCTGATCCTCAGCTTCCTCGCGACGCTTTATCCCGCCTTCAAGGCGTCGAGCACCGATCCGGTACAGGTGCTGCGCTATGAATGAGGGCGCCACCCACGTCGTCGAATTGCGCGGCCTGACGCGCAGCTTCACCCAGGGCGAAACCACGATCAAGGTGCTGCGCGGCGTGGACCTGGCCGTCCGCCCGGGCGAGATCGTCGCGCTGCTGGGGCCATCCGGTTCGGGCAAGTCGACGCTGCTACAGGCGGTCGGCCTTTTGGAAGGGGGCTTCGGCGGCCAGATCGTGCTGGCGGGCACCGCGGCGGAGAAATCGAACAGCGCCATGCGCACGCAGCTGCGGCGCGAGAATCTGGGCTTCGTGTATCAGTTCCACCACCTGCTGCCCGACTTTAATGCAGCTGAGAATATCGTCCTGCCGCAGCTCGTGGCGGGCAAGCCGCGCGACGAGGCGGAAGTGCGCGCGCGCGAACTGCTGGAGGCGCTGGGGCTGGGTCAGCGGATGGATCATCGACCGAGCCAGCTTTCCGGTGGCGAGCAACAGCGCGTGGCCGTGGCCCGCGCGCTCGCCAACCGCCCGCGGCTGGTGCTGGCGGACGAGCCGACCGGCAATCTGGACGAGGCGACCTCCGACCGTGTGCTGGCGCAATTCCTCGAACTCGTGCGGGGCGAAGGCAGTGCCGCGCTGGTGGCGACGCATAACGAGCGGCTGGCCGCACGAATGGACCGGGTCGTCCGGCTGCACGAAGGGCTTCTCGAATAACATCTCATTCGCGGTGGACCTTGAGGCGCGGTCTCGCGTTTCCGACCACGAAGGAGATTGAAGCATGAGCGACCACCCCAGTACTTTCGACGCCACGCCGGTCAATTCGGACGAAGACGCGTGGGACGATGCGGCGGCGTTGCACGAGGCCGACGACGGCCAGGGCGTACTCGATTCGGCCAAGGCGCTGCGGCGCGGCAGCTTTGCCGACATGATCCGCTACCTCACCCGGCTGCCCGAGGAGGAGCGTGAGAAATACGTCATCCAGAAGGCCGGCGACCGTCAATACACCGCCGACGAGGCGGAGGGTCTCGCGGCACGGCCGGACTTCCCCAAGAGCTGACGAATAATTGCGGCGGGTCGGTGGAATAGCGCCGCCCGCCGCCTTGGCTAATCCGTTCCGCGGTCGCATATTGGGGCCATGTCCTTTGCCCCGTTCGTACCCCTTCGTATCCTGTCGAGCTATTCGATGCTGGAGGGCGCGATCGACCCCAAGGCGATCGCGAAGCTGGCGAAGGAGCGGGGCTTCCCTGCCATCGCCATCTGCGACCGGAACGGGCTTTACGGCAGCTACGCCTTCGCCTCGGCCTGCTTCGAGCAAGGGGTGCAGCCCATCGTGGGCACCCTCCTTGGTGTCGCGCGCCCATCGTCGGAGGCGATCGATCACCTGGCGCTGTTCGCACAGGATGAGGCAGGGTGGCAGAACCTGTGCCATCTCGTCAGCCGTGCCCATCTGGAGCGGCCGCTGGAGTTGGAGCCGCATGTCGCGCTCGATGAACTGGATGGCCGGACCGAGGGCCTGATCGCGCTCACCGGGGCGAGCGAAGGCGCAATGACCTGCCTGTTCGCGGAGGGGCAGGGCAGTCATGCCCTGTCCTATGGCGAGCGGCTGGAGGCGCTGTTCCCCGGTCGGCTGTATGTCGAGCTGTCGCGGCGCGGAAACGCAGTGGAAGACGCCGCCGAAGCGGCACTGGTCGACTGGGCCTACGACCGCGATCTGCCGCTGGTCGCGACCAATCCGGCCAATTTCGCCGATCCGCATTTCCACAAGGCGCACGACGCGATGCTGTGCATCTCGCATTCTCGCAAACTGTGGGAAGAGGACCGTCCGCGCTCCGCGCAGGAAAGCTTCGTCAAATCGGCGACGATGATGGAAGAAGCGTTCGACGACCTGCCCGAGGCGGTCGCGAACACGCTCGTCATCGCGCAACGCTGCGCCTACGCGCCGCCCGAGCGCGCCCCCATCCTCCCCAGCCTCGCCGGTGATATCGAAGGCGAGAAGGCGATGCTGGAGAGCGAAGCGAGGCGCGGCCTCGCCAAGCGGTTGGAGCCCTATGAGGAGCTCACCGAGGACGAGCGCAAGACCTATTACGACCGGCTCGATTACGAGATCGGCATCATCAACCGGATGGGGTTCCCGGGCTATTTCCTGATCGTCGCCGACTTCATCCAGTGGGCGAAGGATCAGGGAATTCCCGTCGGACCGGGCCGTGGCTCCGGCGCGGGCAGCCTCGTCGCCTGGGCGCTCACCATTACCGACCTGGACCCGATCCGGCTCGGTCTGCTGTTCGAACGCTTCCTCAACCCGGAACGCGTGTCGATGCCCGACTTCGACATCGACTTCTGCGAAACGCGGCGCGGCGAGGTGATCCGCTACGTCCAGAAGAAATACGGCCACGACCACGTCGCGCAGATCATCACCTTCGGCAAGCTGAAGGCACGTGCCGTGCTGCGCGATTGCGGGCGCATTCTCGACCTCGGCTACAACCGCGTCGATCGGCTGTGCAAGATGGTGCCCAACCATCCGACCGACCCGTGGAGCCTGCCACGCGCGCTGAACGGTGCCGCTGAGTTCAAGCGCGAATACGACAACGACAATGATGTGAAGCAGCTCGTCGATCTGGCGATGCAGCTGGAGGGGCTGCCGCGCAACTCCTCCACCCACGCGGCGGGCGTGGTGATCGGCGACCGGCCGCTGGCACAGCTGGTGCCGCTGTACCGCGATCCACGCTCCGACATGCCGGTGACGCAGTTCGACATGAAATATGTCGAGGGCGCCGGGCTGGTGAAGTTCGACTTCCTCGGGCTGAAGACGCTGTCCGTGCTGCAGCGGGCGGTCGATCTCCTTGCCAAGCGCGGGATCGCGGTCGATCTGGCGGGCCTCGCCTGGGACGATCCGGCGGTTTTCCAGCTCCTGAAGCAAGGCAACACGGTGGGCGTGTTCCAGCTGGAATCGGAAGGGATGCGCCGTACGCTGACGGCGGTGAAGCCGACCAAGTTCGAGGACATCATCGCCCTCGTGTCGCTCTATCGCCCGGGCCCGATGGACAACATCCCGCTGTTCGGGAAGCGTAAGGCGGGCGAGGTCGAGATCGAGTATCCGCACCCCAAGCTGGCGGGTATCCTGGAAGAGACCTACGGCATCTTCGTCTATCAGGAACAGGTGATGCAGGCGGCGCAGATCCTGGCGGGCTATTCGCTGGGTGATGCCGACCTGCTGCGCCGCGCGATGGGCAAGAAGAAGCAGTCCGAGATGGATGCGCAGCGCCAGCGCTTCATCGCCGGCTGCGCCGAGCATTCGCAGATCGACGCGAAGCGCGCGAACGAGCTGTTCGACTTGATCGACAAGTTCGCCGGCTATGGCTTCAACAAGTCGCACGCCGCCGCCTACGCGCTGCTCGCCTATCAGACAGCGTGGCTGAAGGCGCATTATCCGGAAGAATTCTACGCCGCCTCCATGTGCTTCGACATGCACCAGTCGGAAAAGCTGGCGGTGTTCGTCGACGATGCGCGGCGGTATCCGGGTAGGGAAGGCGGCGTCGCGGTCGAGCAGCCCGACATCAACCGTTCGGAGGCGGACTTCACCGTGGAGCGCACGGACGAGGGCTACGCCGTGCGCTATGCGCTGGCTGGTATCCGCAATGTCGGCGGCAAGGCGATGAAGGCGCTGTGCGAGGAGCGCGAGGCGCATGGCTGGTTCGAAAGCCTCGACGACCTGTTCGCGCGCATCCCGCAAGGCTGCATGAATTCTCGCCAGCTCGAAGCCCTGATCGCGGCGGGCGCGCTCGACCGGCTGGAGCCGAGCCGGGGGCGGCTGGCCGCCAATATCGACCTGCTGCTCGCCACCGCAGATGCCGCCCAGCGCGAGCGATCGAGCGGGCAGGAGGGGCTGTTCGGTGGCGACGACGGCCCCGGCAATACGCTGCGTCTGAAGGAGGCCGACGACTGGTCGCGCGCCGACAAGATGGCGAAGGAGCGCGAGAATTTCGGCTTCTATTTCTCCAGCCACCCGGTCGAGGCCTATCGCGACATCGCCAGCGCCAATGGCGCGCGGCCCTACGCATCGCTGATGGCGGCAGGTGCGCCAATGGGCGGCCGCTCCCGCGCGGTCATGGCGGCGATGGTGGAGAAGGTGAACAAGGGGCGCACGCGGCGCGGCGCGGATTTCGTGCGCGCCGATTTCTCCGACAGTTCGGGCCAGTTCAGCGCGGCGTGTTTCGAGGAGGCGCTGGTCGCGAATTTCGAGAAATGGGCCGAAGACGGCACCTGCGTCCTGCTGACGGTCGAGCTCGATTCCCCGTCGCCCGACGAGCCCCCGCGCGTGACGGTGCGCGGCGCGCGACCGCTGGCGGCGGTGGCGGGCAGCCAGCGCATGCTGCTGACGCTGGAAGTCGCGCACGAGGCCGCGATCGCGGAACTGGCCCTCGCTCTCCAGCCCGGCCCGCCGGGATATGGCGAGGTGGTCGCGAAGCTCGCTCTGCCTGCCGGTGAGCAGGCGATGATGCGGCTGGGATACGATTTCCGCCTCGACGGCGCGCTCGCCGAAACGCTGGGCGGGATCGAGGGGATCGCCAATGTCGCGCTGATCCCGAAAACTGGGCCGAAGCTTTTCCGCGCCGCCTGATTGCGATACCGGTTGCCCGGGAAAACGGGAAAGCGGGAGAGAATCGGATGGCAGGCCTGGGTGCGATGCAGGACTGGAAGATGCGGATCACGCATGTGATCGATCATGCCGCCCGCGAACATGCCACGCGCGAGATCGTGACCCACTGGGCCGATGGCAGCGAGACGCGCACCAACTGGGGCGAGATCCACCGAGACGCGCGCCGGATGGCGCAGGCGCTGGAAGCATTGGGGATCGAGCCCGGCGATCGCGTCGCGAGCATGGCGATGAACCATTCGCGCCACCTCGTCAGCTGGTTCGGTGTCGCCGGGATGGGCGGGGTGCTGCACACCGTAAACCCGCGCCTGTTCGAAGATCAGCTCGAATATATCGTCAACCACGCCGAGGACCGCGTGCTGTTCTACGACGCGGCGTTTCAGCCGATCGTGGACCTCATGCGCGACCGCTGGAGCACGGTCGAACACTATATCTGCTACGATCCCGCGCCGGGCTCCGACCTTCTGGCCTTCGAGGACTGGATCGGCGCGCAGGACGGCGATTACGCCTGGGTGGATGGCGAGGAGCGCGATCCGTGCATGCTGTGCTACACCAGCGGCACGACGGGCCACCCAAAGGGCGTGCTGTACGAGCATCGCTCGACCATGTTCCACGCCTGGTCCGGTCTCCAGCCGAGCGCGCACGATTTCGATCCCAGCACGGTGATGCTGCCGGTGGTGCCCATGTTCCACGCCGCGAGCTGGGGCCTGCCCTATGGTGGCGCGATGGCGGGGGTGAAGTTCGTGTTCTCCGCCGTCAACGAACCGCAGGTGCTGTGCGACCTGATGGACCGGGAGGGCGTCACCACCAGCGCCGGCGTGCCGACCGTGTGGCTCGCCATGTTCCAGCATTGCGATGCCACCGGCCGCGATCTGCCGAAGCTCGACAGCGCGACCATCGGCGGATCGGCCGCGCCGCAGTTCATGATCGAGCGGCTGATGAAGGCCGGGATCAAGGTCCAGCACGCCTGGGGCATGACCGAGACGAGCCCGATCGGGACGGTGGGCTCGCCCACCGCCGACTGGGCACGGATGTCGTTCGAGGAGAAGGTCGCGAAGTCGCGCATGCAGGGCCGCCCGATCTTCGGCATCGAACTGCGCACGGTCGATCTCGACGACCGGACGAAGGAGCTGCCGCGCGACGGGGAGAGCTCGGGCGCGCTGCAGGTGCGCGGTCCATGGGTCATCAAACGGTACTTCAAGGCGGAGGAGGACGCGGTCGATGCCGAAGGCTGGTTCGACACCGGCGATGTCGGCATCCTGCATCCCGACGGCACGCTGCAACTGACCGACCGGACCAAGGACGTGATCAAGTCGGGCGGCGAGTGGATCAGCTCGGTCGAGCTGGAGAACGCCGCTTGCGGCCATCCTGCGGTGGCCGAAGCCGCGGCGATCGGCGTGCACCACCCCCAGTGGGACGAGCGCCCGGTGCTGTTCGTCGTTCGCAAGGAGGGGCAGGATGTCGGCGCGCAGGAGGTGGTGAACTTCCTGTCCGACAAGGTCGCGAAGTGGTGGCTGCCCGATGCGGTCGAGTTCGTCGACGACATTCCGCACACGGCGACCGGCAAGATCAGCAAGAAGGACCTGCGCGATCGCTTCGCCGACTACCGGCTCGCGGACTAATCCCCCCCCCGGAACGGGGAGGATCGAGGAGAGACCAATGACCGAACGCTACATCAACCCCGGAGAAGCCAACTTCGCCGCGTTCAAGGATCTGCCCCGCGACCGGCCGATCCATATGCTCAACCTGGTGCAGTACCGCGACGAGGCGGCCTATCCCGAGGGTCATGAGAATGCGGGCAAGGGCTGGTCCGGCGCGCGGGCCTACAAGGAGTACGGCAGGACCAGCGGCCCGATCTTCGCCCGCGTCGGCGGCAAGATCGTGTGGCGCGGCGCGTTCGAGGCGGTGCTGACCGGACCGGAGGCAATGCACTGGCACGACGGCTTCATCGCCGCCTATCCCAGCGCCGATGCCTTCTTCGAGATGATCAAGGACGCCGAATACCAGAAAGCCGTCGTCAACCGCACCGCCGCGCTCGCCGACAGTCGCCTCGTGCGCTTCGATCCAGGGGAGAAAGGGGCGGGGTTCTGAGTGTGCCGGGCGGCGCGAAGTCCTACAGGATGGAACACTTGGAACAGTGTCCTGAGGCCGGAAATACCTTCCCCTTGCTCTTGCCCTTGCTGCGGCACAAATTTGCCATGTCGAAGATGCTCGATATGCCTTGCGTGACGAGCCAACAGTAACCGCAAGTTTTTATCCGGTGGATAGTGGGGACTATTGGCCGGCCCATGTCGCTCTGGCCATCAATTTCGGTGAGACCGGTCGAACTTACTGGTGGCTTCCCGCGAGTGGCGGAAGCAACAATTTGCAATACATCGTCTCGACGACAGATGTCACTCTGCCCGAATGGCATCCGCCATCCCCGGATGGGGGTGAAAGGCCACTGGGAGAGATTGAATATATCGGGACCGATGCCGATTATAACATCATCGACGATATCCCCACGATGGGCGGCATTGCACCGGCGCATATGTTGCTCACCTCGCTCGGGGACCGGACATGGCACTGGAGCACCACGCAGCGCGATAGCGCGCCCAAGCAATTTTTCGATCTGATCGGGTGCGCGTCCGACAACTGAGACACTCGTTCTCAGTCGAGCGAAATTTCCTGCGCCGCGCTCGCCGACAGTCGCCTGGTGCGCTTCGATCCGGGGGAGACGGGAGCGCATTTTTGAGTACGTCGGGCGAGCTAAGGTCTAGATGTTACCTTCTCCGCAACACTTGGATGTCTAGGATTATCTCGCTTCTGCAAACTTGCACGATAGGGGATGCCAGCATGAACAAGCATCAAACGATCCTTCCGATCCTATCCGCGACGCTTGTCTTGGCGATTAGCGCGGTTCCCGCAAATGGCGTTGCACAAACCGCGCCGGCTGCGCCCCCGGGGGAACAGGTTTGCCTAGCCATTGGTGTTTCTCATGGGACCATATTTGTAGACGACGGCGGCCAGCGGATTAGCTTGCATTGGTAGGCGGACCTTCGAGCGGCCCATGCTCGTCAGGGCCTTCCGGTATTGAAAGCCTGCTTGTCTCCTACAGCGAAAAGCCTGATGCCGGATCCGATGTTGTTTTGTCCGAAGACTGTCCCTCGTTCGAGGCCCAAATCGACGCGTTGTGGTCAAAGAAGGCTATCCATTTGCGCCTGGATGATCTTCCATCGGAGGTCGAAATTGGCCCGTTTGCGGTCAGCGACACAGACGATCTTTTCGATTTGGATTCCAGTAGCGGACGCCGAGGCGCTGATAGGTGGATACGCGAGACACTGGGCGCAGTTAGATCATGCTGGAATACCGTGAGAGCCGATACAAGCTATTCGGTCGTTGACGACTTATATCAAAGGCTATCGATCAAATTGCCGACGGCGACAGCGTCCGATGCCTTATGAAGATACTCTTTAGCTCATAACAACCGCAACTGCCCACCCACATCGGGTGCCCTGAACTGCGAGCAATCCAGCTCGAACTTGCCCTTCTCCATCCCCGCGCGTTTGCAGGCGAGGCGGAAACGGGCGCGGAAGAGGTCGGCCCAGACGCCGGTGGGGCGCAAGCGGCTGAAGAAGGCGGGGTCGTTGTCGCGGCCGTTTCGGATGGAGCGAACGATGCTCATCACCTTGTCGCCGCGTTCGGGGAAATGGACCGAGAGCCATTCGCGGAATAGCAGGGCGACCTCGTGCGGCAGGCGCAGCGGGATCCAGCCCGCGCTACGCACGCCCAGTTCGGCAGCGCGGGCGACGATCCCTTCCATGAACTCGTCGGTGATCGCGGGAATGACGGGCGCGATCGAGCAATGCGCGGGGATGCCTGCCTGAACGAGTTTTCCCAATGCGGCCATGCGCTTGGCGGGTGAAGCTGCGCGCGGTTCGAGTTTGCCGGATAGCGCCGGGTCGAGGCTGGTGACCGAGATCGCTACCGCGACGAGGTCCATCCGCGCCATCTCCGCAAGAAGGTCGAGATCGTCCAGCACCCGGTCGGATTTGGTGGTGATGGTGACCGGGTGGCGCGCGTCCAGGCACACCTCCAGCACGGCACGCGTGATGCGATAGCGCCGCTCGATCGGCTGGTAGGGGTCGGTGTTGGTCCCCATCGCGATCGGGGCGGGGCGGTAGGCGGACTTCGCCAGCGTCTCGCGCAGCAGCCGCGCCGCGTCCGGCTTCGCAAACAGCCTGGTCTCGAAATCGAGGCCGGGCGAGAGGTCGTGATACGCATGCGTGGGCCGCGCGAAGCAATAGACGCAGCCATGCTCGCACCCGCGATAGGCGTTGACCGAGCGGTCGAAGAAGATGTCGGGCGACTGGTTGAAGCTGAGGATCGACTTGGGCCGTTCCTCGGTCACCTGCGTACGCAGCTTGACCGGAAGACCATCGAGGGCCTCCATATGGTCGCGCCAGTCGCCGTCCGCCTCGCGCGTGGCGAGGCCGAAGCGCGTCGGCACCGCGTCCGATTGCGCCCCGCGGCCGTGCACGACAGGTTCGCGACTCCGTTCCATGAGTTGGAACATATAGAGAACATAAAAAGGGCGCTAGCGAAATTACACTTCGCGCAGCCGGGGCATCAATTCGACGAAGTTGCAGGGCCGGTTGCGGCTGTCGAGCTGTTCGGCGAGGATGCCGTCCCAACCGTCCTTCACCGCGCCGTTCGAGCCGGGAAGGGCGAAGATATAGGTGCTGTCCGCCACCACCGCGCAGGCGCGGCTCTGCACCGTGCTGGTCCCGATCGCCTTGAAGCTGAGCCAGCGAAACAGCTCGCCGAAGCCGGGAATATCGCGGGTGGCGACGCGCGACAGGGCCTCTGGCGTCACGTCGCGGCCGGTCAGGCCGGTGCCCCCGGTGCTGACCACGGCGTCGACCTCCCGGTCGGCGATCCAGGTGCGCAACTGCTGTTCGATCAGGTCGGCATCGTCGCGCACGATCGTCCGCGCGGCGAGGGTATGGCCGTGGTCGGTGAGACGCTGCACCAGGATATCGCCGGAGGTATCGTCGGCTTCGGTGCGGGTGTCCGACACCGTCAGCACGGCGATCCGGACGGGCTTGAACTCTTTTGCTTCGTCGATCGCCATCAGTCGGCGCGGCTGAGCCGGACCGGTCCGCCGCCCGAGGAGACATCCGGGAAGGTCGGCCACATCCCCTGCGCCAGGGCCTCGCGGCTGGGGGAGGGGGCGGCGGCCTGCCGCTCGTACATCCAGTAATTGCGCATCACGATCGCGACGTAACCGCGCGTTTCCCAATAGGGGATGCTTTCCATGTAGAGCAGCGGATCGTCCTCGTCGTTGACCTCGCTGTTCCAGCGGCCGACCGGGACCAGCCCGGCATTGTAGGCGGCCATCACCTTCGGCAGCAGCCCGCCGGTCGCGCCGCTATTTTTGAGCGTTTCGAGATGGCGCTGCCCGAAGGCGAGATTGACTTCCGGGCGATTGAGATCGCTCGGCCGCCCGGTGTAACCCAGCGCGCCCGAATGATCTTGCGCCGCGGCGGGCATGATCTGCATCAGGCCGCGCGCACCCTTCGGGCTGACCACGGCGGCGCGGAAATTCGATTCCTGCAGCGAATGGGCGAAGGCGAGAGCGGGATCGACCTTCCAGCCGTCGACCGGCTGCCATTTGGGCGCGGGATAGCGCAGCGAGGGGTCGGCATGGCCGCCGCGCGGCACGTTGTGCGCCATCCACAGCTGGGTGGAAGGCAGGCCAAGCTCGCGCGCGAGCCGGCATAGCGCGTCGAACTGGTCCGGATCGCCGATGCGGGCCTGGTGGCGCAGCACCTCGTCCGCGAGTTCGTCGCGCCCGATTTCGGACAGGGCGACGGCGACGCGCACATTGTCGACATCGCGCAGCCGCCGCCAGTCATTGGCGTCCAGATCTGCGGTCGCACCGGCTCCGGGCAGGGTCTCGCCCAATTGCTCGCGCGCCAGCATGCCATAGAGCGTTTCGTCCATCCGCGCGGCCCCGCGCAGTTCCTCCGCCGCTGCCTCTGGCTTGCGGCACCGCACCAGCGCGCGCGAAGCCCAGTAGTAGCCCGCCGCCGAAAGTTCCGGGTTGGCGGCCTGGCGCGCCGCGTCGCGGAACCCCTGCGCCGCCGGTTCGCAATGGCCCATCCGCCATGCGGCGAGCCCGGCGACCCAGGCCCCTTCGGCGACCCACGGGCCGCTGCCCTCGGCAACCGTCTGCGCCATGGCGAAGGCGGCGGGGTCCTGGTTCTCGATGTAATAGCTCCACGCGACGCGCTGGCGCCATTCGGCCCGCGCGGCGGAGCTGAGCGTCGCGTTGATCCCGTCGAGGAGGAGCCGCGCGCCGTCCGGATCGTCGCTTACGATACGCTCGGTAATGGCGCTTGCGATGTCGGCGGGCATCGTCCCGTCCCGAATGCCGTCGGGCAGGATGCGCTTGGAGATGTAGGGCTGGCTGGTGAAGCTGTTCTGGCGCGGCAGATAGGGCGCGCTCATCAGCCCGCGCTTCATGCCAAGATTGGTGATCTGCTCGGCCTGCGGCAGGCTGTCTCCCTTCGCCAGCCACGCCTGGATCGCGGGCAGTTCGATCCGCGGGGAATTGGCGTCGAGATAGTATTCGGCCATCGCGACCTGCGTCAGCGGGCCGTCCGGCTTCTGCGCCAGCATCGTGTCGACCTTGACCCAGTCCTGACCATCGATCGCGCGGAACAGGTCGGCGTAGAACGCCCGCTCGTCGGAAGAGAGGAGCTGCGGTACGTTGCTCGACGTGGCGCGAGCGCGGAAATAATCGACCGCGCTGCTGTTCGCCATCGCGGGCGCGGGGAGCGCGCCCAGAGCGGCTATTCCGATCAGTGCGGCTGCGAAGCCCTTGCGTTTGGGTGCCATGATTTACCTATCCGTCCAAGCGAGCCAGTTGCGCCAGAACCGGGTTCGCGCCGCCTTGCGCTGTAGCAGGGTCGCGAAGTCGCCGGCCGGCAACAGGTCTATCCCTCCCTCGTCATGGTTAAAAATCCGTGTATTGTCAGCCTGCTGCGCTGGCTCGTGTGGAATGTGGGACAGGATGTTGCGACCGAAGCAAATAATGCGCTTCGGGCCGACCATATCGATGTGGTGCGCCAGCAATTTCGCGTATCCGGCGCGACCGATTTCCTCCCAATCGGGATGAAGCGTATGGCGGGGGAGGAGCGCCGCGAGGTACGCTGCGTCCGCGCCCACCGCCATGGCGCGCAGGATCGCATCGAGGAAGGCGCCCTTCGGCCCGGAAAGGAGCCGATCGTTGTCGCTCTCCTCCGGCTGTTCGACCACGACCATCAGTTCCGCGCCCGCGGCTCCGCGCGGCGCAACGCGCGGATAGGCCCCGCCGCGATCGATCGAGCGATCCTCCAGCCACCAGGTCCGAAACGATTCGAGATCGGTCGGCCAGTTCGCCGGATCGCCGCCCGCCTGCACGACCGGATCGGTTGCGATGCGAGAAATCGCCTCGCGACCCTGAGGCGGGGGAGCGGGTTTGGGAACCTTGGGTGCCGCGCGCGGCTTGGTATCGGGAGAAGCGTCATCGGCAGCGCCGCCGGTTTCCGCGTCGAGCCATGCCGTAACGGCATCGCCCGTATCGATCGCGACCCCGGCATCGCGCCACCAGGCGAGCGCCGCCGCGATCTGCTCCCGAGCGGAAAGGGGTGGGGCTTCATCCGTCACGCAGGGCGGGTCTTGACCTGTCGCAAGGCACCAATCAAGGCATTTGCCGTATATTCCAAGCATTCCAATGGGGAAGGATTAGAGCGCATGAGCGAACGGGAATCGATGCCGTGCGACGTCGTGATTGTCGGGGGCGGGGTCGCCGGCCTCTCCGCCGCGATCAGGCTGAAGCAGATAAACGAAGAGCTGGAAGTCGTCGTGCTGGAGAAAGGCTCCGAGATCGGGGCGCATATTCTCTCCGGTGCGGTGGTCGATCCCAAGGCGCTCGACGAGCTGCTGCCCGACTGGCGCGACATGGACTGCCCGATGGCGGAAACACCGGTGACAGACAACTGGCACTGGCTGATGACGAAGGGTGGGAAGACGTCGATCCCGCACCTCGCGATGCCGCCGTTCATGTCCAACAAAGGGTGCTACACCGGCTCGCTGGGCAATCTCGCCCGCTGGCTGGGCGAGCAGGCCGAGGGACTGGGCGTAATGGTCTTCCCCGGTTTCCCCGCATCCGAAGTGCTGTTCGACGATAGCGGCGCGGTGGCCGGCGTCATCACGCAGGACATGGGCGTGGCGGCGGATGGCAGCCACAAGCCCGATTACCAGCCGGGCATGGAAATCCACGCGAAATACACCCTCTTCGCAGAGGGCGCGCGCGGGAACCTGACCAAGAAGATGAAGGCCAAGTTCGACCTGGAGGCGGATTGCCAGCCGCAGGTCTACGGCCTCGGCATCAAGGAATTGTGGGACATCCCGGCGGACAAGCATGTGCCGGGCCGCGTGATCCACACGCAAGGCTGGCCGCTGGCCGAAAGCGATACCTGGGGCGGGGGCTTCCTCTACCACCAGGCAAACGGGCAGGTTGCGCTCGGCTTCGTGACGGCGCTCGACTACAAGAACCCCTACGTCTCGCCGTTCCAGGAATTCCAGCGCTGGAAACAGCATCCGGCGATCCGCGAATATCTGGAGGGCGGCACCCGCGTCGCCTATGGCGCGCGCGCAATCAACGAAGGGGGCTGGCAAAGCGTACCCAGGCTCGCCTTCCCGGGCGGCGCGCTGATCGGCTGCGCGGCGGGCTTCGTCAACGTGCCCCGGATCAAGGGCAGCCACACCGCGATGAAGAGCGGCATGCTCGCCGCCGAGAGCGCGGCGGCGGCTATCGCCGCGGGCCACGAGAAGACCGAGCTGGCCGATTACGACACCAACCTGCGCGACAGCTGGATCGCGAAGGAACTGAAGCAGGTGAAGAACGCGCAGCCGCTGGTCGCCAAGTTCGGCGGCGATGTCGGCACGATCCTGGCGGGCGTCGATATGTGGATGCGCCAGCTGAAGATCGGCCTGCCGCTCTCGATGAAGCATCACCGCGATTACGAGGAATTGCAGCGCGCCGACCTGCACCAGCCGATCGCCTATCCCAAGCCAGATGGCGAGATCAGCTTCGACCGGCTGACCAGCGTCGCCTACAGCTTCACCAACCATGCCGAAGACCAGCGCAACCATTTGCTGGTGGAGGACATGGAGCTGCAGAAGCGCAGCGAGCTCGGCGTCTATGCCGGTCCCTCGACCCGCTACTGCCCCGCGGGCGTCTACGAATGGGTCGAGAACGAGGATACGGGCGAGCCGAAATTCGTCATCAACTCGCAGAATTGCGTCCACTGCAAGACTTGCGACATCAAGGACCCTAACCAGAACATCGAATGGACAACGCCCGAAGGCGGCGGCGGGCCGAACTATCCGAATATGTGATGGGGAGCGATAAGGCGTCCACTCCGGGCGCACCGTTGGGGTGCGTGCTGATCCTGGTGGTCGTCAATCTTCTGTCCATGGGCGCAATTGCTACGTCTTTCTCGCAGGGGCCATACTCCAGCCTACAACAAGAAATCTGGTACCGGTACGTGGCGCTAGGCTTCTTCATACTCGGTGCCGTCCTACCGACCGTCACACTGCTCCTTTTTAGGCGGCGCCAAGAATGGTTTGGAACTTTAGTGATCTGGATGCTCTCGGCTTTGCTATTTTTCGGAATTTACCTCTTTAATTCAGGTGGAGGGATTTGAGTTGGCGTGGCTCCCTTCTTCCTTTCTCCCCTTAAGGGAGAGATACGAGACTTGGGTCTGCGTATGCAAGCCCTAGTCGCAGTTGAGAGGGGGCATGGGCCGAAGCGGGCGCTTCGGTCCCCTCACTCAACCCTCTCCCGCGAGGGGAGAGGGCTCTGATGCGCGAAACCGCTTACGCCAAGATCAACCTTGCGCTGCATGTCCGCGCGCGGCGGGACGATGGGTATCACGAGCTCGAGACGTTGTTCGCCTTCGTCGATGTGGGTGACACGCTGACCGCTCGCCCGGCCGAAGCCGACCGGGTCGAGACCGTTGGCGAGTTTGCGGGTACGCTAAGCGATCCGTTCGACAATCTGGTTGCGCGCGCGCTGAATGCACTGCCCCGGCAGGACAGTCTTACGACCACGCTGGAGAAGAACCTCCCCGTCGCGGCGGGGTTGGGCGGGGGCTCGGCCGATGCGGGGGCGGTGTTTAGGATCGTACGCGAACTGCACGGCCTGCCCGACGACTGGCGGGAACGCGCCGCGAAGCTGGGGGCCGATGTGCCTGCCTGCGTCGAGAGCGTCGCCTGCATCGGGCGCGGTACGGGCACCGAGTTGGAGCCGATCGACAACGACCTGGCGGGCACGCATGTATTGCTGGCCAATCCCCGCACGCCGCTCTCCACCGGCCCGGTGTTCGCGCATTGGGACGGGCGTGATCGCGGTGCGATGCCCCGCGGAACCGTGCGCGAGATCGCGCTGGCCGGGCGCAACGATCTGGAAGGCCCGGCAATCGCGCTATGCCCGCCGATCGCGGGTGTGCTTGCTGCCCTGGCCGAAACCGAGCCCATGCTCGCGCGCATGTCGGGCTCCGGCGCGACCTGCTTCGCTTTGTATTCGAGCGCCGAATCCCTACATGAAGCCGCAGAAATGCTGGCCCGGGACCATGCGGGCTGGTGGCAGATGCGAGGACGATTGCGATGATGATTGACGACAAGCCCTATCGCCAGGTCGGTGAGCCGGTGCCGGGGAAGATCGTCTGCGTCGCGGATCATGCATCGAATTACGTTCCCGAGGACATTCCGCTCGGCATTCCCGACCGGCTGCTCGACACGCATATCGCGGTGGATATCGGCGTGAACGGCATGGCCGAACGGCTGGCTCGTCGGCACGCCATCCCGGCGCATATCGCCACTGTCAGCCGCCTGGTGGTCGACCTTCACCGGACAGAGGACGATCCGGCGGCGATCCCGATGACCAGCGACGGGCACACCATTCCCGGCAATATCGGTGCCGACCGCGAGATGCGGCTGAACCGTTTCCACCGCCCGTATCACGAGGCGCTGGCCAAGTGGCTCGATGCCGCGCGGCCCGAGCTGATCGTGGCGCTCCATACCTTCACGCCCGACCTTGAGAGCAAGGAGGAAGAGCGGCCGTGGGAAGTGGGCCTGCTCTACAATCGGGACGATTCCGCCGCCCGCCACGCGATTCGGCTTTTCGGGGAGGAGGGCCTGACCGTGGGCGACAACCAGCCCTATTCAGGCAAGCAGCTGAATGCGACGATGGACCGCCATGCGGAGGCGCACGGGCGGCGCTATCTCACGATCGAGATCCGGCAGGACCTGGTTCAGACCGAGGCCGATCAGTCGCGCTGGGCCGCGCTGGTCGCCGATATCGCCAACCGCACCGCACTTGCGCTGAAGGGCGGGTAAAGAAAACCCGTTTCGACAGCGCCGCCGCGTTCCCCTAGGGTCGCGACCCCAACCGCCGACGACCGACAGGATTTTCGCAATGCCCGCCTACCGTTCCCGCACCTCCACCCATGGCCGCAACATGGCAGGCGCGCGCGGGCTGTGGCGCGCGACGGGAATGAAGGACGAGGATTTCGGCAAGCCGATCGTCGCCGTCGTCAATTCCTTCACCCAGTTCGTGCCGGGCCATGTCCACCTGAAGGATCTGGGCCAGATGGTCGCGCGCGAGATCGAGGCGGCGGGCGGTGTCGCCAAGGAATTCAACACTATCGCGGTCGATGACGGGATCGCGATGGGCCATGACGGCATGCTCTATTCGCTGCCGAGCCGCGACCTGATCGCCGACAGCGTCGAATACATGGTCAACGCCCACTGCGCCGATGCGATGGTGTGCATCTCCAACTGCGACAAAATCACGCCCGGCATGCTCATGGCGACCATGCGGCTCAACATCCCGACCGTGTTCGTCAGCGGCGGGCCGATGGAAGCGGGCAAGGTCGTGGTGAAAGGGCAGGAGCGCGCCCTCGACCTGGTCGATGCGATGGTGGCCGCGGGCGACGAAAGCTACACCGACGAGGAAGTGGCGAGCATCGAGCGCTCCGCCTGCCCGACCTGCGGATCGTGCAGCGGCATGTTCACCGCCAATTCGATGAACTGCCTGACGGAAGCGCTGGGCCTTTCCCTGCCCGGCAATGGCTCGACCTTGGCGACCCATGCCGACCGCAAGAGCCTGTTCCTGCGGGCCGGGCGGCTGGCGGTGGCGCTGTGCAAGCGCTGGTACGAGGAAGACGACGACAGCGTCCTGCCGCGGACCATCGCGGGCAAGACCGCGTTCGAGAACGCCATGAGCCTCGACATCGCGATGGGCGGCTCGACCAATACCGTGCTGCATTTGCTCGCCGCGGCGCACGAGGCGGAGGTCGATTTCACCATGGCCGACATCGACCGGCTCAGCCGCCATGTCCCATGCTTGTGCAAGGTTGCGCCCGCGAAGTCCGACGTTCACATGGAGGATGTCCATCGCGCGGGCGGGATCATGGCGATCCTGGGCGAACTCGACCGGGCGGGCCTGCTCGATACGGCGGTGCCGACGGTCCACAGCCCGACCATGGCCGACGCGCTGGACGATTGGGACGTGGTGCGCACCGGGCAGCCGACCGTGCACGATTTCTACCGTGCGGCGCCCGGCGGCGTGCCGACGCAGACCGCCTTCAGCCAGGACCGGCGCTGGGACGCGGTCGATCTCGACCGCGAGGCCGGGGTGATCCGCTCCCGGGAACATGCCTTCAGCCAGGATGGCGGGCTCGCAGTGCTTTACGGCAACCTCGCCGAGGATGGCTGCATCGTGAAGACCGCGGGCGTGGACGACAGTATCCTCACCTTCCACGGCCCCGCGCGGGTGTTCGAGAGCCAGGACGCCGCCGTCGCCGCGATCCTGACCGACCAGGTGCGCGAAGGCGACGTGGTCGTCATCCGCTACGAAGGGCCGCGCGGCGGGCCGGGCATGCAGGAAATGCTCTACCCGACCAGCTATCTCAAATCGAAGGGGCTGGGGAAGGATTGCGCGCTCATCACCGACGGGCGCTTTTCCGGCGGTACCTCGGGCCTGTCGATCGGCCACGCCTCGCCCGAAGCGGCGGAGGGCGGCACGATCGGGCTGGTGGAAGAAGGCGACCGGATCGAGATCGACATCCCCAATCGCACGATCAATCTCGCGGTGGATGCCGCCACGCTGGCGAAACGGCGCGAGGCGATGGACGCTTCAGGCTGGAAACCGGCCGCTCCGCGCAGCCGCAAGGTCTCGGTCGCCTTGCGCGCCTATGCCGCGATGGCGACCAGTGCGGCGAAGGGAGCGGTGCGCGACGTGACGCGGATCGAGGACGCATGACCGGGCGCGGTCGCTTCGGTTCCATCGCGCTGGTCGCGCTTGCGCTGGCGGGCTGCGACAATTCGTCGGCGGGCGATGCCACGGGCCTGTCCGCCGCGATAGACAACGCCAATCCCCCATTGGAATGCGCTCCGTCGGGTGCACCCACCTTCGCGCCCGACTGTACGCTGGAGCGGGTGGGATCGAGCGACCACTGGCGGGTGACCAACCCCGATGGCAGCTTCCACCGGCTGGACAAGGGCGACAGCCCGAGCGGCTATGTCGCCGCCGCGGGTGTCGATCGTGGGTCGTCCGAGATCGCGGGCGATTACATCGTGATGACCATCGGGCGCGACCGCTATCGCTGGCCCGCCCCGAAGAGCCGCAATGCCCGCTGATCCGGTCCTCACCGCGAACGAAACGCGCCAGGCCGAACAGCGACTGGTCGAGCAGGGCATTTCCGAGCGCGAGCTGATGCAGCGTGCCGGCGAGGGCGCGGCGCATTGGGTCTGGCGTCTCGCCGCCGGTCACGCGGTCACGGTACTGTGCGGCCCCGGCAACAATGGCGGCGACGGCTATGTGATTGCCGCAGAGCTGGCGCGGCGTGGCGGCGAGGTGCGCGTGGTCGCGCCGCTCGATCCCTCGACCGACACGGCAAAGGCCGCGCGGGAGGATTGCCCGGTCGATGTCTCTTGCGATGCAGACGGCGCGAACGGCGCGGTGTTCGTCGATGCGCTGTTCGGCAGCGGACTTTCGCGCGCGCTCTCCGACGATTTGCAGGCGCTACTCGCGACACTCCACGAAGCGCACGACCACGCCGTCGCCATCGATCTGCCGAGCGGGGTGGAAACGGATCGCGGGCACTGCCTGAACCGGGTGCCGGAGTACGACCTGACCCTCGCGCTCGGCGCGTGGAAGGTTGCGCATTTCAGCGGCGAAGGCGCACTTAAGTCCGGCGCATTGCGACTAATCGATATCGGGGTCGAAGTTATCGCCGAAGGCGGAAAGCTCGCGCAGGCACCGTCTTTTCGTGCGCCCGAACCGGACGCCTACAAATACACCCGCGGCTTGCTGGCGGTTGTCGGTGGGGAGATGCCGGGCGCCACGCTCCTCGCCTCGCGTGCGGCGATGGGCGCGGGAGCGGGCTATGTGAAGCTGCTGGCGAGCCACTCCCATCCCGACGTCCCGGCGGATCTCGTGCTGGACGAGAGCGACCTGTCCGAGGCGCTGCGGGACGATCATATCCGCGCGATCCTGGCGGGTCCGGGTCTGGGGCGGAGCGCGCGATCGCGCGAGCGGCTGGCGGCGGTTCTCGGCACGGGGGCGAGAGCGGTACTGGATGCCGACGCGCTCCATCTGCTCGATCCCGACATGCTCGAAGGGGTGGACGCCACCCGCCTGCTGCTGACCCCGCACGAGGGCGAACTGGCGAAGCTGTGCGGAGCGTTCGAGGTCGATGGCGATACCAAGCTCGACCGCGCGCTGGCGCTCCATGATGCGATCGGAGCGGCGGTGCTCGCCAAGGGGCCGGACACGCTGCTGGTGGCCGATGGCGATACGCTGTTCTTCCCGCGTGGGCCGAGCTGGTTGTCGGTCGCGGGGACCGGCGATGTGCTGGCGGGCACGATCGCGTCCCGGCTTGCCACCGGTGACAGCATTACCGACGCCGCGACGGCTGGCGTCTTCCTCCAGCACCGAGCCGCGACGCTGGCCGGTCCGGCCTTTTCCGCACGGGATCTCGCCGAGGCGGTGCAGGAGGCGTTCGCGCAGTTCCTGTGAGCGGCGGGGAGGAGATCGTCCGCATCGCCGCCAAGGGCGATGGCGTGACCGCGAGCGGTACGCATGTGGCGGGCGCGGTGCCGGGCGACCGCTTGGGCGAAGACGGGGCGATCGTGCCCGGGCCGCACCATGTCATGCCGCCCTGCCGCCACTTCGCAACTTGCGGAGGGTGCCAGTTGCAGCATGCCGACGAGCGCGCGCTGGCCCAATTCGTCATCGACCGGGTGGTGTTGGCGGCGCAGGGGCAGGGGATCGAGGCCGAGCTGGTCGCCCCGGCGCATCTTTCCCCGCCTCGAAGCCGTCGCCGGGCCACGCTGCACGCGGCACGCGCGGGCAAGCGTGTCGCCATCGGTTTTCGCGAGGCGCGCTCCAACCGGATCGTCGACATGGCCGAATGCCATGTGCTGCGGCCCGAACTCTTCGCGCTGGTAGAGCCTCTGCGCGGCCTCTTGTCGCGCTGGGATCGCCTTGCCGTAGATGTCGATCTGACCATCACCGACCGGGGTATCGCCTGCGATATCCGCGGTCTCGCGCCCGATGGACTGGCGCAGACCGAGGCTCTGCTCGATTTCGCGCGCGACCATGCACTCGCGCGCCTGACGGTGGACGATGGGGCCGGGCCGTTGCCGCAATGGGAGCCCGAGCCTGCCACCGTCACGCTCGGCGGCGTTCCCGTCGCCTTGCCAGTCGGTGCCTTCCTGCAGGCGACGCAGGACGGTGAGGCGGCGCTGGTCGCGGCGGCGCGCGACTGGCTGGGTGAAACGAAGACCGTGGCCGATCTGTTTTCCGGCCTCGGCACCTTTGCCCTCGCGCTGGCGGGACCGGCGAAGGTGCTGGCGGTCGAGGCGGCGCGCGACGCGCATCTGGCGAACCAAGCGGCGGCGCGGGCGCATGGACGGCCGGTGTTTGCGCAGCATCGCGACCTGTTCCGCAATCCGTTGTCGGCAGAGGACCTCGGAAAGTTCGACGCGGTGCTGCTCGACCCACCCCGTGCCGGGGCGCGCGAGCAGGTCGACCGGATCGCACAAAGCACGCTGTCGCGCGTGGTCTATGTCAGCTGCAATCCGGCGAGCTGGGCGCGCGATGCGCGGCGGCTGATCGAGGCGGGCTTTACGCTGAAGGAACTGCGTCCCGTCGGCCAATTCCGCTGGTCGACCCATGTCGAGCTGGCGAGCCTGTTCGTCCGCTAGGCGCGCAGCATCTCCAGCAATTGCGCCTCCAGCCAGTCGCGCGCGTGGGGCTCGACATAGGCGTGGCTTGCACGCTCGCAGCGGCGGATGCGCGGATCTTCTGCGTCCCAGCCGCTTTCGAACACCTGCGCGGTACTGTCGGCGGTGGCGAGGAGGATTGCGGTCGGCCCGTCGAAGGCGGAAAGCCCGGTCGCCATGCGCTGCGCCAACCCGCCGGGCGCGGCGACGGGCCGCGCGGCCCGCACCAGCCCGCGCGCCAGCTTGCCCAGATCGACCCCGCCGGTGGCCAGGCGGCGCAACTCGGCCGGGTTGGTCAGCTTGGACAGATAGCGCGCGCGGCTCGCGTCGGGTGGTGGCAGGGCATCCTGCTGCTGTGCCGTTTCCTCGATAGTCCACGGGTTGGACAGGACCAGCGCGTCGCACCCTGCGCCACCAGCCAGCATCAGCGCACTGGCCGCGTCGCCATTGCCGAAGGCGACGACCCGCGAAACCTTGGGCGCGATGCCGCGAAAGGCGTCGATCGCGGCGCGAATGTCGTCCGCGCTCTTCTCGAAACCGCGATTGGCGCCGCTGCTGTCGCCGACCCCCCGCCGGTCGTAGCGAAAGACGGGAAATCCCTGCGCCGCGATACGCTCGGCGAGGTGCGCCTGGCCGGAAAAGGCACCCGAGCGGACTTCGTTGCCGTCACTCACGATCAGCAGACCGCTCGCCTCGCGCCCGCTGTCGAGCGTTCCGGCAAGCGTCTCGCCCGCGCAGGGGAAGGTGAAATGCAGGCGGCTCACTCCGGCTTCTCCGATGACCCCGGATTCTCGGAAGAAAGCGTATGGGTGATGATGGCGACCAGCGCGTCGGCCTGGTCGGAATCGGTATCGGGCTCGGCCCGCAGCCAGAGCGGATTGCCGCAGATATCGCTCTGAGCGATCGTCTTGCGCACCGGGTCGGGCGTGTATTCCGCGCCTTCGAGTTCCGCGAACAGTGTCGGTCCGAGCTGCCACCCGGCGAGCTCGACGCCCTCCCTCCGACCGGTTTCGGCGATCGCATCGGAGCTTTCCTCGCGCCCCGCCTCCCGCGCGGCGATCGTGCGCGCACGGAGCATCCCGCGCAGCATCTGGCGACCGCCGATCGGGGCGTAGTCCCATCCGGGCAGGCCATCCGGCACCAGCAACGCGCCAGCGCGCACGGCGAGCGCATGGGAAGTCCCAAAATGCCCGGCCGCGCTCGCCATGGCGGAGCGCCAGCCGGACAGCGATTGCTCGCTCAGCGGCGCGGTGCTCTCGTTCCAGCCGGGCAAGTCGGGCAGCACGCTGTCCACCCCGGCACGGCCCAGCCGGCGCATTACCGCCGCCAGTTGCGCGCGCAGCTTGTTCGCCTCATCGAACAGCGGCGGAATCACGAGCACGCGATGGGCGTGCCCGTTATCCTGGACGCGCGCCATCTCGCCGGCGGTCTCGCCGCCGGGTCGGGGACAGGGCCATTCTACGAACATGGGCAGGGGGCGTCAGCCCTCGACGACCTTCGCTTCGGCAAAGGCGAGCAGGGCGCCATAGGTTTCGAGCATTTCGCCATCGACGTCGTCGTCCTCGATCTCGATGTCGAGGCGGTCTTCGAGCTCGGTCAGCAGGCCCGCCACGGCCATCGAATCGAGTTCGGGCAGATGGCCGAACAGGCCGGTATCGGCGTCGAACCGGGCGACCTCATCGCCATCGAGGGCGAGAATGTCGGTCAGGATTGCGCGCAATTCGGCGTCCACCTTTGCGCGGCTGGCGCCGATATCGCTGTGGAGAGGATCTGTCGCCATCACAATTCCTGTTGCGCCCCGAAAACCGGCGCTCCCTAGCTGTGTCGCCGCGCCCGTGCAAGCGTATGCACGATGCGCCTGGCCAGTGGCGGCCAGGCGCGCGGGCTGCGCGGATCGAGGCAATCGAGGCGAAAACGCGGGGGAACTTCCTCCATCCTCCGCCAGCGCGACCAGCGGCCCGGCATCGCCCCTTGCAAGACATCGACGGTGTCGTGATAGCTGACCGCGATCGCATTCACGAGGCTGCTCCGAATTTCGATGACCCAATCGCCGGACCCGATGCCCAGGCCGCTCGACCATCTCGCCGAGAGGGGCGAGGGCGGTGCGCCGGCGCTGGTGTTGCGCGAGCGGACGCTTACCTACGATGACTTAAGAAGCCGTGTCGCGGCGCTCGCGGCATGGTTGCAGGCGGAGGTGGGCGAACCCGGTGCGCGGGTGGCGAGCTGGGCGGGGAAGACCGAGCTGACCTGCCTGTTGCCGCTGGCCGCGGCTCGGGCCGGGCTGGTGCATGTGCCGGTCAACCCGGTGCTGAAGCGCGGCCAGGTGGCGCATATCCTGGCCGATAGCGGGGCGGCGCTGCTGATGGGGCAGGCCGCGCGGCTCAAAACCCTCGAAGAGGGCGACGTACCCGAACCCTGCCGCGTTCTGACGGAGGAAGAGGTGTGGGGCGCGGTCGAGGCTCACGCCGGTTCGCTCGGTCCGTCCGACGCGGACACCGATGCGCTGGCCGCGATCCTGTATACCAGCGGATCGACCGGGCGGCCCAAGGGCGTGATGCTGAGCCATGCGAATATGTGGCTGGGCGCGGTCTCGGTCGCGCATTACCTCGGCATGGCGGCGGACGATGTGGTACTGGGCGTGTTGCCACTGAGTTTCGACTACGGCCAGAACCAGCTTTTCAACGCCTTGTATGCGGGCGCGAGTGTGGTGCCGCTCGATTATCTGCTGCCACGCGATGTCGTGAGGGCTTGCGCGAAGCATCGGGTGACGACAATCGCCGCCGTGCCGCCGCTGTGGATCCAGCTGACCGAGATCGACTGGCCTGAGGAAGCGAGCGGGCCGGTGCGGCGGCTGACCAATTCGGGTGGCGCGCTGACTGTGGAACTGGTCCGCGACATGCGCCGGAGCTTCCCCGATGCGCGGCTCTATCCCATGTACGGCCTGACGGAGGCGTTCCGTTCGACCTATCTAGATCCCGATCTGGTGGAAACGCACCCGACCTCGATGGGTCGCGCGATCCCCTTCGCCGAGATCATGGTGATCGACGACGAGGGGCACGTGGCCGATACCGGGGCCGAGGGCGAGCTCGTGCATTGCGGGCCGCTGGTGGCGCACGGGTACTGGCAGGATGCGGAGCGGACCGCCGAACGGTTCCGGCCAGCGCCCGCGCAGTCCCGATATGGCGGCACCGCCGTATGGTCGGGAGACCGGGTGCGGCGCGCGGACGACGGCTTGCTCTATTTCGTCGGGCGGCGCGACGCGATGATCAAGAGCGCGGGCAATCGCATCAGCCCGCAGGAGCTGGAGGATGCGGCGCGCGCCACCGGGCTCGTCGCCGAGGCGGTCGCCTTAGGGGTGAAGGACGAGCGGCTGGGGCAGGCGGTGCATCTGGTGGTACGGCCGCTGGCGGGCGCGCAGGATGCCGAGGCGCAATTGCCGAAACTGCTGGCGAAGGAGCTGCCGAATTTCATGCAGCCGCAAGCGATCCACTGGCGCGAGACGCTGCCGTTCAATCCCAACGGCAAGCTCGACCGCACCGCCATCGCGCGGGAGATAGGGGCATGAGCGTGGCGAAGCCCAAACCGCTCGGCCCGATCCCGGCGGGTTACCGGGCGATCGACGGTGAACTCGCGATCGGTGGCCGCACCGCGTCCGATCTGGTCGCCGAAGCGGGCGACACGCCGTTGTTCGTCTATTCGCGCGACCTGATTGCCGCGACGATGCAGCGCTTGCGCGCGGCGATGCCGGAGCGGCTTGGCATCAATTACGCGATCAAGGCCAATCCGCACCCCGACCTGCTCGCCTTCATGCGCGATCTGGTCGACGAATACGACATCGCGTCGGCGGGCGAGCTGGCGATCGTGCAGGATGTCGGGATCGATCCTGCCATGGTCAGCTTCGCCGGGCCGGGCAAGCGCGATCGCGAACTGGAGGCGGCAATCGCGGCGGGCGTGACGCTGAACCTCGAATCGGAGAACGAGGCCCGGCGCGCGCTGGCCATCGCCGACCGGCTGGGAACGACGCCGCGCCTGGCGATCCGCGTGAACCCCGACTTCGACATGAAGGGATCGGGCATGAAGATGGGCGGTGGTGCGAAGCCGTTCGGCATCGACGCGACGCGCGTGCCCGCGCTTGCTCGCGATATCATCGCCGCTGGGGCCGACTGGCGCGGCCTGCATATCTACACCGGGAGCCAGGCGCTCTCCGCCGACGCCGTGATCGAGACGCAGGCCAACGTGCTGGCGCTGGCCCATGCCATCGCGACCGATATCGGCGGTCCGTTGCCCAAATTGAACATGGGCGGGGGGTTCGGCATTCCCTATTTCGCGGGCGACGAACCGCTCGATATCGACGCTGTCGGCTCCGCGCTAAAGGAGCGGTTCGACGCGCTGCCCGATACGCTGGCGGACACGCAACTGTGCATCGAGCTGGGGCGCTATCTCGTCGGTCTTGCGGGCGTCTATCTCACCCGGATCGTCGACCGGAAGGACAGCCATGGGGAGACCTTTCTTGTAACCGATGGCGGGCTGCATCACCAGCTCGCCGCCTCTGGTAATTTCGGCACGGTGGTGCGCCGCAACTATCCCGTCGCGATCGCCAGCCGCTTCGCTGCCGAGCTCGAAGAGGTGGCGAATGTTGTCGGGTGCCTGTGCACGCCCCTCGACCGGTTGGCCGAGCGGGCACAATTGCCGGTGGCACAGGTGGGCGACCTCGTCGCCGTGTTCTGTGCCGGTGCCTATGGCGCGACCGCGTCCCCCGCGCAGTTCCTCGGGCAGGGGCCGGCGCGCGAGATCCTCATCTAGGGGGTTCCCTTCGTTAACGCTTATCGCCCCGCCGTTCATGTGCCCGAACCCGGTCCGAACTAACCGGATATTCACCCTTTTCCCGCAGATACCGCGTGCTTCGCGTCCGCTTGTCGCAATATATCGAGAACCCCATCGTGTCCGTTGGGGCCGGGACCAGACCACCGCCTCCGCCCTGTCGGGCCTGCGCTATGATTTCTGAAACCCGCAAGGGAGACGACGATGTTTGACGATTTCTATGGTCTGACCGGGCGCCCGTTCCAGCTCACGCCCGACCCGGCGTTCTATTTCGAGAGCGCGACGCATCGCAAGGCGCTGTCCTATCTCGGCTACGGCATGGCGCAGGGCGAGGGCTTCATTGTCATCACCGGCGAGATCGGGGCGGGTAAGTCCACTCTCGTCGCGCACCTGACGAAGAAGATCGATCCCGAACAGATGACGGTCGGGCAGATCGTCACCAGCAGCCTGGATGGGGAGGAAATGGTTCATCTCGTCGCGCAAAGCTTCGGCCTGGCGGTCGAGGGGCGCGACAAGGCGAGCGCGCTGGGCGAGATCGAGGCTTTCCTGCACGAGGAAGCGCGGGCCGGGCGCCGCTGCCTGCTGGTGGTGGACGAATCGCAGAACCTATCCAGCGAGGCGTTGGAAGAGCTGCGGATGATGTCGAACTATCAGCTCGGCTCCCACCCGCTGCTCCAGCAACTCCTGCTGGGTCAGCCCGAGTTCAAGGCGATGCTCGCCGATAGCGACCGGCTGGAGCAATTGCGCCAGCGAGTCATCGCCACGCATCATCTGGGCGCGATGCAGCGCGAGGAGGTGCGGCCCTATATCGAACATCGCCTTAAATGCGTCGGCTGGCAGGGCGAACCCGCGTGGGACGACGACGTGTTCGCCGGAATTTTCGCCGCGACGGGTGGTATCCCGCGCCGGATCAACCAGGTCGCGACGCGCCTCCTGCTGCTCGGCGCGGTCGACCAGCGCACCCGCATCGACGCGGCGATGCTGCGATCGGTTTTGGAAGAGATGGACAGCGACAACAGCCTGCCCGGCGCGGCGGAGACCATGCAGGACAATGAGCGCGATACGCCGGGCGGATCGCGCGAACCTGATCCCATCCAAGACCATGCGGAAAGTGAAGAGCCCGCCGAACCCGAAGACGACGGTATCTTTGCCGGCGGTTTCGCGCTCGATGCCGACGCCTTCGACGATCTCCAGCCTGCGACCTATCGCGGGTCGTCGCCTTCCGCCGACATTGCCCGGCCGTTCGAGAAACCGGTGGAGGCTCGGGACGAAGCGCCTGTCGAAGATCAAGACGACGATGCATCGCCCACCGAGCAGCCAGTCCCGTTCGCCGTGGTCGCCAGGATGGAGCCGGAACCTGCGGCCGAACCCGATACGGGGCGCGAAGACCGCGATGCGCTGCTGAAGCGTATCGAAATGCTCGAGGCGCGGCTCGAGGAGCAGGAGCGCGGCGTCAGACACGTCATCGCGCTTCTGATCGAATGGCTGGAGGACGGCGCGCGCGAAGCCGCCTGACCTCTCCCGGTTGCCGACGGCGGCATGGCATTGCGGGTGAGCGATAATGTCCACTGCGCGCTGCCCTATCGCTTGGCCAATGGCCTATTGCGCAGAACAACCGCGAGGAGCGCCGCCCGGCGGGGTTCTGCTTCCACTCATGGGAGCCGATTCCTGCCAGCGCACTTGTCCAATGCGCCGCTCCGATCTCGCCTGCAGAAGCCGAACGCCTCCTGCCACGAATCACTTTAGGTTAATTTCGCACAATTTTTTTGCCTCCTTGGCCGTCGTTTGGTAACAATTGCGTGGAAGCGGTGATCCAACCGGGGGCGCAGATGGATCAAGCAGCACGTGAGTTCGATAGCCGGTCCGGCATGGATCCGGAGCAGGAAGATCCTGCAGAAGCGGGCGGACGCTCGGTCTTCGCCGGGTGGAGCGAGCCTGTTCCGGAAGGGTTGTTCGAACTTTCCGAACTGGATGTGTTCTACGAAACGGCGAGCCAGAGCCTGTGGACTTTCATGCGGCCGGACGGACGGGCGAGTTTCACGCCTACGATGCTGCACGATTTCGAACGGTGGCAGCGCCTGATCGGCGAAGGGTTCGGACCGGGCAAGGTTCCCTTGCGCTTCCTGATCCTGGGCAGCCGCGCGCCCGGCGTGTTCTGCTATGGCGGCGATCTCACACTGTTCCGGAAACTGATCCTCGAAGGCGATCGGGCCGGGCTGGTCCGCTATGGTCATCGCTGCTGCGAGATCCTCCACCGTAATATCCACACGCTCGGCATCCCGATGCTGACCGTGGGGCTGGTGCAGGGCGCAGCGCTAGGCGGTGGGTTCGAAGCGCTGCTGTCGTTCGACTATATCATCGCCGAACGCAGCGCGACCTTCGGCCTGCCCGAAATCATGTTCGGCCTGTTCCCCGGCATGGGCGCGCACGCGCTGCTCAGCCGGATGATCGGCAGCGCGATGGCGGATCGCCTGATCGTGTCGAACGAGACCTTCACGGCGCAGCAGATGTACGATCTCGGCCTCGTGCACCACATCGCGGAGGATGGCGAGGGGGTGGAAGCGACCCGCGCCTTCGTCAAGAAGTCGGATCGGCGCCATGCGGGGCTGGTGGCCGGGCGACGTGCGATGAAGATGACCTGGCACCTCGAACTTGCCGAGCTGTGCCGGATTACGGAGCTGTGGGCGGATGCCGCCCTGCAGCTGGGCGAGCAGGACCTTCGGCTGATGGCCCGGCTCGCCGCAGCGCAGGAACGGCGCAAGATCGCCTAGCGGGCGTCGACCAGAATCACCTCGGCATCGTCGAGCGCCTCGACGGTCAGCTTTTCCTCACCGGTCACGGCAATGCCGTCGCGCGCACTGGCCTGCTGGCCGTTGACGGCGATCCTGCCCCTGGCAGCGACGAGATAGACGTGCCGGTCGCCGACGGTGGTCCATTCGGCGCTCTGCCCTGCGCGCAGCGTGGTTGCCGCGACGCGCGCATCGGCGTTGATCGGCAGCGTTTCGTCACCGCTACCGGCTTTGGCCGCGAGAACCTCGAATCCGCCCTCGCGCGTCGAGGAGGGGAATTCGCGCTGGCTCCAGCCCGGCTTCTCGCCGCGCCGGTCGGCTTCGATCCAGATCTGGAACAGCGTGGTGGCCTCGTCTTCCAGATTGAATTCGGCATGGCGGATGCCGGTACCCGCGCTCATCACCTGCACGTCGCCCGCTCCCGTTCGCCCGCGATTGCCCAGCGAATCCTCGTGCGTGATCGCGCCGGTCCGGACGTAGGTGACGATTTCCATGTTGTCGTGCGGATGCGGCGGAAAGCCGCTCTTGGCCGCGATCGTGTCGTCGTTCCACACCCGGATCGCGCCCCAGCCCATGCGGGCGGGGTCGTAGTAACCGGCGAAGCTGAAATGGTGATGCGCGTCGAGCCAGCCGTGATTGGCCGCGCCGAGGCTGTCGAACGGTCGTATTTCGATCATGTCGGTAGTCCCACATCGGCGGGGTTGCCTGTCCGCCGGAACGGGTGGGAGATGGGAAGCGGCGCGGCCCCCGTCAATCGCTGCCGTGGCCAAGTGCCATGTATTGCGGGCTCTGCATTTCTTCCAGCCGGCTGACCGTGCGTGCGAATTCGAAACTGCCGTCGCCATCCGGGTAGAGGTTCTCCGGCTCGACCGCGGCAGTGGCGAAGAACTTCACCTTCAGCTCGTACAGCGCGTCGACCAGCTTGGTAAACCGGATCGCCTCGTTGCGCCGGTCCGCGTCCATCTGCGGAATGCCGACGACGATCACGGTATGATAAGCACGCGCGATGGCGAGATAGTCCGCCGCGCCGCGGTTTTCACCGCATAGCCGCTTGAAGCTGAAGACCGCCACGCCCTTCAGACTCTTGGGCACGTGTAGGCTGCGACCGCCCCCGAGGTCGAGATCGGCGGAGGGGACATGCGCCGCGTCTTCCGGCTTGTAATCGGTCAGGCGGAAGAACGCCTCGCGCACCTGCTCGGTCGATGCTTCACCCAGCGGCGTGTGCCAGGTGTCGAGTTCGCCCAGCCGGTCCAGCCGGTAATCGGTCGGCCCGTCGAGCGCGACCACGTCCAGCTCCGCCTCGATCAGATCGATGAACGGCAGGAATAGCGAGCGATTGAGCCCGTCCTTGTAGAGATCGGACGGCGGCCGGTTGCTGGTGGTGACGACCGTCACGCGTTCGTCGCGGATCAGAGCGGTGAACAGCCGGCTCATGATCGCTGCGTCGGCGGTGTTGTTGACGACCATCTCATCGAAGGCGAGCAACCGCACGTCTTCCGCGATCCGCTTCGCCACCGGGGCGATGGGGTCGCCGCGTTGCCCCTCGCGCTCCTCGCGGATCATCGCGTCGACTTCGAGCATAAAGGCGTGGAAGTGGACCCGGCGCTTGGCCCGCATGTCGAGCGTTTCGAAGAACAGGTCCATCAGCATCGACTTACCGCGCCCGACGCCGCCCCAGATATAGAGCCCGCGCGGCGGCTGTTCCGGGCGATGCAGTAACCGCCCGAGCGCGGATCGCTTCACGCGGCTGCTCTCGAGTTCGCTCTGAAGCGCCTCCAGACGCTCCGCCACCGCTCGCTGACCCGCATCGGCGCGCAGTTCGTCCGCGGCGATCAGCGCCTCGTATCGGCTCAGCATGCCGCTCATCTTGGCGGCAGTTTCCTCACGATACCGGAATAGGCGGCGACGATATCGTCGTCCTGTTCGACCGTGCCGCGAACGAACAGCAGCCGGCCGGTCTCGCGCATCACTTCGCTGACCGCATCCAGCGGGCGATTGGGATCGCCCCCGCCGATGAACTGGGTGGAGATTTCGAGGGTGACCGACGGACCTGCGTCACTGCGCCCCAGCGTGTGGAGCGTCGCGAATAGGGCGATGTCGATCAGGCCCTGCGTCGCCGCGCCGTGAACCATCCCTTGCAGGTTCTCGTGGCGGCGCTGGGGGAACATGCGCAGGCGGCATCGTTCGTCCTCGCGCCGCACGATCAACCGGCCGAGCACCGCCGTATTGAACAGCGTCTCGTCCCGTAAATTCCACTGGTTCCAGCCCGGATGGTCCGGATCGGGACCGGTTTCGAACGCGTCATCGGCAATCGCCAAGTTACATCTGCCGTTCGACCATCATCTTCTTGGTCTCGGCGATCGCCTTCGCCGGGCTCAGGCCCTTGGGGCAGGCGTTCGCGCAATTCATGATGGTGTGGCAGCGATAGAGTCGGAACGGATCCTCCAGATCGTCGAGCCGCTCGCCGGTCATCTCGTCGCGGCTGTCTGCGAGCCAGCGATAGGCCTGGAGCAGGATCGCGGGGCCGAGGAACTTGTCGGAATTCCACCAATAGCTCGGGCAGCTGGACGAGCAGCAGGCGCACAGGATGCATTCGTAGAGGCCGTCGAGCTGCTCGCGCTGTTCGGGGCTCTGGAGCCGTTCCTTGCCGCTGGGCGTCGGGCTGACAGTTTGCAGCCAAGGGCGGATCGAGGCGTATTGCGCGTAGAAATGGGTGAAGTCGGGGACCAGATCCTTGACCACTTCCATGTGGGGAAGGGGGGTGATGCGGATGTCGCCCTTCAGATCCTCGATCGCGGTGGTGCAGGCGAGCCCGTTCTTGCCATTTAGATTCATCGAGCACGAGCCGCAGATGCCCTCGCGGCAGGAGCGGCGGAAGGTCAGCGTCGGATCGACCTCGTTCTTGATCTTGAACAGCGCGTCGAGAACCATCGGGCCGCAATTGTCGAGATCGAGCTCGAACGTGTCGTACCGGGGATTTTCGCCGCTTTCCGGATCGTAGCGATAGATCTTGAAAGTCTTGATCCGGCCGCCGCCCTCGGCCTTGTGGACCTGCCCCTTGCCGTTGACCTTGGAATTTTTCGGAAGAGTAAGCTGCGCCATGAACAATCCTGTTTTCGCTTCGGTGCCTATCTAACGATTGTGCCGCGCTGCACAAGGCGTTCGGGGTGCGTGCGCGAGGGAACTGTCGCGCGTGTTTCCCCGTCTATTCCCGTATGGCGGCGGCGAAACATGATTTGGAAAGCGCGGCAGTGTTCGGGGCAAGCGGCGGGATCGGGCGCGCGTTGGTCGCAGCGCTGGCCGAACGCGGGGTTCAGCGTATTCATGCCGGATCGCGCAGCGGCGAGGGACCGGGCCTCCCCAGCGTCGCGCCCTTTCGCTTCGATCTGGAGAACGAGGACAGCATCGCTGCGGCGGCGCGCACGATGGCCGACGATCCGCCGCGCCTCGTGATCGTTGCCAGTGGCGTACTCACCCTGCCGGAAGGGCGGGGGCCGGAACGCAGTTTTCGCCAGCTCGACGCGGACGCGATGGAGCGAGTGTTCCGCATCAATACCATCGGCCCCGGGCTCATCGCGAAGCATGTGCTGCCGCTTTTCCCGCGCGAGGGGCGTAGCGTGTTTGCCGCGCTGTCCGCGCGCGTGGGTTCGATCGGGGACAACCGGATCGGGGGTTGGCACAGCTACCGCGCGAGCAAGGCGGCGCTCAACATGATGATCCGCAACTTCGGCATCGAACTGGGCCGGACGCACAGCCAGGCGGTGGTCGCCGCGCTGCATCCCGGAACGGTCGATACCGCGCTGTCGGAGCCGTTCCAGTCCAACCTGCGAGACGGTCAGCTGACCGACGCGGGCCGGGCGGCGGAGAATTTGCTAGGCGTGATCGACGGTCTGACGCCGTCGGACAGCGGTGGGCATTTCGACTGGAAGGGCGAGCAGGTTCCAGCCTGAGACCTGAGAGATGAGAAGGGGGCGGGGCGCGGAAGAAAACTCCCGCGCCCCGGACCCGTCATTCGCCGAAGGTGCGCTGCCACCAACCCTTGCGGGCGGGCTTGGCAGTCTCGACCGTACCCGCGCTGCCTTCCGGCTGCTCGGTCGGCTCCGTCGGTTCGCTCGGCTTGGCAGCCTTGCGGGTCGACTTCTTCGCGGTTTTCGCGACGTCTCCCGCAGCCTGTTCCACCAGCGAGGTATCGTCCGCAGGCTGCTCCCCGGCAGGCTTGTCGTCGGCCTTTTTCGCGCGACTGCGGCGCTTGGGCTTGGCCGGCGCTTCGGCCTCTTCGGACTTGGCTTCGCTATCGCCGTCCGCGGGCGCATCGGCCTTCTTGCGGCGGGTGCGTTTCGGCTTGGGCTTTTCCTCCGCAGCCTCTTCGGTTGCCGGCGTGTCGGTTGCCGGTGTGGCGTCGCTCGTATCGGGAGCGGCGTCCGCCTTCTTGGCGCGGGTGCGCCGCTTGGGCTTGGCCGCTTCCTTCTCCGCCGCGTGGTCCGCCATGGCTTCCGCGGTTTCCTCGGCCCCGTCGGGACCGGCAACCACCGCCATGTCGTCCTGCACCTGTTCGGCGACCTTTTCCGCCGCTTTCTCGTTGGCCTCGTCGGTGCTCTCGTCATGCGAGCCGTCCTGGCCGCCGCGCGAACCGCGCCCGCCCCGGCGGCGACCGCCACGGCGACGCCGCTTCTTGGGCCTCCCTTCGCCTTCGTCCGAGCCATCATCGCCGTTCGACCGCGAAGTGTTGTCGTCCTCGTCCTCGCTATCGTCGTCGGAGCCGGAATGCTCGTCGTTGCCGGAGTTCTTGTTGCGGCCGCGGCCACCCCGGCGACGGCGACGCTTCTTGTTCGAGCGATCGCCCCGATCGTCGCGATCGTCGCGGTCGTCCTCTTCGTCGCGCTCGTCGGTGTCGCCGGTATCGTCTTCCTCCGGCTCCTCGTCATCGACGATGGGGTCGAATTTCGGTGCCTCGGTCGGGCGGGGGCCGGAGCTGCCCACCGTCATCTTGGCACCTTCGTCCTCGCCTTCGGGCACCACCTCGACACTGACGCCATAGCGCTGCTCGATTTCCTGCAGGTCGGCGCGCTTGGAATTGAGGAGATAGACCGCCGCCTCGGTGCTGGCCGACAGGGTGATGACCGTGCCCTTGCCCTTGGCCGCCTCGTCCTCGATCAGGCGCAGCGCGGAAAGGCCCGCGCTGGACGCGGTGCGGACCAGCCCGGTGCCGTCGCAATGCGGGCAGGCGCGCGTGGTCGCTTCCAGCACGCCGGTGCGCAGGCGCTGGCGGCTCATTTCCATCAGGCCGAAGCCGGAGATGCGGCCGACCTGGATACGGGCCCGGTCGTTCTTGAGCGCGTCCTTCATCGCGCGCTCCACCTTCCGGACATTGCCGTTCGATTCCATGTCGATGAAGTCGATCACGACGAGACCGGCCATGTCGCGCAGGCGCAGCTGGCGGGCGATTTCCTTCGCCGCTTCCAGGTTGGTCGCGACCGCGGTCTGCTCGATCCCGTGTTCCTTGGTCGAGCGGCCCGAGTTGATGTCGATCGAGACCAGCGCCTCGGTCGGATTGATGACCAGATAGCCGCCCGATTTGAGCTGCACGACCGGATCGTACATCGCCCGCAGCTGGTCCTCCGCGCCATAGCGCTGGAACAGCGGGACGGGATCGGAATAGGCCTTCACCCGGCGCGCGTGGCTGGGCATCAGCAGTTTCATGAACTGCTTGGCCAGCTTGTAGCCGTCCTCGCCCTCGACCACGACTTCCTCGATCTCGCGATTGTAGATGTCGCGGATCGCACGCTTGATCAGGTCGCTGTCCGAATGGATCAGGCTCGGCGCGCTGGAAGAGAGCGTCTTCTCGCGAATTTCGTCCCACAACCGGGCGAGATAGTCGAAATCGCGCTTGATCTCGGTCTTGGTCCGCTGGAGCCCGGCGGTGCGCACGATAAGGCCCATCGATTTCGGCAGGCTGAGATCGTTCATCACCTGCTTCAACCGCTTGCGGTCGCTGGCGGAGCTGATCTTGCGGCTGATGCCGCCGCCGTGGCTGCTGTTGGGCATCAGCACGGTGTAGCGGCCCGCGAGGCTGAGATAGGTGGTCAGAGCCGCGCCCTTGTTGCCGCGCTCTTCCTTGACGACCTGTACCAGCAGCACCTGGCGGCGGTGGATGACGTCCTGGATCTTGTAGCGGCGGCGCAGCGCCTGGCGGCGCGCGCGTACTTCGTCGACCTGCTTGGCCCGGCCGCGCTGGTTGCCGCCCTTGCCCTGGCGGCGACCGCGACCACGACGGCCGCGGCGGTTCGAGCTTTCGCCGTCGTCGTTATCGTCGTCGCTGTCGTCGTCATCGTCGCCGTTGTCGACGCGGCCTTCCTCGATGGTAGAGACCCGGTCCTTCTCGGAGGTGTCGATTTCCTCGACGCCGTCCTCGGCCAGGTCTTCGGCCAGTGCTTCGGCGCTTTCCTCGTCCTCGGCGTCGTATTCGTCGCCGGGCAGGTTGCCGTGCTCTTCGTCCTCGGCGCGCAAGCGCGCCTCTTCCTCGGCCGCTTCCGCTTCCTCGGCCAGGAGCGCCTCGCGGTCCTCCTTGGGGATCTGATAATAGTCGGGGTGGATTTCACCGAAGGCGAGGAAACCGTGCCGGTTACCGCCGAAATCGACGAAGGCCGCCTGCAGCGACGGTTCGACCCTGGTTACTTTCGCGAGATAGATATTGCCTTTGATCTGCTTGTGTTCGGCAGATTCGAAATCGAATTCCTCAATCCGGTTGCCTTTGAGGACCGCCACCCGGGTTTCTTCCTGGTGGCGCGCATCGATAAGCATGCGCGTTGCCATATTGTATTCTCCATGCGCCGGGGCGCCGGGACAGGCCCGGGGCGCGGCGGCGCGAATTTTGGGAAAGGCCGCGTCCGTCCGGAAGGGACGGCGCGGAATGCGGGAACCGCCCCGGGCGCTGCGTCGCCACGGTGCGGGGGATCGTGTCTGCGCCAGCGAATGCGCACGTCGTGTGCGCCGCTTTCCCCGCACCGATCGCCGTAATGCCTGGCATTGGCATGGCGAGGGAGGGGAAGGAGCTGTTCATCTGTCGCATCAACCTGTCATTGGATCGGGCATAGGTACCCGTCCGTGCCACGGGAACATTCACCGGGTAGTGGACGCGGAAGCGCGCGATGTCGCCGCCGCCGCCTGCTATCCTCCCGGCCCGTTCCTTGGGCCATCATGGGCTAGCACCCCCGCGGGGCCACGGCAACTGCGAAGCTTTCTATGATGTTGCCATCGGGGGCTTACCGCCCGTATCTGCGGGCTGGCGATGTCGATGCGCGCGAAAATCCTGCTGGTCCTGCTGTGTCCGCTGGCGCTGTGCGGCGCGCTGCTGGCGCTGGGCCTGACGCTGCCGGTGCCGTATCTCGGCCGCGACTACGTGCTGACGTTGCGATTGCCCGATACGCACGGTGCCGAAGACTTGCCGCCCGTCCAGGGTCCGATGGACCGCTCGCGCCCCCTGGTGGTCATCGATGCCGGGCACGGTGGCCGGGACCCGGGCGCCAGCGCCGGGGGGATAGAGGAAAAGCGGCTGGTGCTGGCGCTCGCCCAGGCATTGCGCGATCGCCTGCTGGAAGAAGGCGGGGTGCGGGTGGCGATGACCCGCGACGACGACAGCTTCCGCATCCTGTCCGAGCGGCCCGAAGTCGCGCGCCGCCTCGACGCCGACCTGTTCATTTCCATCCACGCGGACAGCTCGGCGGAAGATTCGCCGGTTCAGGGGGCCAGTATCTACACGCTGTCGAGCAAGGCATCCAGCGAGGCGGCCGCCCGCTTTGCCGAGCGGGAAAACGATGCCGACCGGCTCAACGGCGTCGATGTGGCGGATACCGACAGCGAGGTCAGCTCGATCCTGGTGGAACTCTCGCAACGGCGGGTGCAGGAGAAATCGGAGGAATTTGCGCGGCTGATCATGCGCGAGGGGGAAGGGCGGCTGCAATTCAATCCGCAACCCCGCCGCTCCGCCGCGCTGGCCGTCCTTCGCGCGCCTGACTTGCCGGCGGTGCTGTACGAAGCGGGCTTCCTCACCGATCCATCTGATGCCGCGCGGCTCGTCTCGCCGGAGGGGCGGCGGCGCTTCGCCGACACCATGGCGCGGGCGATCCGCATCTACTTCGCGCGCCAGACGCCGGTCGGCTAGGCTGGCCCGTGGCGAGAGATTGGTTATGGCGCGCGACAGGATCGCCATGCTAGGGCCGCGCGCGCATCATGTCTGACGGTACCGTTCCTTTTCATTATCGCATCCGCCGAGAGGCGTCGGGGGCGTTTTCCCAGCTTACTGAGGGCTGGCATGCCCTCGTCGATGGCTTTCGCGGATGGTGGAATACCAGCGGGCTGTTCCGCTGGCTGTTCTCCCTCGGCGCGATCGGGCTGGCCCTGCTGTTGGCGCTCTACGTCTATCTCGTCTGGAGCCTCCCCGACGCGGAATCGCTGACCGATTACGAGACCCCGCTGCCCACGGTGGTGCGCGGGATCGATGGCGAGATCGTTCATTCCTATGCCCGCGAGCGGCGGGTGCAGCTGCAATATGCGGACTTCCCGAAGCCGCTGATCAACGCGTTCCTTTCGGCGGAGGACAAGACCTTCTTCACTCACGGCGGGGTGGACCTGTCGGGCACGCTCAACGCGGTGGTCGACTACGCGCGCAAATACGGGTCGGACGAGCGCGCGGTGGGCGGGTCCACCATCACCCAGCAGGTGGCAAAGAACCTGCTGCTGGGCGACGAATACTCGGTCACGCGCAAGCTGAAGGAAATGGTGCTCGCGCGCCGGATCGAAAGCGTGATGAGCAAGCCGGAGATCCTGACGCTCTATCTCAATGAAATCCCGCTGGGCCGGCGCAGCTTCGGCGTGCAGGCGGCATCGCGCGCCTATTTCGACAAGGACGTCGCCGATCTCGACCTGCACGAGGCGGCGTTCCTGGCCATCCTGCCCAAGGCACCGGAGCAATACGGCCGCGCGAAATATCACGACAAGGCGGTGGCGCGGCGCAATTTCGTGCTCGACCAGATGGCGAAGAACGACTTCATCACGCCGGCCGAGGCGCGCGCCGCGGAGGCGCAGCCGCTCGGCCTCGTGACTCAGCGCACCACTCGCTCTGCCGATGCGGGCTATTTTCTGGAGGAGGTCCGGCGCGAACTGATCGACCGCTTCGGGGAAACCGCCGAGGATGGGCGCAACAGCGTCTATGCCGGGGGCCTGTGGGTCCGCACCTCGCTGGACACGCAGTTGCAGGACGCGGCCCGCGACGCGCTGCGCTACGGCCTCTTGCGCTACCATGGCAGCCGCGGCTGGAGCGGGCCGATCGCGACGATCGATTTCGACGACGGCGACTGGCAGAGCCAGCTCGCAAGCTCCAACCTGGGCGTGAACTACAAGGACTGGCGCGTCGGCGTGGTCACCGAACGCAGCGGCTCGCGCGCGACGATCGGTTTCTCCGACGGGAAGACCGCGCCGCTGATCGGCCTGCCGTCGAAGCTGAAGGCAGGCGACGTGATCGCGGCCGCGCCATCCGGCTCCAACTACGCGGTTCGCACGATACCCGAGGTGTCGGGCGGCATGGTTGTGGAAGATCCGCAGACCGGCCGCGTCACCGCGATGCAGGGCGGGTTCGATTTCCGCCTCGGCAGTTTCAACCGCGCGACGCAGGCGATGCGGCAGCCGGGATCCACCATCAAGCCGTTCGTTTACGCCACCGGGCTCGACCACGGCATGACCCCCTCCACGCAGGTCGCGAACACCTCTTACTGCTTCTACCAGGGCGCCAATTTGGGCGAGAAATGCTTCAGCAATTCGGGCGGCGGCGCGGGCGGCACGCATACCCTGCGCTGGGGGCTCGAGCAGAGCCAGAACCTGATGACGGTCCGCATCGCGATGGATGCGGGGATGAAGAACGTCGTCGACACCTTCAAGCGGATGAATATCGGCGATTACAAGCCGTATCCCGCCTTCGCGCTGGGAGCGGGCGAGACCACCGTGCTGCGCATGGTGAACGCCTATGCGGCGCTGGCCGATCGCGGTCGACTGCATAATCCGACGCTGATCGATTACGTTCAGGACCACCGGGGCAAGGTGATCTGGCGCGCCGACGACCGCCCGTGCGAAGGCTGCAACATGGCCGAATGGGACGGGAAGCCGATGCCGCGCCTCGGCCCGACGGGCAAGCAGGTGCTCGACCCGCGCACAGCCTACCAGGTCACGCATATGCTCGAAGGCGTCGTGATCCGGGGCACGGGCCGCCGCCTTTCCGGCATGGGCCTGCCGCTGTTCGGCAAGACCGGCACGACCACGGGGCCGAAGGACACCTGGTTCATGGGCGGCACGCAGCAGCGCATCGCGGGCGTCTTCATCGGGTTCGACAATCCGCGCAACATGGGCGGCTATGCCCAGGGCGCGACGGTCGCCGCGCCGGTGCTGAAGAAGTTCATCGAGGATACGCGCAAGCGGTGGGACGATTCCCCCGCGGTGGCACCGCCGGGCGTGCGGATGGTTCAGATCGACCGGGTCAGCGGGAAACGCGTGTTCGGCCAGACGGCCAGCGATGCGGTGAAGGCATCGGTGATATGGGAGGCTTTCAAGCCCGATACCGAACCGCCCCGGACCACCCGCCGCGAGCAACTGGCGGCGGAACGGCGGCGCATCCTGGCCCTTATCCGCGAGGCGGAGCGGCCCGTGACGGAACGCCGCAGCACCCAGGGCGAAGAGCGCCGGAACGACTTCGTAGAGCAGCAAGGCGGGATCTACTAGCCGCCAGATTGCGCTTGGCGGCGGCGCGTCAGCGGTTCATGATGCGTCGCATGACCCGCTACGCACCCTTCGCCGCCATGGCGCTTGCCGCTGCGACCCTTGTCGCGTCGCCCACCATGGCCGAAATCCCGGTCGGCAAAGCCGCGCCAGCCTTCACCGCGCGCGGGGCGATGGCGGGCAAGCCGGTGACCGTCGATCTGAAAGCCGCGTTGAGGAACGGGCCGGTGGTGCTCTATTTTTTCCCCGCCGCCTTCACCCCCGGCTGCAATGTCGAGGCGCATACCTTCGCGCAGAATATCGCCAAGTTCAAAGCCGCGGGCGCGACCGTGATCGGCATGACCGCAGGCAATACCGACCAGCTGGCCAAGTTCTCATCCGAGAAATGCGCCGGCAAGTTCACCGTCGCCGCGGCCAGCCCGGCCTTGCTGAACAAGTACGATGTGTCGCTGAAGGGCAAGGACGGGGCGACGACCGGCTATTCCAGCCGCACGACCTATGTCATCGGACAGGACGGTAAGGTGGCCAGCGTCTATTCCGACATGAATCCGGCCGAGCATGTGAAGAACAGCCTCGCCGCCGTACACAGGCTCACCGGACGGTAGCGATTGCCTCGACCGGGGGCGGCGGCCTTTCCCCCGCGCGCGTGCTGCGCTAGGCGCGCTTTCCAGACGAATTCAGGAGTTTTCCCATATGCGTGCCGAAGGGCAGGCCCATATCGACCGTATCGACGCCGCGCTCGCGCTGGTGCGCCAGTCGCTGGACTGGGAGCGCGCGCTGCGCCGCCTCGACGAGCTCAATGCCCGCGTGCAGGACCCCACGCTGTGGGACGATCCCAAGCAGGCACAGGCGATCACGCAGGAGCAGAAGCGGCTCGAAAACGCGGTCAACACCGTGCGCGAGATCGACTCCGAGAAGAACGACGCGATCGAATTCGTCGAGATGGGCGATGCCGAGGGCGACGACGACATCGCGAACGAAGGTCTCGCGAGCCTGGCGAAGCTCGCCGACCGCGCCGATGCCGACAAGGTGCAGGCGCTGCTGTCGGGCGAGGCGGACGCCAACGACACCTATATCAAATCCACGCGGGCGCGGGCGGCACCGAAAGCCAGGACTGGGCCGAGATGCTGCTGCGCATGTACGCGCGCTGGGCCGAACGGCGCGGCTTCAAGGTGGAGACGGTCGAATATCAGGCGGGCGAGGCCGCGGGCATCAAGTCCGCCACGCTGCTGGTGAAGGGCGAGAACGCCTATGGCTATGCCAAGACCGAGAGCGGCGTGCATCGGCTCGTGCGGATCAGCCCCTATGATAGCTCGGCCCGGCGCCACACCTCGTTTTCCAGCGTGTGGGTCTATCCGGTGATCGACGACGATATCGAGATCGAGATCAACGAAAGCGACCTCAAGATCGACACTTACCGCGCCAGCGGCGCGGGTGGACAGCACGTCAACACGACCGATTCCGCGGTCCGCATCACCCACCAGCCGACCGGCATCGTGGTCGCGAGCCAGAACGACCGCAGCCAGCACAAGAACCGCGCGACCGCGATGAACATGCTGAAAGCGCGGCTGTTCGAACGCGAGATGGCCGAACGCGAGGCGGCGGCCGGTAGCGAATATGCCGAGAAGACCGAGATCGGCTGGGGCCACCAGATCCGCAGCTACGTCCTCCAGCCCTACCAGCAGGTGAAGGACCTGCGCACGGGCGAAATCTCGACCAGCCCCGACGACGTACTCGACGGCGCGATCGACCCCTTCATCAGCGCCGCCCTGGCCCAGCGCGTGACCGGCGAAACGGTCGATGTGGAGGACGCCGAGTAGGGGGGCGACCCCAGAGACGCAGGGTTGTGCGGACGTTAGTCGGTCGCGTCGAGGTCCGTTTCGGCATAGATTTAGTCGAGCAAGTCGCCCGGTCATCCTGCGCTCGGCAAGGACATCATCGCGCGTGATCCTTACGGGGATCAGAACAATCCACCCAATTCTTCCTCGGCCGCGGCGCGTTTCGTCACAAAGGCCATTACCAACATCAGAAAGCCGACCAGAACGACGGTGATAACCGGCGGATCGACTGCTAGCCTTGCGCCATTTGCGGGACCGAGAAGCAGCCCCCACAATGATGGGTCAGGAAGACGCTGGCCGTACCGCCAGCTGCCAGCGCCCTCCCAAAGGAGTCGCAGGCGGAGGTGCAGCAGTGGTTGAACATCTGACCCCAGGCCAATCGAGCGAAAGCTGTCTGACGGTCCATACACCCGCAAGGTAGACCAGCATCGGTAGCCGATTGGGCGGGAAACCGCCGAGTTCGTGCACCAGCGCGCGTTGGAAACGAAAAGCATGACAATCTCCATCCCGAACGCGACCACTAGTACGAAACGTACCCCCGGTGATGGGTGACGCTGGCAGCTGCTCCAATCGCGAAAAAGCGTGTTGGGTCTTAGCGCGATTTAATCTTGACTTAAATTTTCGATCTGCCCAGAATTTAGCTCTCAATTAAAGAGTCGCAAGAGGGCTGCACCCATGTTCGCGATCGAGACACAGAACCTGACGAAGCGCTTCGGCAAGACAGTGGTGGTCGATGGATTGAGTCTGCAGGTCCCTACCGGCTGCGTCTTTGGCTTCCTCGGGCCGAACGGCGCGGGCAAGACCACCACGTTGCGCCTTTTGCTCGGCCTGCTGCGACCCGACCGGGGATGCGTCCATCTGCTGGGCCACAACCTATTTGCGCACCGTCTTCAGGCGTTGTCCGGCGTGGGCGCGTTTGTGGAAAGCGCGTCGGTCTACGACCATCTGAGCGGGCGCGCCAACCTTGAACTCACCCGAAGGGTGCTGGGTTTGCGCGAACGCGAGATCGACCGGGTTCTCGAACTGGTAGAACTTCAGCGCGCGGGCAATAAACGCGTGCGCGACTATTCCCTGGGCATGAAACAGCGCCTTGCCCTCGCGCGTGCATTGCTAGGAAAGCCGCGCCTCTTGCTGCTCGACGAGCCGACAAATGGCCTCGATCCGGACGGCATCATGGCAATGCGCAGGCTCATACGCGAATTGCCGGACCGGATCGGAGGCACGGTCTTCGTATCCAGCCACCTGCTTTCTGAGGTCGAGCAAACCGCCCAGGGACTGTGCCTGCTTCGCGCCGGATCAGCGGTACTGCAGGGCTCCGTCGCGGACCTGCTGGACCGCTCGTCGCAAATCGATTTCACAGTGGACCGCGCAGGCGCGGCGATGGAGGTCTTGATCGCTAACGGAGTGCCAGCGAGCCTTGTCGATGAAGGTGCCATCCGCGTTCAGTGTCCTGGTGAAGATCGGGCAGCGGCCGCTGCCGCAAATCGACTATTGGTCACGCACGGAATCGCGGTGTCGGCAATGACGCCGCGCAAGCGTAGCCTGGAAGATCTCTATCGCGATACTTTGCGTGCCGAGGATGGCGCAGCGCGGCAGGGCCCGAAAAGGAGAGCGGCATGATCGCGCTCGTCGTTAACGAGGTGCACAAGCTCAGGGGATCGCTCGCTTTGCTGATCGCGGTGGTCGCACCGGCTCTCCCGGGATTGCTGGTGATGCTGGCCCTGCTGTCGAACGATCGTGCGGCGTCGTGGACCGATACATATCGCTTCGCTCTGCCACTCTGGGCGCTGTTCCTGGCGCCGATGGTCATCGCCGCCTTCACCGCATTGACCGCCCAGATCGAGCATCGGGGGCACGGTTGGGACCACTTGCTCGCATTGCCCATCGCGCGGTGGCGGATATTCGTGGCGAAGATCATTGTGACATTGGCAGCCGTGATCCTGATGACCGCGCTCGTCCTTGCCTTTGCCAGTCTCGGCACGTGGCTGGGTGGCGCGATGGGCCCCGGCCTTCCCAAGGAACCTTTCCCATTGTCGAGACTGGCGCAAAAGGGCGCACTGATGACCGCCTCCATGACTATCTTGGTCGGCCTTCAACTATGGGTTTCATTGCGCTTTGCCAATTTCGTCGTCCCGCTGATCTTCGGTATCGGTGGCACCCTGGTTGCGCTTGCCGTGATGATCAGCCGGAGGCAGCAGGCCGAGTGGTTTCCATGGGTGCTGGCCTACAACACGCTGATTCAGCCAACGCCCGAACGATATGCGATGGCTGGGCTGGTCGTGGGTATCGCCATTCTGGTGGCAATGGTGCCGATGTTGGCAAGACATCAGTTTCGGTAAAGGCAGCCTCCGCCGGGCGTCGTTCCGGTGCCAGAGACAGCATGACCGCAGTCGCAACGCCCTGAAGCCGTGGCACCCGCGCTTTCCTACTTGGACGCAGCTCGGTACCGGCGGAGGGTCTTTCTCATTGTCGGCCCCTTTCAGGAGCGCGTTTCGCCTCCCTCCCACTGTCCGTCCGCTTTTCGGAGCGGTCAGTTTATGCAATTATAACATCGATTTGCTTGCCGGGACCGAAAGTGACGCCCTGTAACCTTTGTCACCCCTCTTGGCTTGTCATCCCGCCAGCAACCGCTCCCGCGCCTCGGCGTACTGCGCCTCCAGGCGGTCGACGAAATCGGCGACGCTTTCGACTGCCTTGACCGCGCCGATGCCTTGGCCGGAGCCCCAGATGTCCTTCCACGCCTTGCTCTTCGAGCTGCCGCCGCTGCCGAAATTCATCTTGCTCGGGTCGCTTTCGGGCAGGTTGTCGGGGTCCATGCCCGCCGTCTCGATGCTGGAGCGCAGATAGTTGCCGTGCACGCCGGTGAAGAGATTGGAATAGACGATCCCCTCGGCGCTGCCGTCGACGATGCCCTGCTTGTAGCCGTCGACCGCGTTCGCTTCCTTCGTCGCGATGAAGGCGCTGCCGATATAGGCAAAGTCGGCGGCGAGCGCCTGCGCCGCCAGGATCGAGCGGCCATGCGCGATCGAGCCCGACAGCGCGACCAGCCCGTCGAACCACTCGCGGATTTCCTGCATCAGCGCGAAGGGCGATTGCGTGCCAGCATGCCCCCCGGCACCGGCGGCGACGGGAATGAGCCCGGTCGCGCCTTTGTCGATCGCCTTGTGCGCGAAGCGGTTGTTGATGACATCGTGCAGGGTGATGCCGCCCCAGTTCTTGACCGCGGCAAACACCTCTTCGCGCGCGCCGAGCGAGGTGATGACCAGCGGCACCTTGTACTTCTCGCACACGCCCATGTCCTCTTCGAGCCGGGCGTTGGACTTGTGGACGATCTGGTTGACGGCGAAGGGCGCGGATGGGCGATCCGGATTGGCTCGATCGTGCGCGGCCAGTTCCTCGGTAATCCGGGCGAGCCATTCGTCGAGCACGCCGCTGGGGCGCGCGTTCAGCGCCGGAAAGCTGCCGACGATGCCCGCCTTGCACTGCGCGATGACCAGCTCGGGGCCGGAAACGATGAACATCGGCGAGGCGATGACGGGTAGGCGCAGCCGGTCGAACGGGGCGGGAAGGGGCATGGGCACTGTCTCCGGACAAAGTGTTTTTGCCCGAGTATGGCGCACCGGCGCGGTTGTCGAGAGCGGGTGCGGCGGCGCCTGCGGGCCGTAGCGTCAGGCCGAGCGACGAAAGCTGCGCGCTATCCGAAGAACGCCTCGATCGCGATGCACGATGCTATCCCGACGACGATGTTCATGGGGAGCCCGATCTTCACGAAGTCCATGAAACGGTAATTCGCCGCGCCATAGACCAGCGTGTTGGTCTGATAGCCGATCGGGGTCGCGAAACTGGCGCTGGCCCCGAACATGACCGCCACGATCATCGCGCGGGGATCGACCCCCAGCGCATTGCCGAGGGTGATGACGATCGGGGTGAGAATGACCGCCACCGCGTTGTTCGTCACCGTTTCGGTCAGGAAACTGGCGAGCGCATAGGCGGCGATCAGCAGGACGAGGGGGGAGGCGGTTCGCAGGAACGGCTCCAGCCAACCCACCACCAGCTCTACCGTGCCGCAGTTCTGCAAGCCTTCGCCGAAGGCGAGCATGCCGAAGATCAGCACGAGCGTGTTGCCGTCGATCGCGCTCCATGCCTCTTCCGGCTCGATGCAATGGGTGACCAGCACCACCGCGACACCGACCAGCGCCAGCGCGGCGATCGAGTAATCGAACAACGCGGCACCCACCACGATGGCGATGAGAGTCAGGATCGCGATCGGAGCCTTGGCCCGTTTGAAGCTGCGGGCCGGGGCCTGCGAGACCTGCGCCAGGTCGACATTGCTCTGCAGCTCCGCCGCGGAATCGGGCAGGGCGGCGATCAGCAGGCGGTCTCCGGCGCGCACCCGCACCTCGGTCAGGTCCGGACCGGCGAGATGGCGAGGCCGGGACAGGCCAAGCACGCGGATCTTCAGGCGGGAGAGAAGCGGGATCTCTGCCAGTCGACGGCCGATGACGGGATGGGTGTGGGACACCACGGCCTCTATCAGGCGCGCGTCCGCGTCGCGATCGGGGCCAGCCATGGTGATGCCGCCGCCGACCCCGGTGAGCCCGACGCGGAAGTCACGCGCCTCGGCCAGGGAAGCGAGCTCCTCCGGCGAGGTGGCGATCACCAGGCGGTCGCCCGCCTGCAGCACGATCGCTGTCAGCTCCCGGCGCCAGGTCGTAACGCCGCGTTGCACCGCGATGATACGCACCCCCGGCCGCCGGGTGAGGGCGGTATCGCCGACCGGTCGACCGACATAATCGCTCTCGGGCACCAGCACGAGTTGCGAGAGATAAGTGGTTCGCTCGCTGTCCTCCGCCAGAACGCGGTCCTTGCGGTCGGGCAGCAGGGCGGGGCCGGCGAGCGCAAGGAAGGTAAAGCCCGTGATCGCGGCGCACAGGCCCACGCCCGTGATTTCGAAGATACCGAACGCGGCCTGCCCCTGCTCGCGCGCGACCCCGTCGACCAGGATATTGGTCGACGTGCCGATCAGCGTCAGCGTTCCCCCCAGGATTGTCAGGTAGGACAGGGGGATCAGGAGGCGCGTCGCATTGATGCCCAGCACACGCGCGAGCCGCTTAACGATCGGAATCATCACGATCACTACCGGCGTATTGTTCATGAAAGCGGACGCGGCGAGCGTACCCGCGCCGATCTCCGCCACGGCCAAGCGCGGCCGGCGCAAGGTGCGGCGGATGACCCAGCCCGACACTTCTTCCAGCGCTCCGGTTCGCAGCAACGCGCCGCTGATGACGAACATCGCGCCGATCGTGACAGGTGCGGAATTGCCGAAAACTGCCAGCAGCTCGTCCGGCTTGACGTAGCCGAGAACCAGCATGGCCATCCCGCCGACAACCGCGATGACCACCGGGGGGTAACGTTCGACCGCGAAACCGAGGAACAGCGCTATCAGCAGCGCCAGGCCGATCCAGTCACTGTGAGGGGCCAGCAACTGGCCGAAAGAAAGAAGCGCCAAGAACGGGTTCCATCCATCGAAGAGAACCCGGTCATACTGCGGCCCGAACCCCCGGTAAATCGCAAATTACGCAGTCGTACGCGCAACTTCTGCCGTGTTTACCGCGCTCAGCACCGCCCGAACGCTGGCGGTCGCCACGTCCTCGTCTATGCCGCAACCCCATACCGTTCGCCCGTCGGCATCCCGGCATTCCAGATACGCGGCGGCGCGTGCCTCGCGTCCGGTGGAAAGCGCGTGTTCGGTGTAATCGCACACTTCCAAGAATACGCCGAACGCGTCCTCGATCGTGCTGAGGACGGAAGAGATGAGGCCGTTGCCACGTCCGCTGACACGCTGTTCGTGTCCCTCGACAGAAATCGTGCCCGCGAAGATGCGCGTGCCGTCCGGCGCGCGCGTCTCCTCGTAATCGACCAGTTCGAACGGATTTTCACCCGGTTCGAGATGATAGGCCTTGCGGAAGGCTTCCCAGATATCGGGCGCGGCGAGTTCACGGCCGATTTCATCCGCAAGGTGCTGCACGTGGCGGCTGAAATCCGCCTGCATCTTCTTGGGCAGCTTCAGGCCGCGATCCTGCTCCAGCACCCAGGCGAATCCGCCCTTGCCGGACTGCGAGTTGACCCGGATCACCGCTTCGTAATCGCGGCCGAGATCGGCGGGGTCGATCGGAAGATACGGCACGCGCCACTGCTCGTCGTTCTGCGCGGCGTGCGCTTCGAACCCCTTCTTGATCGCGTCCTGGTGACTGCCGGAAAACGCGGTGTAGACCAGTTCCCCGCCATAGGGATGGCGCTGGTGGACGGGCAGTTGGTTGCAGTATTCGACCGTTTCGATCACGCGGTCGATGTCGGAAAAGTCGAGGCCCGGATCGACCCCTTGCGTGTACATGTTGAGCGCCATGGTCACGAGGCAGCAATTGCCCGTGCGCTCGCCGTTTCCGAACAGGCATCCTTCGACCCGGTCCGCCCCTGCCATCAAGCCCAGTTCCGCCGCCGCGACGCCGGTGCCGCGATCGTTATGCGTATGCAGGCTGACGATCGCGCTCTCGCGATTAGGCAGGTTGCGGCAGAAATACTCGATCTGATCGGCGTAGATATTGGGTGTCGCCGCCTCCACCGTGGCGGGCAGGTTGAGGATTATCGGATGCTCGGGCGTCGGGGCCAGCACTTGCATCACCGCCTCGCAGACCTCGATGCTGAAATCGAGTTCGGCGGTCGAGAACGTCTCGGGCGAATACTCGAAATGCCAGTCGGTGTCGGGGCGCTTCGCCGCCTCGTCGCGCAGCACCTTGGCACCGGCGATCGCGATCTCGCGCACCTCGTCGCGCGTCATGCGGAAGACGATATCGCGCCAGGCTGGGCTGACGGCATTGTAGAGGTGCACGATGGCGGCGCGCGCACCTGCCAGGCTGTCGAAGCTGGTGCGGATCAGGTCCTCGCGCGCCTGAGTCAGCACCTGCACGGTCACGTCATCGGGAACCCGTCCGGATCGGACAAGGCCGCTGATGAAGTCGAATTCGGTCGCACCCGCACTGGGGAAGCCGACCTCGATCTCCTTCATGCCCACTTCCACCAGCAGGTCGAAGAACCGGTTCTTCTTCACCGCGTCCATGGGATCGACGATCGCCTGGTTGCCGTCGCGCAGGTCCGTGCTGAGCCAGCGTGGCGGTCGCGTTATCGTCTGGCCCGGCCATGTGCGGTCGGGCAGGGGGACCTGCGGAAATGGCGCGTATTTGGCGGACGGATCGCGAAGCATGGGCATGACATTGGCTCGGTAACGGAAGTGGGCTGGACGAGAGGCAGTTCCCTTGGGCGCTCCCGCGCGCCCTGCGGGCACGCGTCAGATCACGCCCAAGGGCGCGTAAGTCGTAGCAGCGATAGCGTTCCGTTGCGCTTCATGCGCACTTGCATTGCCGAATCCTGCCGCGATGGCAACCCGCAATGTTCGGTTGTTGCTTTGCGCTTATTGCTTTTCGAACGCTGCCGTGATGTCCAGTTCGACCGCATCGCTCACCAGCGGAATGCCGTACTCGATGCCCCAGCGCGACCGTTCGATGGTGGTGGTCGCTTCGAAACCGATCGTTTCCGTTCCGCCCATGGGGCTGGCTCCTACGCCAGTAAAATGCGTGTCCAGCACGACGGGATGCTTCTGTCCATTCATCTCCAGCGTGCCGGAAATGAGTGCCCGGGTGGAGCCGAAGCGCGTGACCTTGTCCGATACGAAATGGGCCATCCCCGGCTCGGGGCCGAAGAAGTCGGCCTTCGCCCCGTCCTTGCCCGCTCGCAGCAGGTGGTCTTTCAGGCCTTCGCTGGCCACGGTCACCTTCGCTATCGGGATTCGGATATCGACAGATGTCGCGTCCATGTTCGCCGGATCGAGCGTCAGCGTGCCTTGCGCATCTCCGAACAGGCCGAAATAATCGTTGAACCCGAGGTGATTGACGCGCCACCCGACTAGGGTGTGACCCGGGTCGGCATCATAGGTGCCTTTCGACACCTTGCTCACGTCCATGGTGCCACGCGCCGGCATGTCCTGCGCGACAGCCACCATGGCAACGGATGTGCCAGCGACGGCCAGAGCCGCGAGTGTCACGCCCAGTACGGTTCTTTTCATCGTGCTTCTCCTGATGGCTTCCTGGGAATTTCCGGGCGAAGCTAGATCGGAAACCTATCCGCACGCAACCGAGACTATCTTGCCGTCTTCACCGAGCTCGACATTCAGCCGCTGGGGAACGGTTTCGGGTTCGGGTGTGGGATCGCCGGGCGACATCCACCGGACATTGGTGATGGGGGCGATATCGGTCAGCAGACGGCCGCGTGTCTCCGCGTCGGCTTCCCGCCCGACATAGGCAGAGGCGACCTGAGCATGGCAATCGTCGGATTCAACGGCTTCGGGCGAAGTCCCCGGATCGGGAATATCGCGATCGTAATCCGCAACCGGCGCCTTCTCGACCAGAGGTTCGCTATCCGCCTGGTTGACGGGAACGGCCTGACCGCACGCGGCGAGCAGCAGCAGAGGAAGACCGGCGGCAAGTGACGAGGGAATACGCATGGCTCACCAACCGGGGCACCGCGCGGAGGTTCCGTGCGACCGGCGGCAGCGCGCATCACCCACAGCGCAGATCGCGGATAACGCCTGTATAGTCGATCATCACATTCAGGCGATCGGTCTGGTCCTCGACCCGATCCGATGTGCCGGCGGGCAGGAACCGCAGGGTAGCGCCAGATCCGACGGCCTCGGCGATCTTGGCGCGCGTAGCGGGGGAGTCTGGTTGATTGAGGAAGGGCTTCGCAGCGGGCGCATTGCACCGTTCGGCACCTGCCGCCAGCGCCGACCCGCGCGATCCGTCGGGCATCACTTGCGGGGGTGGGGCCGTTTGCGGATCGGCCCCAGTTTGCGCGCCCTGCTGAACATTGGCTGCCGGTGTCTGGCCTCCTGCGACACGCGCGGCGTAGTCGTCTGCCGTCTCGCCCTGCTGCGAGGGCTGGCCGCAAGATGCGAGAAGGCAGGCGCTAACCGCCAGGAAAGCGAAGTCGGAACGCACTCGGATCATTGGTAGACCTCCATTGATCCGCCCGCTTTGCCCGCTCAACGCGACAATCGTGTGACCGTCAGTTCCTGTCCTTGTCGACCAGCCGGTTGGCGGTGATCCACGGCATCATCGCACGCAGGCGAGCGCCGGTTTCTTCGATCGGATGCGCCTCGGCCGCCTTGCGCGCCGCCTTGAGTTCGGGCTGGCCCGCTCGGTTGTCGAGCACGAAGTTTTTTACGAACCGTCCCGACTGAATGTCGGCGAGCACGCGTTTCATCTCGGCCTTGGTCTCGTCGGTGATGATCCGCGGGCCGGTGGTGATATCGCCATATTCGGCGGTGTTGCTGATCGAATAGCGCATGTTGGCGATGCCGCCTTCGTACAGCAGATCCACGATCAGCTTGGTTTCGTGCAGGCACTCGAAATAGGCCATCTCGGGCGCATAGCCCGCCTCAACCAACGTTTCGAACCCGGCCTGAATCAGATGCGTGATGCCGCCGCACAGCACCGCCTGTTCGCCGAAGAGGTCGGTCTCGCACTCTTCCTTGAAATTGGTCTCGATGATGCCGCTGCGTCCACCGCCCACGCCGCTGGCGTAGGCGAGGGCGACGTCGTGTGCGTTGCCGCTGGCGTCCTGATTGATCGCGATCAGGCAAGGCACGCCGCCGCCACGCTGATACTCGCTGCGCACGGTGTGGCCGGGGCCCTTGGGCGCGATCATGATGACGTCGATATCTTCCGGTGCCTCGATCAGACCGAAATGGACGTTGAGCCCGTGGGCGAAGGCGATGGCGCTACCGGAGCGCATGCGGCCCTTGAGATCGTCGTTCCAGATCGCCGCCTGATGCTCGTCCGGCGCGAGGATCATCAGCACGTCGGCCCATTCCGCCGCGTCGCCGTTCTCCATCACGGTGAACCCAGCGTCCTCGGCCTTCTTGGCGCTGGAGGAGCTCTTGCGCAGCGCGATGCGGACGTCCTTCACCCCGCTGTCGCGCAGGTTCTGTGCATGGGCATGACCCTGGCTGCCATAGCCGAGAATGGCGACCTTCCTGTCGGTGATAAGGTTCAGGTCGGCATCGGCGTCGTAATAGACTTTCACTCTGATATCCCCATTTCCGTCGTCATCCCCGCGAAGGCGGGGATTCAGTGTGCTCCGTCGTTAGCTGGATTCCCGCCTTTGCGGGAATGACGATATTGTTGATTGCAGTGCAGCTTATCTAAGCCCTCGCGGGCCCGCGCATCATTCCGACGACGCCGGTGCGCCCCACTTCGACCAGCCCCAGCTCTCGCATCAGGGCGATGAAGCTGTCGACCTTTTCCGGTGGGCCGGTGATCTCGAAGATAAAGCTCTCGGTCGTGGTATCGACCGGGCGCGCGCGGAAGATGTCGGCGAGGCGCAGCGCTTCGACCCGCTTCTCGCCTGTGCCCGTGACCTTCACGAGTGCGAGCTCGCGTTCGACATGCGGGCCTTCCTCGGTCAGATCGGTCACGCGGTGGACCGGTATCAGCCGCTCGAGCTGCGCCTGGATCTGGTCGATCACCTCGGGCGGTCCGCGGGTGACTATGGTAATGCGACTGATCGCGTGATCTTCCGTAATGTCGGCCACGGTCAGGCTGTCGATGTTGTAGCCCCGTGCGGTGAACAGTCCGGTGATCTTGGCGAGGATGCCCGGTTCGTTGTCGACCTGCACCGCGAGCACATGCCGCTCGCCCGCTTGTTCGGTGATCTTCATCTCACACCAGCGCCTTCGCTTCGTCGTCCATCGTACCGGCGACGGTATCGCCGTAGAGCAGCATCTCGGTATGGGCGGCGCCACTCGGGATCATGGGGAAGCAGTTCGCATCCTTGGACACTTGGCAGTCGACGATGACCGGCCCGTCGTGGGCGAGCATCGCCTCGATCCCCGCGTCCAGGCCGGCCTCATCCTCGATGCGGATGCCCTTCCACCCGTAGGCCTCGGCAAGCTTCACGAAGTCGGGCAGGCTGTCGGAATAGCTGTTGGAATAGCGGCTTTCGTAGGTCAGTTCCTGCCACTGGCGGACCATGCCCATATATTCGTTGTTGAGGATGAATATCTTGACCGGCAGGCGATACTGGCTGGCGGTGCCGAGCTCTTGGATGTTCATCTGGATGCTCGCCTCGCCGGCGATATCGATCACCAGGCTCTCGGGATTGCCCAGCTGCGCACCGATCGCGGCGGGCAAGCCGTAGCCCATCGTGCCCAGGCCGCCGCTGGTGAGCCATTTGTTCGGCCCCATGAAGCCGAAATACTGTGCCGCCCACATCTGGTGCTGACCGACTTCCGTAGTGATGATCGGGTCGCGATCGCGGGTGAGCGCGAAGAGCCGCTCGACTGCAAGCTGCGGCATAATTTCGTCTTTTCGCGGCGGGTAGGCCAGGCTTTCGCGCGCCCGCCAGCCGGTGATCCGCGCCTTCCACTCGCCGCGGTCGCGTGGCTTTCGGCTGCCCCATGCCTCCACCAGCTGGCCGAGCACGGTGGCGCAATCGCCGACGATACCGAGTTCCACGGGCACGATCTTGTTGATGCTCGCGCGGTCGATATCGATATGGATCTTCTTCGCCTGCGGCGCGAAGGCGTCGAGCCGTCCGGTGACCCGATCATCGAACCGCGCGCCGATCGCCACGATCAGGTCGGCTCGGTTCATCGCCATGTTTGCTTCGAACGTACCGTGCATGCCCAGCATACCCAGCCAGTCAGGATGGTCGGCAGGAAAAGCACCGAGGCCCATCAGCGTCGAGGTGACGGGCGTATCGGTCAGCTTCTGGAGCTGGCGCAGCGCGGCGCTGGCATCCGGCCCGGCGTTGATGACCCCGCCACCGGTGTAGAACACGGGACGTTCCGCCGCGGCGAGCATGTCGACCGCTTCGGCTATCTCGTCCGCGGCAGCGACGGTGCGCGGCTGGTAGCGATGCGACGCGAGGGCGCGCGACGGTGCCTGCGCGTCCCAGGGCGCGGTGGCGATCTGCACATCCTTTGGAATATCGACCAGCACCGGCCCCGGACGCCCGCTGGTGGCGATGCGGAACGCTTCGGAGATCGTGGCGGCCAGGTCCTCGGGATCCTTCACCAGATAGTTATGCTTGGTGCAGTGGCGGGTGATGCCGACCGTGTCCGCCTCCTGGAACGCGTCGGTACCGATCAGGCCGGTCGCGACCTGGCCGGTGATCACGACCAGCGGGATCGAGTCCATGAACGCGTCGGCGATGCCGGTGACCGCATTGGTGGCGCCGGGGCCGCTGGTGACGAGGACCACGCCGGGCCTGCCGGTAGAGCGCGCATAGCCTTCCGCCGCATGCGCAGCGCCAGCCTCGTGCCGGACGAGGATATGGCGGATATGGTCATCGCCGAACAGTTCGTCGTAGATCGGAAGCACGGCCCCGCCGGGATAGCCGAACACGAACTCGACCTTCTCGCGCTTCAGGCATTCGAGCAGGATCGCAGCGCCGCTGCGTTCGGTCTGGCTCCTCTCGGTCATCGCATCATCTCCCGCGGTAAAAAACGGCCCGGCGCATCGCTGTGCCGGGCCCATCGGTAATGGGCGAGTGGCAGCTATAAAATATCCTGTCAAGCGCTATCTAAGACATAAAGTTGCGCAAATCCGGCCCAAGGCAGCTGAAGAAGTCTCCGTGCGCATCCAATCTTGCGGAGGCTGGCGGCGAAACCAGGTATATTGTCGTTTCGCGTAATTGCGGGTCGCCTGCTGACCGTGCTTGATAGCTTCCTCTCGCGGCCAGTCACCGCGCAGCCAACCGGCGATTTCGGGTACGCCGATCGCTCGCATGACCGGCAGGTCAGGGTCGAGCCTGCGCGCTAGCAAGGCTTCGACCTCCGCGATCGCCCCACTGGCGATCATGCGTTCAAAACGGGTGTCGCAGCGCGTGTAGAGCCATTCCCGCTCTGGAAGCAGCACCGCAGGCAGCAGCGACACCGCATCGCCGATGCCGCCTTCCTTGCGCGACTGCCAGTGCGCCAGCGGGCGACCCGTGCTCCGCACAACTTCCAGCGCGCGGGCAATCCGCTGCCTGTCATTGCGAGAAAGCGCGGCATGACGCTCCGGATCGGCGTCAGCGAGCGCAGCGTACGCCTCCTCTACCGGAAGGGCGCGGACATCGTCCCGAATGTCCGGAGCGATCGGCGGGATCGGCGCGATCCCTTCCAGCAGGGTCTTGAAGTAGAGCCCTGTACCTCCAACCAGGATCGGCAGCGTGTCGTCGGCATGAGCCGCCGCGATCTCGCGCTTCGCCGCAATGGCCCACTCCGCCGCTGAGCACGCCTGCGCGCCGTCCCACGTGCCGAACAGCCGGTGTTCGATCCCGCGCATCTCCGCTTCGGTCGGGCGGGCGCTCAGCACCCTCAGATCGGCATAGACCTGCGCGCTGTCGGCGTTGATCACCACCGCTCGGCCACCCGCGGCTTGCCAACGCAGCGCCAGCGCGACCGCGCAATCGCTCTTGCCGCTGGCGGTAGGCCCTGCGATGAGCGCCACCTGCGGCTTGCTACCGGGCTTGCCACCAACGTCCATCGGAGATCGCACCATGCTCATCGCCCGCCTGATAGCAGACCCTGCCGATCTCGAAACAAGGCTCGACGTGGCGAGCCAGGAGCTAGAGCGGCGGGGCATGCCGATCGCTGCGGCGGCCATGCTCGATTTCTGCGGCGACGTGCTCCAGATCAGCCTGCCGGAAGGCGACGCGGGCGTGCTCCGCGCAGTCTTCGACACGCATTTCGGACCGACCGATGGCTTGATCGCGCAGGACACGATCGCGGTGCCGCACCTTTTCGTCTCCGACATGGATTCGACCATGATCGGGCAGGAATGCATCGACGAGCTGGCCGACTATGCCGGGCTGAAGGACCAGATTGCGGCGATTACCGAGCGCGCCATGCAGGGCGAGCTCCATTTCGAGGCGGCGCTGCGCGAGCGGGTCGGGCTGCTTGCTGGACTGGAAGAAACCGCGATCGAACGCTGCCTCGCGGAGCGGATCGAACCGAGCCCCGGCGCGGCGACACTGGTCGCGACATTGAAATCGAAAGGATGCCATACCGTCCTGGTGACCGGCGGCTTCCACCATTTCGCCGACCCGGTGGCCGAACGCATCGGGTTCGAACGCGTGGTCGGCAATCGCTTGGCGGTCGGTGAGGGCGCGTTGACGGGCGAACTCGCGGCAGCGGTGGTCGACAGCGAAACGAAGCTGGACACCCTGAGGGCGGAAGCCGAGCGGCTAGGGCAGGACGCGATCACCATGGCGGCGGGCGACGGGGCGAACGATATCCCGATGATCGACGCCGCCGATTACGGCTTCGCCTATCGCGCCAAGCCGAAAGCACGCGCGGCCGCCAATGGCTGGATCGATCGCGGCGACCTGACCGCGATCCTGAAGCTGCTCGCCATTCCCGAAAGCGAGTGGGTCCGCGCATAGCTTGCGCGGGGGCGAGCGCACGCGGCGGACGACAACAGGCAACTGGCAACCGCCACCCGATAGCTATCAGGCGGCGTTGACCCCAGCGCGCTAGTTGCCCTTGCCGAAACCCTTGGTGTCACCCGCGGTCGCGGCGCCGATATGCTGTTCGGGCGCGGGGGCGGATTGCAGCTGAATGTAGTTCTGCAGCCCCATCTTCTCGATCATCTCTTGCTGCGTTTCGAGGTGGTCGACGTGATCCTCCTCGTCGCGCAGGATTTCCTTTAGCAGGTCGCGGCTGACATAATCGCGCACGCTCTCGCAGTACTCGATCGCATCGCGCAGCAGCGGGATGGCTTCTTCCTCGAGTTCGAGATCGGCCTGGATGACCTCCTCGACCGTTTCGCCGACCCGCACATTGCCCAGGCGCTGGAAATTGGGATGCCCATCGAGCAGCAGGATGCGCGCGGTCAGATGGTCGGCATGGACCATTTCCTCGATCGACTCCTTGCGCTCATACTGGGCCAGCCACGTCATGCCCCAGTGATCGAGCATGCGGAAATGCAGCCAGTACTGATTGGTCGCGGTCAGCTCGTTGGTGAGAGCCTGATTGAGATATTCGATTACTTTCGCATCGCCCTTCATGGCCTATCTCCTTGTATTGGGGAGGGCCTAGGCGACCCGTTGCCGGTTTGGCCAGTGAAAGCGACTCGCAGTTTTCAGCCGCTATTGCGCATGATTTTCAGGCAGCCTGCGTGTCGCAGGGAAGCATCGCGGCGCGTTCTTCCTCCACGAGTTCCTCGGCGTGATCTTCGCAATTGAAGCATTGGAACTGGCAGCCGAGCGAGCGGTAGGCCGTCTCGGCATCGGGGCAACCCCGGCGGGCGGCGGCGCGAATGTCCCTCTCCCGGAGGACGTTGCAACTGCATACGATCATGCCGCCGAGTTTATGGTAATGCGAATGGATTGCAACAGGAAATTTGCGATCCGTTCGCAAAAGCGGGCTCAGCCGCTCATCCAGTTCCGGAAGAACCTCTCATTGGCTTCGTGCAGATCGGTCAGCGACACGCCGACTACGCTATCCCCGCCGACGGTGCCGATGCGACGGATACCGATCAGTTCGCCGTCCTCGTCCTCCGGCCCCTCGGCGACGACCTTCGCAAAACCTGCGAGGTCCCTGGCGGTGACGACATAGCGCGCCTGGTCCTCGCCGAACCACCATTGCGCGGGCGTATAGGCGTCGTCGCCCGCCACTTCGGCACCGACATTGCCGGCCAGCGCCATCTCGGCCAGTGCAACCGCGAGGCCTCCGTCCGACAGGTCGTGGACCGCGTTGACCAGTCCGCGCTCGATCAGGCTGCGCACGATCCGTCCCGCGCCGCGCTCCGCTTCGAGATCGGTCGGGGGCGTGCGGCCTTCGTCGCGGCCCTTGACCACGTCGAGCCAGAGCGACTTGCCCAGATGCGAGCGGGTCGGGTCCGGTCGCGCCCAGAAATCGGGCGCGATCAGATAGATAGCGTCGCCTTCGTTCTTGAACCCCATGGTCATCATGCGACTGTAGTCGTCGATCAGGCCGACGCCGCCGATGGCGGGCGTGGGCAGGATCGCGCTCCCGCCGCCCGTCGCCTTGCTCTCGTTATAGAGCGACACGTTGCCGCTCACGATGGGAAAATCGAGCGCACGGCAGGCGTCGCCCATCCCCTCCAGCGCGTGGACGAACTGGCTCATGATCTCGGGCCGCTGTGGATTCGCGAAGTTGAGGCAATTGGTCACCGCGAGGGGGCGCGCCCCGACTGCGCAGAGGTTGCGATAGGCCTCCGCGATCGCCTGCTTGCCGCCTTCATACGGGTCGGCATGGACGTAGCGCGGGGTGCAATCCGTTGTAATCGCGAGCGCTTTCTTCGTCCCGTGGACCCGCACGACACCCGCATCGCCGCCGGTCTGCAGCGTATCGGCACCGACCTGGCTGTCATATTGCTCCGCGATCCAGCGCCGAGAAGCGAGGGCGGGGCTCGCCATCAAGTTCAACAAATCGGCCCCGATGTCCGAACTTTCGGGCACCATGTCCAACGGTTTCACCTGCGCCCAGGCCTTGTAGTCCTCCGGCGAGAGATAAGGCCGGTCGTATTCGGGCGCATCCGCCGCGAGCGGGCCGAGCGGGATGTCGCACACCACTTGGCCATCGAATTCCAGCACCATGTGCTGCGTATCGGTGACCTCGCCGATCACCGCGAAATCGAGCTCCCACTTGCGGAAGATCGCCGCGGCCATTTCTTCCTTGCCGGGTTTCAGCACCATGAGCATCCGCTCCTGGCTTTCGCTCAGCATCATTTCGTAGGGCGTCATCCCTTCTTCGCGGCAGGGCACAGCGTTCATGTCGAGCCGGATACCCGCCTTGCCGTTGGTCGCCATCTCGACGCTGGAGGAGGTCAGGCCCGCCGCGCCCATGTCCTGGATCGCGACGATGGCGTCGGTCGCCATCAGTTCGAGGCACGCCTCGATCAGCAGCTTCTCGGTAAAGGGGTCGCCCACCTGCACGGTCGGTCGCTTCGCCTCGGCATCTTCGCCGAAATCCGCGCTGGCCATGGTCGCGCCGTGGATGCCGTCGCGGCCGGTCTTGGAGCCGACATAGACGATCGGATTGCCCACGCCCGTCGCCGCCGAGTAGAAGATGCGGTCTGCATCGGCCACGCCGACGGTCATCGCGTTGACCAGGATATTGCCGTCATAGGCGGGGTGGAAGTTGGTCTCGCCCGCCACCGTCGGCACGCCGACGCAATTGCCGTAGCCGCCGATGCCCGCGACCACGCCCTGCACTAGATGCTTCATCTTCGGATGGTCGGGCCGCCCGAAGCGCAGCGCGTTGGCGTTCGCCACCGGGCGCGCGCCCATGGTGAAGACGTCGCGCAGGATCCCGCCGACGCCCGTCGCCGCGCCCTGATAGGGTTCGATGTAGCTGGGGTGGTTGTGGCTCTCCATCTTGAAGATGGCAGCTTGCCCGTCGCCGATGTCGATCACGCCCGCATTCTCGCCCGGGCCGCAGATCACCCACGGCGCTTCGGTCGGCAGCTTCTTCAGGTGCAGGCGGCTCGACTTGTAGCTGCAATGCTCCGACCACATGACCGAGAAGATGCCGAGCTCGACCAGGTTCGGCTCGCGGCCCAGGGCATGAAGGACGCGGTCGTATTCCTCGGTGCTGAGGCCGTGCTGCTCGACGATTTCGGGGGTGATTTCGCTCATGGCCGCGCCTTAGCGGCGGCGGGGGCGATATTCCAGCGGGTGGAACGGCAAAATTGTGCGCCGTGCCCCGGCGCGTCCACGGTTGACCGGCGCGGGCAAGCCCGCCAATGCTCCGCCGCATGACAGAGGGGACCGCAGAAATATCGCAGATGAGCTTCGAGGATGCGCTGCGCGCTCTCGAAGACGTGGTGCGCCAGCTCGAAAGCGGGGACGTGCCGCTCGACAAGTCGATCTCTCTCTACGAACGGGGGGAGACCCTGCGCAAGCACTGCCAGGCGCGGCTCGACGCGGCGCAGGCGCGGATCGAGGCCATCGTGCAGGACGGGGCTGAAAACGGGGTGGGCCGCGCGAGCGGCACGCGGCCGTTCGACTCCGATGGCTGAGCTGCAACTCGTGCGGGGCGAGGGTGCGCTGCAACGGGCACTCGCGGCGATCCGCGAGGACGTGGACGATTTCTTCGACCGGACACTCACGGTACCGAATGACCTTCGGGCGCGACTGGTGTCCGCGATGCGTTACGCGGTGATCGGTGGGGGCAAGCGTTTGCGCCCCTTGCTGACCGTATCGACCGCGGCGCTTTACAATGTCGATCGCGCGCAGGCCGTGCGCGCTGGTTGCGCGGTGGAGGCGATCCACGTCTATTCGCTGATCCACGACGATCTCCCCTGCATGGACGACGACGCGCTGCGGCGCGGGCAGCCGACCGTGCACCTGGAATATGACGAGGCGACCGCGGTGCTGGCGGGCGATTCGCTCCATGCGCTCGCGTTCGAGCTGCTGAGCGAACCGGCGATGAGCACCGATCCCTTCCTGCGGGCCGAGCTGGTCGAATGCCTCGCGCGGGCGAGCGGCCATGGTGGTATGGCGGGCGGCCAGATGATGGACATGGCGAGCGACTTTCCCGACACGCCGCCGTTCGACCTCCACACGATCACCCGGTTGCAGCAATTGAAAACCGGCGCGCTGCTGGGCGCGGCGGTGGAAATGGGCGCGATCCTGGGCCGCATTCCGCCAGACGGGCGCAGCCATCTGCGCGCCTATGCCCGCGATATCGGCCTCGCATTCCAGATCGCCGACGATCTGCTGGATGTGGAAGGCGATGAAGAAACCGTGGGCAAGGCGGTGGGCAAGGATAGCGCGCAGGGCAAGCAGACCTTCGTCACGCTGATGGGCGTCGACGGCGCGCGGGCGCAGGCGAATGCGCTGGTCGAACAGGCCATCGGCCACCTGTCCAATCACGGCGACGAGGCTGAGGTGCTGCGCGCCATCGCACGGTATATCGTCGAGAGGGACAGGTGATGAGCGAACGCGTAGGGATCTATCCGGGCACGTTCGACCCGATCACGCTTGGTCATGCCGACATCATCCGGCGCGGGGCGACGCTGGTCGACCGGCTGATCGTCAGTGTCACCACCAATCCCAGCAAGAATCCGATGTTCTCGACCGAGGAACGCCTTGCCATGGTGAAGCGCGAGATCGCCGCGATGGGCATTCCCAATGTGGAGGTGCAGGGCTTCAACGCATTGCTGGTCCGCTATGCCGAAAAGGTCGGGGCCAATGTGATCGTACGGGGCCTGCGCGCCGTGGCGGACTTCGAATACGAATACCAGATGGCGGGCATGAACCAGCAGCTGTCCGACGATATCGAGACGGTGTTCCTGATGGCGGACGTGTCGCTGCAACCCATCGCGTCGCGGCTGGTCAAGGAGATCGCGCTGTTCGGGGGCGACATCGCGCCCTTCGTCAGCCCGGCGGTGAAGGACGACATTCTCGCCCGGGTCGAGAAGCTGGGGCGACGCGGCGATTATTGAACGCGGGATAGCTATTCATTGCAGCGACAGCGCGGCGGCGCTAGTTCCGCCAGCCTGAATTGAGACTGTTCCGGGATTACCATGATCAAACGCCTCATCGCCGCCAACGCCCTTGCCGCGATGGCCATTTCCCCCGCTTTCGCGCAGGACGACACGCAGGATGACAACGCGACCGCGACGGCGGAAGTCGCCGCGACCGCGGCGCCGCGCCCCGCGAGCGCCTATGCGAAGGTCGATTTCAATCCCGAGGACGACCGCGACAACATCCTGCTGCTCGACCTGTCGAACGGGCAGCGCGTCGCGATCCGCCTGATGCCCGACTGGGCCCCGCAGCATGTGGAGCGGATCAAGACGCTGGCCCGGCAGGGCTTCTATGACGGGGTGATCTTCCACCGCGTGATCGATGGCTTCATGGCGCAGACCGGCGATCCGACCGGGACCGGGCAGGGCGGTTCGCAGCTTCCCGACCTGCAGCAGGAGTTCAATCCGATGCCGCATGTGCGCGGCACCGTGTCGATGGCGCGCGCCGCGGGCGAAAACAGCGCGAACAGCCAGTTCTTCATCGTCTTCTATCCCAAGCTGGCGCTCGACCGGAACTACACCAATTTCGGCCGGGTGATCGCCGGAATGGATGCGGTGGACGCGATCCATCGTGGGGAACCGCCGCAGGACCCAACCTATATCGTGCAGGCGTCCATCGCTTCGGACGACAAGCCGATGCCGGTCGCGTCGACGGTCCTGCCCAAGGGCGTGCAGAGCCAGGGTGCGATCACCGCCGATCTGCCGAGCGCGCCGGGCCAGCAGTGAGTTGAGCCGCGCGGGCGGGGCGTGACGTGCCCGCCCATCTGTTATAGCGGCGCGCCCACCATGCGCGCCTTTCGACCAGCCCAAGACAATCGGGATCGCCTTCCATGAAAGTCGATCTTTTCGATTTCGACCTCCCCCCAGAGCTCATCGCGCTGCGCCCCGCCGTGCCGCGCGATGCGGCGAGGATGCTGGTCGTGGATGGCGCGGACGCGCCATTGGCGAACCGCACCGTGCTGGACCTGCCCGATCTGTTGCAGCCGGGCGATGTGCTGGTTTTCAACGATACGCGGGTCATTCCCGCCCAGCTGGAGGGGCGACGCGGCGAGGCGCGGATCGGCGCGACGCTGCACAAGCGGATCGACCTGCGGCGCTGGCAGGCCTTCGTGCGCAATGCCAAGCGGTTGCGGCCCGGCGACCGGATCGAATTCGGGGCGGACGTGACGGCTATTGCGGAAGAACGCGCGGCGGATGGCAGCTGGACGTTGGCCTTCGAAGGGGATGAGCCGGTGGAGGTCTTGTTGGACCGAGCGGGCCGAGTGCCGCTGCCTCCGTATATCGCCGGTAAACGCCCGGCCGACGCACGGGACCGGGAAGACTACCAGACGATCTTCGCGCGCGAGGAGGGGGCCGTCGCCGCACCCACGGCCGCGCTGCATTTTACCGACCGGCTGCTCGACCGGCTCGACGCGCGCGGGATCGGGCGCGAGACGCTGACCCTGCATGTGGGGGCGGGCACGTTCCTGCCGGTCAAGGCGGAGGATACCGACGATCACGCCATGCACGCCGAATGGGGCCGGATCGAGCCCGAAACCGCCGCTCGGCTCAACGCCGCGCGCTCCGCGGGCGGCCGCCTGATCGCGGTCGGCACCACCAGCCTGCGCCTGCTCGAAAGCGCGGCGGACGATAGCGGCACGATCCAGCCCTTCGCGGGCGATACGGCGATCTTCATCACCCCGGGATACGCGTTCCGCGCGGTGGACGGGTTGATGACCAATTTCCATCTACCGAAATCGACGCTGATGATGCTGGTCAGCGCGCTGATGGGGCGCGAGCGCATGATGGCCGCCTATGCCCACGCCATCGCGCACGGCTATCGCTTCTATTCCTATGGCGATTCCTCGCTGCTGCTGCCATGAAGCGCGCATGAGCGAGCCGATCCTCGAACTTGAGAGCCTGACCAAGGTCTATCCGAGCGGGCTGAAAGCGCTCGACAATGTGGACCTTTCCATTCGCAAGGGCGAAATCTTCGCCCTGCTCGGGCCGAACGGCGCGGGGAAGACGACGCTGATCGGGGCCGTGTGCGGGCTGGTCAGGGTCACGTCCGGCACCATCCGCGCCTTCGGGGAGGATCTTCAGCACAACTGGCGCGACGCGCGTCGCCGTATCGGCCTGGTACCGCAGGAAATCGGCGTCGACATGTTCGACACGGTCGAGCGGCAAGTGAAGTATTCGCGCGGCATGTTCGGGCGCGGGCCGGACGATGCGCGGGTGGACGAGGTGCTGCGCTCGCTGAGCCTGGGCGACAAGAAGAAAGAGCAGGTGCGCAAGCTTTCGGGCGGGATGAAGCGCCGCGTGCTGATCGCGAAGGCGCTGGCGCACGATCCCGACATCCTGTTCCTGGACGAGCCGACGGCCGGCGTCGACGTTGAGCTACGCCGCGACATGTGGCGGCAGATCGACGGTCTGCGCGCGCAGGGCGTCACCATCATCCTCACCACCCATTACATCGAGGAAGCCGAAGAGATGGCCGACCGGGTCGGCGTGATCGACAAGGGGCGCATCCTGCTGGTGGACGACAAGGACGCGATGATGAAGCGGCTCGGCCGGACCGAGGCGCATTTCACGCTGGTCCAGCCGATGACCGAGCTGCCAGAGTGGGTCGATGCGGAGGCGGTGACCTTGCAGGACGACGGCCATACGCTGGCCTATCGCGGCGGCGACGGGACGGGGAAGGGCAAGGCGGAGGTTGCCGAACTGGCGCAGGAGCTAGCCCGGCGTGGCATCGCCTATGCCGCGCTCGACCAGAAGGAATCGAGCCTGGAGGACATCTTCGTCGATCTGGTCGAGCGCGACCATCACGCAACGGAGCACGCCGCATGATCGCCTGGCGCTCGGCCTATGCCATCTACCGCAACGAGCTGTCGCGGTTCCGCCGCACGACCTTCGGCTCCATCATCGGCCCGGTGCTGACCACCTCGCTCTATTTCATCGTCTTCGGTGCGGCGATCGGCGGCCGGATGCAGGCGGTGAACGGCGTGAATTACGGCGCCTTCATCGTGCCCGGCCTGCTGATGCTGACACTGCTGTCCGAAAGCACCAGCAATGCGAGCTTCGGGATCTACATGCCCAAGTTCACCGGCGCGATCTACGAGCTGCTGTCCGCACCGGTGGGCGTGGTCGAAACGCTGCTGGGCTTCGTCGGCGCGGCCATCACCAAGAGCATGATCCTGGCCGCGATCATCCTCGTCACCGCGACCCTGTTCGTCGATTACACCATCGCGCACCCGATCCTGGCGGTGTTCTACATCATGCTGGTCGCGGCGGCGTTCTCTCTGCTGGGCTTCATCCTGGGCCTGTGGGCCGAGGGGTTCGAGAAGCTGCAGATGGTGCCCCTGCTGATCCTGACCCCGCTGACCTTCTTGGGCGGTACGTTCTATTCGATCGACATGCTGGCCGAGCCGTGGCGGACGGTCGCCTATTTCAACCCGATCGTCTATCTTGTCAGCGGCCTGCGCTGGACTTTCTACGGCCAGGCGGACGTGAACATCTGGATCGCCGCCGGGCTTACCGTGGCGGTGCTGGCGGTGTTCATCGCGATCATCGCCGTCATCTTCCGCACCGGATGGCGGCTCAGGTCGTAACCGCGTCCCAGATTAGCTTGGCCGTCAGGCCGAGCGAGGCGACGATCATCAGCGGGCGGATGATCCGCGCGCCGTGGCGCATGGCGAAGCGACTGCCCAGCGTTCCACCCAGCATCGCGCCCGCCGCCATGGTCAGGCCCATCACCCACAAGATCTTTCCGCCCAGCGCAAAGGCGAGCACCGCAGCCCAGTTGGTCGCGGCATTGAACAGCTTCGCATTGGCGGCCGCGCGGGTCAGCCCCTTGCCGCGCAGCGCGACCAGACTGGTGGTGAAGAACTGCCCGGTGCCGGGGCCGAAGAACCCGTCGTAGAAGCCGATCGCGCCCGCCACCGGGGTATAGCCGCGACGCGACAGGCGGACATGCGCGTCCTCGTCCGTCATGCGGGGGCTGAAGATGACATAGCCCGCCATCAACAGCAGGAAGACCGGGACGATATAGGCCAGCGTTTCGGAGGAAATGGTCTGGATCAGTGACGCCCCGGCGATCGAGGCGACGAACACCACCACGACCAGCGGCGCGTAGCTGCGCCATTCGACCAGTCCGCCGCGCGCGTAATTGACGCAGGCGGTGGTGGTGCCGAAGACGGACTGGATCTTGTTCGTGCCCAGCGCCAGGTGCGGCGGCAATCCGGCGGCGAACAGCGCGGGCATCATGATCAGCCCGCCGCCGCCGGCGATCGCGTCCACGAAACCGGTCAGCACGGCGACGCCGGTCATCAGTGCGATCAGCCAGGGTTCGGGTTGGAAGGCAAGCAGCAGCATGGTCGCGGTGCCATGCGGACAATCGCGGCCATTCGCAAGGTCGCGGCCCTATAACCGCTGGTCGTTTCCTGCCCTCACACCCTCTTTATCACGCGCGCGAAGCCCGCTAACCGGTCTTCGATGAAAGGTTTCGTCCTGCCCGTTGCCGCCGCGCTGGTCGCGTTCCCCTCCGCCCCGGCCCATGCCGAGCCGACTGAAGACGAGGCGGCACCGGCGGCCCCTGCAGCGTCGCTGCCCGATCCCGTGCGCGCAATGATCGATGCGGCGATCGCGACCGGCGACGAGGCGAAGGTCAAGACGGTGGTCGAGCTCGCCAAGCAGACCAATCCCGACAATGCCGAAGAGCTCGCGGCGATCCATAAGCAATTCCGCGATCGTAAGGCGGAAGAGAAGCGCCTGGCCAAGGAGCAGCAGGAAGAAGCCATCCGCACCGCCGGGGTGTTCGAACGCTGGACGGGCGAAGGGCAGATCGGCGCGTTCCAGTCTTCGGGCAACAGCGACAATGTGGGGGTGAGCGCCGGACTGAAGCTGACGCGAGAAGGGCTCGACTGGACGCACCAGCTGCGTGGAACCTTCGATTACCAGCGGTCCAACGGCACCACCACGCGCGAGAAGTATTTCGCCGCCTACGAGCCGCGCTACGACGTGCAGGACGGGTTCTTCGTCTATGGTCTGGCGCAATACGAACGCGACCGGTTCCAGGGCTTCAACGGTCGCTATGCGTTGTCGGCGGGGGCGGGATACGATCTCGTCAATCGCGACGGGCTGAAGATTTCCGTGAAGGCCGGTCCGGCCTATCGCCGGACGGAGTTGCGTGACGGAACGGCGGACGACCGGCTTGCGGGCTTGATCGGAGCGGATGCCAACTGGCGGATCAGCGATTGGCTGACCTTCACCCAGTCGAGCAATGCGGTGGCCGAGACGGGCAGCAACGCCACCGTCTTCTTCGATTCCTCAAACACGACGCTGAATCTGGTATCGGGCCTGAAGGCGAAGGTGAGCAACCGGGTCAGCACGCAGTTCACCTACCAGCTGCAATATGACAGCAACCCTGCGCCGGGGGCGGTGACGACCGATACGCTGTCGCGCTTCACGCTCGTCTACGGCTTCTAGCCGGATGTCCGCCCGTTTCAGCTTCACCGTCGCCGCGACGGACGGCGCGGCGCGCACCGGCACGATCGCGATGCGACGCGGCGAGATTCGCACGCCCGCCTTCATGCCGGTGGGCACGGCGGCAACGGTGAAGGCGATGAAGCCGCAGACCGTGCGCGCAACCGGCGCCGACATCCTGCTGGGCAATACCTACCATCTGATGCTGCGCCCGGGGGCCGACCGCGTCGCGCGCCTGGGCGGCCTCCACCGCTTCATGAACTGGGACCGCCCGATCCTGACCGATAGCGGCGGTTATCAGGTGATGAGCCTGTCGGACCTGCGCAAGCTGACCGAGGAAGGCGTCGAGTTCCGCAGCCATATCGACGGGTCGAAGCATATGCTGAGCCCGGAGCGCTCGATGGAAATTCAGCGCTTGCTCGGCTCCGACATCGTCATGGCGTTCGACGAATGCCCGCGCGCCGACCGGCCGCTGGCGGAGATCGAGGCGTCGATGGAATTGTCCATGCGATGGGCGCAGCGCAGCCGCGACGCCTTCGATGCGGGCGGCGCCCATGCGGAAGGGGCGGCGCTGTTCGGCATCCAGCAGGGGGCGCTCGACGAAGGCTTGCGGGCCCGCTCGGCAGAGGCCCTGCGCGCGATCGGTTTCGACGGCTACGCGATCGGCGGCCTCGCCGTAGGGGAGGGGCAGGAGGCGATGTTCGCCACGCTCGATTTCGCGCCCGCCCAGCTACCCGAGGATGCGCCGCGTTACCTGATGGGCGTCGGCAAGCCGGATGATCTGGTCGGCGCGGTGGAGCGCGGCGTCGACATGTTCGATTGCGTGCTGCCCACCCGATCGGGGCGTAACGGTCAGGCGTTCACCTGGAACGGCCCGCTGAACCTGCGCAATGCCCGTTTCGCGGAAGATCCTGAGCCGCTGGAGGAAGGGTGTCCGTGCGACGCCTGCACCCGCTTCTCCCGCGCCTATCTCCATCACCTCAACAAGGCGGGCGAGATCTTGGGCGCGATGCTGGTGACGGAACACAACCTCACCTTCTACCAGCGCCTGATGCAGGCGATGCGCGATGCGATCGCGGCGGGGCGGTTCGCAGGCTTCGCTGCGCAATTCCGCGCCGATTACCTTGGGCGGTCGCACGCTTCCTAGCGCAGTTCGAGGATCGTCCCGCGATAGGGGACGAAGCTGCCCGATCCGTCGAGAAATCCCGCGCCGATCGCACTCGCCTGGCGCTGTGCATCGATCAGGTTGGCGTACCATTTACCGCGTCTGCGCGGCGTGATGTAGCGATAGTGCGGCATGACGCCGAATAAGCGCTTCACAACGAATCCGGTTCCAGCGGAAACCAAATAAACCTTTGATAGAAAAGAAAAAGGGCGACCCGCGGGCCGCCCTTTTCGTGTTCGGTATGTGACCGGCGATCAGCGCGAGTAGAACTCGACCACCAGGTTCGGTTCCATGGTGACGGGGTAGGGCACCTCGTCCAGCTGCGGCACGCGGGTGAAGCTCACCTTGTCGTTGCCGTCGGGCGCGACGTAATCGGGAATATCGCGCTCGGGCAGGCTCTGCGCCTCGATCACCAGCGCCATGTCCTTGGCCTTGTCGCCCAGGCTGATGACGTCGCCGACATCGACCCGGCGGCTGGCGATGTTGCACTTCACACCGTTCACGCGGATGTGGCCGTGGTTCACGATCTGGCGCGCGGCGAAGATGGTCGGCGCGAACTTGGCGCGATAGACCACCATGTCCAGCCGGCGTTCGAGCAGGCCGATCAGGTTCTGGCCGGTGTCGCCCTTCATCCGCGAGGCCTGCTGGTACGTGCCCTTGAACTGCTTCTCGGTCACGTCGCCGTAATAGCCCTTCAGCTTCTGCTTGGCGCGCAGCTGCAGGCCGAAGTCGGACGTCTTGCCCTTGCGGCGCTGGCCGTGCTGGCCGGGGCCGTAGGAACGCTTGTTCACCGGGGAGTTCGGGCGGCCCCAGATGTTCTCGCCCATACGGCGATCGAGCTTGTGCTTGGCGCGGGTGCGCTTCGACATGGTATTTCCTTCCAATTTGCATGGGGCGGCCCAGCGCCGCCCCGTTGAACCCGGTCCGCACCATCACGGCAATCATCCGTGATGCGGCCGCCGCTTCACCGGGATGCGGGGCCAATCGGGCGCAAGACGTGTCTCGCGGTGCCGAAGTGAAGCGCGCGCAATAGCGGGTGCAGGTGCGAAGTCAAGCGTCGTGGGCCATCGTGATCCCTCGACAAACCGCCGCGTTGCCGCCACTGCACCGCGCATGACCAATGCGATCAAATCACCCGAGAAATGCCAGACCATGCCCGAAGTGCGCACGGGCGTCGACGCCACCGATCGCGCGCTGATGACGCTGCTCGAACAGCGCTTCGGCTACATGCGCGCCGCCGCGCGGATCAAGCAGGATCGCGACAGCGTGCGCGACGAGGCGCGCAAGCGGGCGGTCATAGAAGCGGCGATGGCCGACGCGATCGAGCGCGGCCTGCCGGGCGATGTGATCGCGGAAATCTGGGACCGCCTGGTAGAGGGCTCGATCGCCTACGAGCTCGCCGAGTGGGATCGCCAGCGCGCCTGATAGCTCAGTCTTCCAGGCGGTCTCCGCGGCCCAGCGAGCTGAGCACGCCGCGCAGGGTGCGGACCTCCAGATGGTTCCAGCCGGGGCGGGTCAGGATCGTGCGCAGGGTGCGGCGGGTGGCCTCGGCGCGCGATGCCGGGAGGAAGTAGCCCTTGGGCTCCAGCATGGTCTCGAGATGGGCGATCAGTCCTTCCAGCTCGGACTGAGGCGCAGGGGGGAGGGTATCCTCCTGTGTCGGCTGCACCAGGGCCTGGCCCTGACCTTTCGACCATTCATACGCGCACAGGATGACCGCTTGGGCGAGGTTGAGCGAACCGAAGCCGGGATCGATCGGCACCGTCACGATCGCGCGGGCGAGGGCGACGTCCTCGGTCTCCAGCCCCGATCGCTCTGGCCCGAACAGGAACGCCGAGCGCCCGGTCGCCGCGTTGATCTCGCGCGCGGCCTCTTCCGGCGTGTGGACCGGCTTGGTCACGCCGCGCTTGCGCACCGTGGTGGCATAGACATGCGCGCAATCGGCCACCGCGTCCGCCACGCTGTCGAACACTTGCGCATTGCCGAGCACGTCGTCCGCTCCCGCCGCTGCGGGGCCGGCCGCGGGGTTGGGCCAGCCGTCGCGGGGCGCGACCAGCCGCATGTCGGTGAGCCCGAAATTGCGCATCGCCCGCGCGGCCTTGCCGATATTCTCGCCCAGTTGCGGGCGCACGAGCACGATCGCGGGTTTGGTTGCCGTATCCGACATCGTTTCAGCCCGCGGTCCGTTCGTCGCGCGCCGCGTCCTGCACGGTGCTGGCGAATTCCTCGAAATCGCGCGCCTCGCTGAAATCGCGATAGACGCTGGCGAACCGGATATAGGCTACGCTGTCGATCTGCTTCAGACCGTCCATCACCAGCTGGCCGATATGGGACGAGGCGACCTCGCTCTCGCCCGAGGTTTCGAGCTGGCGCTGGATGCCGGACACCAGCTGATCGATCCGCTCCTGCGCCACGTTGCGCTTGCGGCAGGCGAGCATGACGGATCGTTCGAGTTTCGAGCGTTCGAACGCCTCGCGCCGCGCCGCGCGCCCGTCTCCGCCCGCCTTGACCACGACGACATCGCGCAGCTGGACCCGCTCGAAGGTGGTGAAGCGGCCGCCGCAAGAGGCGCATTGCCGTCGCCGCCGGATCGCCGCATTGTCTTCCGCGGGTCGGCTGTCCTTTACCTGGCTGTCGTCATGCGCGCAGAACGGGCAGCGCATTCAGCGGCGCATCCGGTCGTAGAGGGCGAAGCCCCCGCCGGCGATCGCGCCGATGGCAATGCTCAGGCCCGGCAGGACTGCACCAGCCAGCGCGCCGATGGCGAGACCGGTCGGCACAGGTTTGGTGGAGGGATGATCCATCCCGCCACGCGCCATGCCGGTGATTTCTTCGCGCGTATCCTCGACCCAGTCGCGCTTTTCCGGTTCACGCTCGTCCATGATGTTCCTCCTTATCGACCGGGATAGACCGGGAAACGCTGGCAGAGTTCGCTCACGCGCTGCTGCACCGCCTGCTCCACCTGGCCGTCGCCCTCGGCGCCGTTGCGGGAAAGGCCATCGACGACCTGGGCGATCAGTTCGCCGATGACGGCGAATTCGTCCGTTCCGAACCCGCGGGTCGTGCCGGCCGGGGTGCCGAGCCTGATGCCGCTGGTCACGAAGGGGCTGCGCGTGTCGTAGGGAATGCCGTTCTTGTTGCAGGTCAGCCAGGCGCGATCGAGACCGGTCTCGGCGTCCTTGCCGGTCACGTCCTTGGCCGAAAGGTCGACCAGCATGGAGTGGTTGTCCGTGCCGCCCGACACGACGCGCAGGCCGTTCCGCTCCAGACTGGCGGCGAGAGCTCGTGCGTTCTCAACCACTTGTGTGGCATAGCTGCGAAACTCCGGCCGCAATGCCTCGCGGAAGGCGACCGCCTTGGCCGCAACGATGTGCATCAGCGGGCCGCCCTGCAGGCCGGGGAAGACGGCCATGTTCAATGGCTTCGTCAGGTCCGGATCGTTCCACAGGATCACGCCCGAGCGGGGACCGCGCAAGCTCTTGTGCGTCGTCGTCGTCACCACATGCGCATGGGGGAAGGGGGAGGGGTGCGCGCCGCCTGCGACCAGGCCGGAAATGTGGCTCATGTCGACCAGCAGGTAGGCCCCGACCGCATCGGCGACCTCGCGGAAGGCGGCCCAGTCCCAGGCGCGGGAATAGGCGGTCCCGCCCGCGATGATCAGCTTGGGCTTATGTTCCTTCGCCAGAGCCATGACGTCGTCCATATCGATCCGCTCGTCGTCCTTGCGAACGCCGTAGCTGACCGGGTTGAACCACTTGCCGCTGATATTGACGGGGGATCCGTGAGTCAGGTGTCCGCCGGCGTTGAGATCGAGCCCCATGAAAGTGTCGCCCGGCTGCAGCAGGGCGAGGAAAACCGCCTGGTTCATCTGGCTGCCGCTATTGGGCTGCACATTGGCAAAATCGCATCCGAACAACTGCTTGGCGCGATCTATTGCCAGCGTTTCGACAACGTCCGCATATTCGCAACCGCCGTAATAGCGCTTGCCCGGATAGCCCTCGGCATACTTGTTGGTGAAGACGCTGCCCGCGGCCTCCAGCACCGCCGCACTGGCGATGTTCTCGCTCGCGATCAGTTCGATGCGGTCGCGCTGCCGCTCCAGCTCGTTACCGATCGCCGCGTGGATCTCCGGGTCGGCATCGATTAGCGAATCGCTCCAGAAGCGATCGAGCCAGGGCGCGTCGGTCGCGGGGGCTTCTTTGAGGGCGCTTGCAGTCATTGGTGCGGTTCGATCCTGTCGGAGAGGAAGGGAGGAGCGCCGAGCTTGTCGACCCGGCGCTGGTGGCGGCCACCGGCGAAATCGCCGGCGAGAAAGCTTTCGAGGCAGGCGACGGCCATGTCGCGGCCGATCAGGCGCGCACCCATGGCGATCACGTTGGCATCGTTATGTTCGCGCGCGAGGGCGGCGGAAAGCGGTTCGGACACCAGTGCGCAGCGGACGGCGGCGTTGCGGTTGACGGCCATCGAGATGCCGATGCCCGATCCGCACAGGGCGACGCCGCGTTCGGCGGTTCCTTCCGCAATCACCTCGGCAAGGCGGTAGCCGTAATCGGGATAATCGACGCTTTCCGGGCCGTCGGGGCCGAGATCGGCGACCTCGTGCCCCTCCTCGATCAACCATTCGCGCAAGGCGGTCTTGAGCTCGATGGCGGCATGGTCGGAGGCGATGGCGATACGCATGGGGCGCACATACGCGCATGTGCCGCCATGTTCCACCCGCAAGTCCGATTCATCCGCCACCGCGCGGCGCAGACCTGCGGGTGCTCTTGCTCCTTGCCGCAGGGGGCGAGGTTGGGGTGTGCGGGATGGCGGAGAGGGGCTGAACCCGCCCAGGCGAGTTTGTCTCAGGGAGACGGCGGGCAAAGGAGCCGCAGGTCCCCCGTCTCGCGAACATAGGTGATGCTGGCGCAGCGGCCCAGCACGTCTCGACCGAGGTAGAGGAAATGCGCGGCTCTGGTGCGATCCGTTTCGCCCACGACCCTGATGGTGTTCTCGTCTTCGTTCTCACCCGTGTCGTAAGCGGGAAGCAGATCGTCTCCCTGGTAGTCGCGCAGCCTCACCAGGACATTGTCGATCCTGAAATCCCCGACGCGAAGCGGCGTTGCGAATGTCATGGGACGCACCGGTCGGTTAATCCCGTGGACGATGGGATACATCGCGTCCGGCCCGGTCCATGTCCCACCCAACCGTTCGGCGAGAAAGGCCCCGGTGGAAGTCGTGAGCACGGTTTGCGCGGATTCGAGGTCGGGCCGGATATCGATACGCCGGTCGCCTTCAAGATGGCGATAGACCACCGCAAAGCCTCCCCGATCCTCGGTCGGAAGAGTCGACCACCGGTCGGCATCGGTGGAGGGGCGCAGATTGAGTGTAACCGATGGGAAAGGCAGGTAGGCGATATTGATGACGCCATCCGCGCCGGCACCCACATCGGCATCGTACCACTCGATGCGCGGATACGAGCGGACGGGTCCGATCGCGACCTCCGCCGTGGCGTAGCGGCCTGGAACCGTCTTCTTGCCCAGCCTGATAGAGGTCGGCGAACTGTCTTCGGTAATCCCGAGGCGCTCGGCGGCGGTCTCCTTCAGCTGGATGCCCCTGTCGCGCAGGGATACCAGCAGGCGGACGGGCTGCCCGTTGATAGTGGCATCGATCAGATAGCCGCCCGCAGCGTCGAGGACGAGTGGCGGGGTGGCGACTGGATCGCCTGCCTCCCCGGTCCCCGCCGCTTGGGCGCTTGCGATCTGCTCCCACTTCGCGACATTGTCGGGCAGCAAGACGATGTGCAACCGGTAAGGAGGGTGGCCAACACCGCGATCGACGCAGCCCCGGCCACCCGGCCTCGCCAGCCCGCGTGGCGCACCTACTGGTCTAGGAAGCTGCGCATCTTGCGGCTGCGGCTCGGGTGCTTGAGCTTCCTCAGCGCCTTCGCCTCGATCTGCCGGATGCGTTCGCGGGTCACCGAGAACTGCTGGCCGACTTCCTCCAGCGTGTGATCGGTGTTCATGCCGATGCCGAACCGCATGCGCAGCACGCGTTCCTCGCGCGGGGTCAGGCTGGCCAGCACGCGGGTCACGGTTTCCTTGAGGTTGGAATGGATCGCGGCGTCCACCGGGATGATCGCGTTCTTGTCCTCGATGAAATCGCCCAGGTGCGAATCTTCCTCGTCGCCGATCGGCGTTTCAAGGCTGATCGGCTCCTTGGCGATTTTCATCACCTTGCGCACTTTTTCGAGCGGCATGGAAAGCCGTTCCGCCATCTCCTCCGGCGTGGGCTCGCGGCCCTGCTCGTGGAGGAACTGGCGCGAGGTGCGCACCAGCTTGTTGATGGTCTCGATCATGTGGACCGGGATACGGATCGTGCGCGCTTGGTCGGCGATAGAGCGAGTGATCGCCTGACGGATCCACCAAGTGGCATAGGTGCTGAACTTGTAGCCACGGCGGTATTCGAACTTGTCGACCGCCTTCATCAGGCCGATGTTGCCTTCCTGGATCAGGTCGAGGAATTGCAGGCCGCGATTGGTGTATTTCTTCGCGATAGAGATCACCAGGCGCAGGTTCGCTTCGACCATCTCCTTCTTCGCGATGCGCGCCTCGCGCTCGCCCTTCTGCACCATGTTCACGATGCGCCGGAACTCGTCGAGGCTCATGCCGGTAGCGCTGGCGATGTCGCCGATCTCGGTGCGGATGCGGTCGACCGCCTCGGCTTCCTTCTCGGCGAAGGCGGCCCATTTCTTATCCTTCTTCGCATTGTCGGACAGCCAGGTCTCGTCCAGCTCGTTGCCGATATAGACGTCGAGGAAGTCCTTGCGCTTCACCTTGTGGCGTTCGGCCAGGCGCAGCATCTGGCCGCCGAGCGCGGTCAGGCGGCGGTTGAAGGCATAGAGGTTGTCGACCAGGAACTCGATCTTGGTGGCATGGAACTGCACGCTTTCGACCTCGGCGGTCAATTCCTCGCGTAGCGCTTCGTATTTCTTCTCCTTCGCGGCGGGGAAGGCATCGCCGCGACCGAGCACCTCGACCCGCTCGTTCTGCAGTTTCTCGAACTTGCCAAACGTGTCGGTGATGCGCGCGAAGCGTTCGATGGCGTCCGGCTTCAGCGCGGCTTCCATCTGGGCGAGGGACATGGTGTTGTCTTCTTCCTCGTCGTCGTCGCGACGCTTGGAGGAGCCTTCTTCGCCATCCTCGTCGTCACCGTCCTCGTCCTCCACCTCGTCGTCGTCGCGAATGGTGGGACCGGCGGTCTCTTCGGAAATCTCGCCGTCGTCCTCGTCCTCGGCACCTTCCTCCATCTTGTCGACGGGCGGTTCCTTGGACAGCATGGCGTCGAGATCGAGAATCTCGCGCAGCTGCATTTCCTCGGCGTTCAGCGCCTCGGACCACTGGATGATGGCGTGGAAGGTGATCGGGCTCTCGCACAGGCCCATGATCATCATGTCGCGACCCGCCTCGATCCGTTTCGCGATGGCGATCTCGCCCTCGCGGCTGAGCAGCTCCACCGCGCCCATTTCGCGCAGATACATGCGAACGGGGTCGTCGGTGCGGCCTTCGCTGGCGGTCTTCTTGGCAGCCGCGGGAGAGGCTTTCTTGGTATCCTTCTTCGCCGGACCGTCGTCGGCGGAGATTTCCTCGACTTCCGATTCCTGGTCCGCTTCCGCTTCGGCATCCTCGTCGTTCTCGACGATGTTTACGCCCATCTCGCTGATCGCGGACATCACATCCTCGATCTGATCGGTGCTCATCTGATCCTGCGGCAGCGCCTCGTTGAGCTCGTCCACGGTGACGTAACCGCGCTTCTTCGCCTTCGCGATCAGTTTCTTGACGGAGGCCTCGTTGAGATCGATCAAAGGTGCGTCGTCGGTCTCAGCGGTCTTAGCTTCGGAAGCCATAAGTGGTTTCAGTCCGTTTCCTGTACGCCGCCGTCGGAAGACGCCGGCTCCAATTCCTGTTCTCGCGCCGCGCGTGCGGCCCTGCGACCCGTCATCTGGCCCAGCCGCGTCTCGAATTCCAGCTTTCGCTTCAGCAAACGCTGCTGTTCGGCGAAGGCTCCTTCGGGATCGGTCTCGAAACGGGCGGTGGCGGACGCAAGCGCGGCCTCCAACGCCGGTCTTTCAACCAGCAGGGCGACGGCTTCGGCCAGGTCCTCGCGCGCATCATCCGGATCGTATCCTTCCGACAGGAAGGCAAAGCGGTTCTTATCCGCGTGCGGCGCAGGTCCGGTCGAATCGGATATGGGATGTTCGCCCCCCGCTTCAAGCGCTTCTATCATGTCGAGTAGCGGATTGATGGCCGCTGCGGCTTTCGGGTCACGCGCGGCAAGGTCCGCCAGCGCGCTTTCATGGCGCGCGAGTTGATCGGGAAAGCGGATCAGGCCAGCGGCGACCGCCGCCGTCAGACGGTCGCGCCCACCGCCCGCGGCGTTGCGGCGCAGCGCCTCCATCGCTCCGGGAGCGGGGGCCGGGGTGGGCTGGAAGCGGCCGTTGCGGTTCTGCCAGTTTCCGCGCTGGGGTGCTTGGCGTGGCGGGCGCGGCGGAAATGCGAAGGCGGAATAGCGGTCGAGCAGTTCGCGGCGATAGAGCGATTTGATGTCCGGATGCTCGATCCGCTCCACGTGCTCCATCAGCCGCGCCTTAAGCCCTGCCTTGGCTTCCGGTGAATCGAGCGGTTGCGCATCGCGCTCTGCCGCCCACACCGTATCGAGCAGCCCGGCAGGCTCGGCCAGAAGCGCCTCCATCGCATCCTTCCCGCGCTGGCGGATCAGGTCGTCCGGGTCGAGCCCGGCGGGTAGGCGGACGATACCCAGCGAGTGGGCAGGACGGAGCAGCGGCAACGCGCGGGCGATCGCGCGCATCGCGGCGCGCTGGCCCGCCGCATCACCGTCAAAGCACAGGATCGGGCGCTCGACGCTGCGCCACAGGATCTCGATCTGCTGCTCGGTCAGCGCGGTGCCCAGCGGAGCGACCGCTTCCCCGATCCCCGCATCGGCCAGCGCGATCACGTCCATATAGCCTTCGACCACGACGATCCGGCCGGTCCTGCGCGAGGCGGGCAGGGCGCGGTGCAGATTGTAAAGCGTGCGCCCCTTGTCGAACAGCGGCGTGTCGGGCGAGTTGAGGTATTTCGGCGCCTTGGTGTCCGCTGCAAGAATACGCCCGCCGAACGCGACGACCCGCCCGCGCGTGTCCTGGATCGGCAGCATCAGCCGGTCGCGGAAACGGTCGTAGGGTTCCTTGTCCTCGACCTCGATGCGCATGCCGGCTTCGACCCGCATCGGCTCGTCGAACTGGCCGAGCGCAGATTTGAGCGCCTGCCGGTCCGGCAGGGCATAGCCGAAGCCGAACTCGCGGACCGTGGCGGCGGAAAAGCCACGACCGGCGAGATATTCTCGGGCCGCCGCCCCTTCCACGCCATCGAGATTGGAGACGAAATGCGCCTGCGCAGCCGCCGTCACATCGTGCAGGCTGGCCCGCTTTTCCGCCACGCGAGCGGCGCGCGGGTCGGGTGCGGGGACCTCCATCCCGGCCTGCGCCGCCAGTTCCTTGACCGCATCCATGAACGGCAAGCCGCGCTGGTCGGTCATCCAGCGGATCACGTCGCCATGCGCCTCGCACCCGAAGCAATGGTAGAAGCCCTTCTCGTCGTTGACGTAGAAGCTGGGCGTCTTCTCGTTGTGGAACGGGCAGCACGCCTTCCATTCGCGCCCCGCGCGCTGGAGCTTGGTCGTGCGCATGACCACGCTCGACAGCGTAACCCGCGCGCGCAGTTCGTCCAGCCATTGGGGGGTCAGCGCCATCGCGCAAAGGTAACGCGCGCGGCGCCGCCTGCCTAGCCTGCCGGGGTACCCGTCCCCGTCGATTTCGGCTCAGGTGCCTTTTCGGGCGGGAAGGGCCCGGTGGCGTCGCCCGCGCGATTGTTCAGCTCCAGCCGATAGGCCGAACCCGGCCCCTCGGGCGGCAGCGTCGATTGCCAGAAGAAGGTGATCGGCATTCCCGGCGTCCAGCCGGAGCCCTTCGTCACGCGCCAGATCAGCTGGCCCGCATCGGTGGTGACGGTGATTGCGTCCTCGGCACCCAGCGCGGCCTTGGCCTGCTCGCGGTCGTAGCCGAGCGCGCCGTTGAAGCCGGTCGCGCGGCGGGTGGTGCGGAAGATCGAGGGCGCGGTCTCCATTCGCTGCGCACCCGATTCGGTATCGGCGGCGGGCGTCGCGCTCTCGGTCGGTGCGGCCTCGTCCTGCGTCGGCGTCACGACATGGACGTAAGTGAACACGGTGCCTTCGGGTGCGGTTTCGGGATCGCAAGCCTCGGTCATATCCTTCGGACAGGCGACGTAGCTCACCACATCGGCGATCGTCTTGCCGTCCGCGGTAATCTCGCTCTCGACCTCCGGTCCCTTCGGTCCTTCGATTTTCGCGCCGAGGCTCTCCGGATCGAAATTCGCGGCGACGAGATTGCGCGGCGCCGCCACGGTGGGCGTCGGCGTGGGTGCCGGCTCGGGCGCTCGCGCACGGTCGCACCCGGCGGCGAGCAAGGGCAGGGGAAGGGCCAGCGCCAGCAGCGCCCGGCGGCTCACGACAGCGCTTCCTTCACCAGGCCGCTGGCGATGCTCATGTCGAGCGTCGCGCCGTGGCGCGCCTTCAGCTCGGCCATGACCTTACCCATGTCCTTCATGCCCTCGGCACCGACATCGGTCTTCACCTGCGCGATCGCCGCCCTGGTCTCGCCTTCGTCCATCTGCCGGGGGAGGAATTCCTCGATCACGGACAGCTCGTGCTCTTCCTTCTCGGCCAGCTCGTCGCGCCCGCCCTCGCGGTACATGTCGATCGATTCGCGGCGCTGCTTCGCCATCTTCAGCAGCACGTCCTGCACCAGATCGTCGTCGTCGGGCACGGATTTGGCCGTCCGCTGCTCGATATCCCGGTCCTTGATCTTGGCCGAGATCAGGCGGAGCGCGGCGGTGCGCGGCTTGTCCCCACCCTTCATCGCGGCGATGGTTTCTTTCTGGATATTTTCCCTGAGCATGGCTTTCCTGTGGATCGTTAGTCGCTATCTAGCGGTTCGACGCGGCGTTACACCCAATCTTCCCGCCGCGCCACGCTTGACGAATGCGAGGCCGGGGCCTAGCCGCCGTGACTTAGCACACATCGCCGGAAAACCCTTGTAACGGAGCGCCCCATGGCCCTTGCCGACATTACGCCTGCGCAACCAAAAGGCGCGACCGGGCTGCTTCTCCTTGCCGACGGCACCGCCCTGTGGGGCCATGGCTTCGGCGCGATCGGCGCCAGCGTGGGGGAGGTCTGCTTCAACACCGCGATGACCGGTTATCAGGAGGTGATGACCGATCCCAGCTACGCGGCGCAGATCGTCACCTTCACCTTCCCCCATATCGGCAATGTCGGCACCAACCACGAGGATATCGAGGCGAAGGTCGAAAGCGCACTCGGCTGCGTGGTGCGCGAGGCGGTGACGCCTGACAGCAATTTCCGCAGCAAGCAGAAGTTCGATGAGTGGATGCGCGCGAACGGCAAGATCGGCCTGTCGGGCATCGACACCCGCGCCCTGACCCGCTTCATCCGCCTGAACGGCGCGCCCAATGCCGCGATCGCGCATGCGCCCAATGGCGAGTTCGATCTGCCCGCGCTGCTGGAGCGGGTGCGGGGCTGGGCCGGGCTGGAGGGCATGGACCTCGCCTATCGCGTCAGCCGCGAGAAGCACGAGGGCTGGGACGGCGGCCCATGGACGCTGGGCAAGGGATACGGCCGCGCGCCGTGGATCAAGAAGCCGCACGTGGTCGCGATCGACTACGGCGCGAAGGACAACATCTTCCGCAACCTGGTGAAGGCGGGCGCGCGGGTCACCGTGGTGCCGGCCAGGACGCCGCTCGACGACATCCTGGCGCTGGAGCCCGACGGCGTGTTCCTTTCCAACGGTCCCGGCGATCCGGCGGCGACGGGCGAGTACGCGGTGCCGACGATCCGCGCGCTGCTCGATCGCGACATTCCGATCTTCGGCATCTGCCTCGGCCACCAGATGCTGGCGCTGGCGGCGGGGGCGAAGACGGCCAAGATGCACCAGGGCCACCGCGGCGCGAACCACCCGGTCCAGCGCGTCGGCGGTGGCTGGGATGCGACCGAGGGGCTGGTCGAGATCACCAGCATGAACCACGGCTTCGCGGTCGACGGCACGACCCTGCCCGAAGGGGTTGTCGAGACCCACCGCTCGTTGTTCGACGGCTCCAATTGCGGGATTTCGATTACGGGCAAGAAGGCGTTCGGCGTCCAGTACCACCCCGAGGCGAGCCCGGGGCCGCAGGACAGCTTCTACCTGTTCGAGAAGTTCGTGGGGATGTTGGGGTGAACGAACTACCCGCGATTGAGCCGAGCGTTGAAACCTTTTTTTGGCTTTCTTCAGCGTGGAAGAATGGATGGCCCGAAGGTTGGGTTAAGCGTGAACTATTCGTAGAGAGTGTTCAAAATCAAATTGTAGATAAACTTCAGAGGTATGGCCCGAAAGTTTCCCGGCCATACCCAGCGTTGTCGGAGGATATCGTCTCCCGCTTAGTGGAAGCTGGGGCGATCAAGACCCTCACTAATCCAGTATCTGGCGACTATCACCATATCGAAAACACTAAGCTCACCCAATATCGCAATAATTGGGTTGCGAACGATGACTTGGCCAAACAACATTCGGCAATTGGTAGTCGGTTGTTTGAGGACATATTCGCTGTCTACACTGCGGCGAGCGGAAATGCTGGATTTCGGGACGGAGGAATGGCGGAAGCGGCACCAGCGTCAGATCGGGTGGTGAAATTCAGCGATAATTCCGCTCCGTTTGCTGAAGCTGTTTCCCGCCTTGACGACTTCCTAGCAGTGCTCGATTCCACAAATGATTATGGCGAGATGACTGATCCGGAGATCGAGGTCGCCAAACTGGAAGTCAGAGAAATCGCCGAGGCTTTGAAGTCTGGGCTTGGGCGGCCACGCCGCCTTTGGAACCAAGCAAAATCCACTTTTGGATGGATAGGCACAGTTGCCGCTGAAGCGGTCATAGGAGCTGCGGCAATGGGTATCCTGGCGCTTCTATACAACCTTCTTAAGGTCTACCTCTAATGCCCAAACGTACCGACATTTCCTCCATCCTCGTCATCGGCGCGGGGCCCATTATCATCGGGCAGGCCTGCGAGTTCGATTACTCGGGCACGCAGGCGATCAAGGCGCTGCGCGAGGAGGGCTACCGGGTGATCCTGGTCAACTCCAACCCCGCCACGATCATGACCGACCCGGACATGGCGGATGCGACCTATATCGAGCCGATCACGCCCGAGATCGTCGCCAAGATCATCGCCAAGGAAAAACCCGACGCGCTGCTGCCCACCATGGGCGGGCAGACCGCGCTCAATTGCGCGCTGAAGCTCGACCAGATGGGCGTGCTGGCGGAGCATGGGGTGGAGATGATCGGCGCGCGCGCGGACGCGATCGACAAGGCGGAGAACCGCCAGCGCTTCCGCGAGGCGATGGACAAGATCGGCCTCGAAAGCGCGGCGTCGGGCGTCGCCAACACGATCGAGCAGGCGCGCGCCGTGCTGGAACGCACCGGCCTGCCCGCGATCATTCGCCCCAGCTTCACGCTCGGCGGCACGGGCGGTGGGATCGCCTACAACACCGCCGAATTCGACCGGATCGTGCGCGAGGGCCTCGACGCCAGCCCCACCACCGAGGTGCTGATCGAGGAATCGCTGCTCGGCTGGAAGGAATTCGAGATGGAGGTCGTGCGCGACCGCGCCGACAATGCCATCATCATCTGCGCGATCGAGAACGTCGATCCGATGGGCGTGCACACCGGGGATTCCATCACCGTCGCCCCGGCACTGACGCTGACCGACAAGGAATACCAGATCATGCGCAGCGCGAGCATCGCGGTGCTGCGCGAGATCGGCGTGGAGACCGGTGGCTCGAACGTCCAGTTCGCGGTCAATCCCGACGACGGCCGGCTGATCGTGATCGAGATGAACCCGCGCGTCTCGCGCTCCAGCGCGCTCGCATCCAAGGCCACCGGCTTCCCCATCGCGAACGTCGCCGCGAAGCTGGCGGTGGGCTACACGCTGGACGAGATCACCAACGAGATCACCGGTGCGACACCCGCGAGTTTCGAGCCGACGATCGACTACGTCGTCACCAAGATCCCGCGCTTCGCCTTCGAGAAATTCAAGGGCGCCACGCCCGACCTCGCCACCGCGATGAAATCGGTAGGCGAGGTCATGGCGATCGGGCGCAATTTCCAGGAAAGCATGCAGAAGGCGCTGCGTGGCCTCGAAACCGGGCTGGACGGGTTCAACCGGGTGACCGAGCTGGAAGGTTGCGCGAAGGATGTCATCACCGCGGCCCTGTCGCGCCGCACGCCGGACAGGCTGCTGAAGGTCGCGCAGGCTTTCCGTGAGGGGCTGACGATGGAGGAAATCCAGGCGGTCACCCATTACGACCCGTGGTTCCTGCGCCAGATCGAGGCGATCGTCTACGAAGAGCAGATGATCAGCCATAACGGCCTGCCGCGCGATGCGCAGGAGATGCGGCGGATCAAGGCGATGGGCTTCTCCGACAAGCGGCTCGCCACGCTGGCGGTGCGTTCGGTCGGGGTCGCGGGCGGTCTGGGCGAAACGCAGGCGCGGCGCAGCGGCCTGCTGCACGACACGCTGCGCGCGATGGCGGGCGCGACCAGCGAGGAGGAGGTGCGCAAGCTGCGCCGCAAGCTGGGCGTGGAGCCGGTGTTCAAGCGGATCGACAGCTGCGCCGCCGAGTTCGAGGCGATCACGCCCTACATGTATTCGACCTACGAAGCCCCGACCTTCGGCGAGCCGGAGGACGAGGCCAACCCCAGCGACCGCAAGAAGATCGTGATCCTGGGCGGCGGGCCGAACCGGATCGGGCAGGGCATCGAGTTCGACTATTGCTGCGTCCACGCCTGCTTCGCGTTGAGCGAGGCCGGGTTCGAGACGATCATGGTCAACTGCAACCCGGAAACCGTCTCGACCGATTACGACACCTCCGACCGCCTCTATTTCGAGCCCCTGACGGCGGAGGACGTGCTGGAAATCCTGCGGGTCGAGCAGCAGGCGGGCGAGCTGGTCGGCGTGATCGTGCAGTTCGGCGGGCAGACTCCGCTGAAGCTGGCGCGCGCGCTGGAGGAGGCGGGTATCCCGATCCTGGGCACCAGCCCCGATGCGATCGATCTTGCGGAAGACCGCGAGCAATTCGCGCGGCTCGTCAACAAGCTGAACCTCAAGCAGCCCGACAACGGCATCGCGAAGAGCCGGGACGAGGCCGCCGCGGTCGCCAGCATGATCGGTTATCCCGTGCTGCTGCGCCCAAGCTACGTCCTGGGCGGGCGGGCGATGGAGATCGTCGATTCCGAGGCGCAGCTCGACGACTATATCAACACCGCGGTCAATGTGTCGGGCGACAGTCCGGTGCTGGTCGACCAATATCTGCGCGACGCCGTCGAATGCGATGTCGATGCGCTGTGCGATGGCAGCGAGGTGCGCATCGCGGGCGTGATGCAGCATATCGAGGAAGCGGGCGTGCATTCGGGCGATAGCGCCTGCACCCTGCCGCCCTACAGCCTCCCGCGCGAAATAGTGGCGGAGATGGAGCGGCAGGCCGCCGATCTCGCCATGGCGCTGAAGGTGCGCGGTTTGATGAACGTCCAGTTCGCGGTGAAGGACGGGGAGGTCTATCTGATCGAGGTCAATCCGCGTGCCAGCCGCACCGTACCCTTCGTTGCGAAGGCGGTGGGCCAGCCGGTTGCAAAGATCGCCGCGCGCATCATGGCGGGTGAACCGCTGTCGAACTTCGAAACCTGGAGCCTGGAACCGGGTCACATGGCCGTGAAGGAAGCGATCTTCCCCTTCAGCCGTTTCCCCGGCGCCGATCCGGTCCTCTCGCCGGAAATGAAATCCACCGGCGAGGTCATGGGTATCGACCGCGCTTTCCCCGAGGCGTTCCTGAAATCGCAGATGGGCGTCGGCATGGGCCTGCCCGACGCGGGAACCCTGTTCGTATCGGTGAAGGACGGCGACAAGCCGGTGATCCTGCCCGCGGTGCGCCGCCTGATCGAACACGGGTTCCGCGTGATCGCGACCGGCGGCACGCAGGCATTCCTGAAAGAGCAGGGGCTGGGGGTCGAGCTGGTGAAGAAAGTCGCCGAGGGGCAGCCGCATATCGTCGATGCGATCATCGACGGGAAGGTGGATTTGATCTTCAACACTACCGAAGGGTGGCAGTCCTTGCGCGACTCGCAATCGATCCGCGCGTCGGCGCTGGAGGCGAAGCTGCCGTATTACACCACAGCGGCCGCCTGCGTGGCCGTGGCAGAGGCTATTACCACCGTCGATTCCGCCCGGCTTGAAGTCCGCTCGCTACAGGATTATTATAGCGTCAACTGAACGAACGCTCTCCCCTTCCGAAAATTCGCCCGACGCTCCGCTCCTGCGATGAAGCGGCAAGGGCCGAATTGCCGGTTCGGGCCACACTCTGACTATTGATTGGAAAGTAGAATGGAAAAGGTTCCGATGCTCGCCGAGGGTTATGAGCGGATTACCGCCGACCTGAAAGTGCTGCGGGCCGAGCGTCCCAAGGTGGTGGATGCGATCGAGGAAGCACGCGCGCACGGCGACTTGTCCGAGAACGCCGAGTACCACGCGGCGAAGGAACGGCAGGGCCAGATCGAGGCGCAGATCGCGGAACTCGAAGACCGGGTCAGCCGCGCGCAGATCATCGATCCGTCGACCCTGTCGGGCGACAAGGTGATGTTCGGGGCGACCGTCACCCTGCTCGACGAGGAAGAGAAATCGATCAAGTACCAGATCGTCGGTCAGACCGAGGCCGATGCGGCCAAGGGCCGGATCTCCTATAGTTCGCCCATCGGGCGCGCGCTGATCGGAAAGAAGGTCGGCGAAGAGATCGAGGTGACCGTGCCTTCTGGCGATAAGTTCTACCTCATCGACGAAATCGAATTCGTCTGAGGTGGAGAGGACCCGGCGAGAGCAGGGCCCTCCTACAGTTTCAAGCAGACTGGTTTCCAGTCCCGGCCGGTGCAGGGACTGGAAAAACCATTACGCATCCGGCGTCAGCAGGCGGTGGATGTGCACGATGACGTAGCGCATTTCCGCGTCGTCGACCGTGCGCTGTGCATTGGCGCGCCACGCCTCCTCGGCGGCTTCGTAATTGCTGAATACGCCGACGACGTGAATGCTTTCGGGGTCGGCGAACTCGACCGATCGGGGATCCTTCACACGGCCACCCATTACCAGGTGGAGCCGCTGCGGCATTTCGGTTTCTTCCATCTCGGATAAATCCTTCACTGTGCACTATCGCCACGGCGCATAAAGAAAGCGGCGCGACAGGCAAGCCCGTCGCGCCGCTCGAAAATCTTGCTGCGTTCCGTTCAGACGGCGACGCGCGAGCGCAGGTCGCGATATTTCCGACCGGCACCTCGGGCAAACTTGCGAGCGGCAAACTGCGCTTCGTCACGACCGTCGTAAGCGGCGCGCGATACGCGGCGACCCGCCTTGCGCGAGGAATGGGCGATGTCGTCGCTCCAATCTTCCAGCTTCGCTCCGCCATGGCGTACGGCGTCGCCGGCGCTGTCGAACAGGCCACTGGCGTAGGCGAGGCCCATCTCGGCGGCGTAATTGGCCATTGCACCGGCGCGGCGACCCGCGCGGCGGCCCGGGCGCGTCATCGCGCCGATCGCGAGACCGAGAACGGCAACGCCGGCCACGGTCGCGACAGGGTGCTCTTTAACGAACGCGGTCGCTTTGTCCGTCGCATCGCGGGCATAATCCGCGAGCGAGCGATCCGCGTTCCGCTGCTCCGCCGCCTCGATCTTGGCGCGCAGTGCATCTCTTTGTTCCTTGGTGCTCATAGGGTGTCTCCGGATGATAGTATCGGGGGTCGGTGATTACCGAACCAACGCAACGTGGCGGCCCGATGTTCCGTGATTTCAGCGATAACGCCGAGGCGGGGGCTCGTCGGCTAAGTCGTATTCTGCGCGATCGCGATCGTATCCGTCGTCCTCCTCGTCTTCGTCTTCATCGCGACCGAACAGGAGGCCGAGGATCGGGCGCCGGGCGAACCAGAGGATGATCGCAGCGACTACGGCGGAAGCGAGACCGCGATGCTGGTCGGTGACGTAGGCCGCCTCGTCCAGCACATCGATCGCGGCATCCTTCGCCTTATCCATCGCGCGCTCGGCGGGGCTGCGCTTGGCGAGGTCCCCGCGAAGATTGGCGATATCCGCCTTGACCAGCGCGAGCGCCGAGTTTCGCAGCGCGCGATCGGCGCGCATTTGCCGCCCCCGCGCCGTCATGCGTCGTTCTCGAACGCTTCGCTGATCCGGCGGAACTGGCGCAGGGCCATCCAGCCGGCGATAGCGGTGAACAGGAACATGAGCGCCACCATCAGGCCCATCGCGCCGAACGCGCCAAGATAGGGACGCAAGGCGATGATGAGCCCGACCACCAGCCCAAGCAGGGCGAGGTGGAGGAACGCCATCGCGCAAAGGCCATAGAAGGCGGCCGACCGGGTATGGTGAGCCGCATAGGCGAGCCGCGATTTCTGGAACGCGACTTCCGCTTCCAGATAGGTTCGACTGTCCTCGTAAAGCGATTCCATGTCGTCCCGGAGCGAGCCGTAGGGCACCTCGCGGTCGGACTCGCTTTCCATTGCCTCATCGGAAACGCCCGGCGCGAAATCCGCACCGGGCGTCTCTTCGTTTTCATCTCGCATCGTCACGCGCTGTCAGGACGATCAGCGGCGGAACATGCGGGCGACCATGTAGCCGCCAACTGCAGCTAGTCCGACAGCGAGCCCCGGGCTGTTGCGAACCCATTGACGAGCGTCTTCGCCCAGTTCGTTCACACTCTTGTCGTCGAGGCGGGTGGCAGTCTCGTGAAGCGACCGCGAGGCGTTACGCGCGTAATCGCCGTATTTCGGGCCGAAATTCTCGTCCAGCTTGGCTGCGTTGTCGGCAACATACTTGCTCAGCGCGGCGATCGCGTCGCTGGCGCGCGTCTTGCCTTCCACGGCCAGCTCGTTCGCCTTGACCTTGGCCTGGTCGGAATATTCGCCCTGCTTGCCTTTCGCCTTGGTGCGATAGGCGGATGCGCGATCGCCAGCTTCGGCGCGCAACGCCGCTGCCCCTGCCTTCGCTTCGTCGAGCGCGGCGTTGAACCGGCTCTTCGCTTCGGTCCGATGGGCTGAGGCGGACGCCTTCTTGGCGCTGCCCTTCGCTTCGGTGGCGATATCGGCGGTGGCAGAGCCGGTCGCTGCGCCAACCGCATCCCCAGCGGCGGCGGTTGCAGTGGCAGGCTTCCTGGTGGTCTTCTTCGGCGTCGGTGCGGTGGCCATAATTCTTATCCCCGTTCTGACTGTCGTAACTGGTGTTTGATGCCATGCATGCCGTGGCATGCACCTCGATTACCCAACGCGACTTGCTTGGCTTCGTTCCGCAGCATAGAGCGCCTGCCGAGATCGGTAGATCCGCACATTCCTCATCACGGAGCCAGCATGACCGCAATTCTCGACATCCATGCCCGCCAGATCCTCGATTCCCGGGGGAATCCGACCGTCGAGGTCGACGTTCTGCTGGAGGATGGCAGTTTCGGCCGTGCGGCGGTCCCCTCGGGTGCGTCCACCGGCGCGCACGAGGCGGTCGAGTTGCGGGACGGGGATGCGGATTACTTCCTCGGCAAGGGCGTGACGAAGGCGGTGGATGGCGTGAATTCCGAGATCGCCGACACACTGCTCGGCCTGGATGCGGAGGACCAGCGCACGATCGACACCGCGCTGCTCGATCTGGATGGAACGGAGAACAAGGCGAAGCTTGGCGCGAATGCGATCCTGGGCTGCAGCCTCGCGGTTGCGAAGGCGGCTGCCAATGCGCGCGGCCTGCCGCTGTTCTCCTATGTCGGGGGCGTTTCGGCGCACGTTCTGCCGGTGCCGATGATGAACATCGTCAATGGCGGCGAGCATGCGGACAATCCGATCGATATCCAGGAATTCATGGTCATGCCGATAGGCGCGCCCTCGCTGGCGGAGGCGGTGCGCTGGGGTTCGGAAATCTTCCATACGCTGAAGAAGGGTCTGTCGGAGAAGGGGCTGTCGACCTCCGTCGGTGATGAGGGGGGTTTTGCTCCCGACCTTTCGAGCACGCGCGATGCGCTCGATTTCATCATGGCGTCGATCGAGAAGGCGGGCTTCACGCCGGGCGAGGACGTGGCGCTGGCGCTCGATTGCGCGGCGACCGAATATTTCCGCGACGGCAAGTACGAGATGGCGGGCGAGGGTGCCTCGCTCGATGGATCGCAAATGGCAGATTATCTCGCCAGGCTGTGCGACGATTACCCGATCCGCTCGATCGAGGACGGCATGGCCGAGGACGATTTCGAGGGGTGGGATGCGCTGACCGAGAAGCTGGGCAATCGCATCCAGCTGGTGGGCGACGACCTGTACGTCACCAATCCGGAGCGGTTGCGCATGGGCATCGACCGCGGTCTCGCCAACTCGCTGCTGGTGAAGGTCAACCAGATCGGCACGCTGACCGAAACGCTGGAAGCGGTCGATATCGCTCACCGCGCGGGCTACACCTGCGTGATGAGCCATCGTTCGGGCGAGACCGAGGATGCGACCATTGCCGACCTCGCTGTCGCGACGAATTGCGGGCAGATCAAGACGGGAAGCTTGGCCCGGTCCGACCGGCTTGCGAAGTACAACCAGCTGATCCGGATCGAGGAAGAGCTGGGCGACGCCGCGCATTACGCTGGCGTCGCCTGCTTCGGTCGACTGGCGGGCTAGGCACCCGCGCGGGTCAGCCGGTCGATTTGGTCGCGGCTCAGCTCCAGTTCGGTATAGGCCAAGAGGCCTTCCATCTGGTCGAGATTGCGCGCGCTCGCGAGCGGCGCGGCGATGCCCGGTTGCGCCGCGAGCCAAGCCAGCGCGATGGCAGGTAGCTCCGCACCGGTTTCCTGCGCCACGCGGTCCATCTGCGCGAGGACGGTCGGGCCGTCTTCCTTGTACTTCTCGGCCATATCGGAGCGACGCGAGCCGCCGAAATCGTCCTTGTCCCGGTACTTGCCGGTCAGATACCCCGCGGCGAGACTGAAATAGGGGAACATCGCGATCCCGCGCTCCAGGCAGAGGCGCTGCATATCCTGCCCGTAATCGTCGCGTTCGACCAGATTGAACTGGTTCTGCAGGGCGGTGAATCCGGTAATCCCCTTCGCCTCCGCATGGTCGAGCGCGGCGCGAAGGCGGCTGACGGTGAAATTGGACGCGCCGATGCTCTTGGCGCGGCCATCATCCGTCACGGCGGCGAAGCTCTCGGCAATCGTCTCGATCGGCAGGTCTTCGTTGTCCTTGTGGCAATAGAACAGCTCGACCCGGTCCGTGCGGAGCCGTTCGAGACAACGGTCGAGCGCGTCGGACACGGCGTCGGCGCGGTAATGTTCGGATTCTCCCAGCATGCCGGTCTTGGTCGCGATCAGCATGTCGTCGCGAACGCCGCGATCCTCCATCCATTCGCCGATGAAGCGTTCGGACTCGCCGCCTTCATGGCCGTCGACCCAGGCGGAATAGACATCGGCGGTGTCGACCATGCGCCCGCCGGCCTCGTGCCATTTGTCGAGCACGGCGAAACCGTCGTCGCGGTTCGCGGTCCAGCCGAAGACGTTGCCGCCGAGCGAGAGGGGCAGGCCCCCGATTGCAGGATGTTGGGTCATGCCCTCCGGACGCGCGGAAGGGCAGGGCGGTTCCGTCAGCCGGGGAGGAATTTGCGCTGCAGGTCGAACAGCGCGAGCGCCGCCCTGGCCGCTTCGCCGCCCTTGTCCTTCTGCGAGGGGTCGGCGCGCACCAGCGCCTGATCCTCGTTCTCGACCGTCAGGATACCGTTTCCGATGGCGATCCCGTCCATGGTGAGCGCCATGATCCCGCGCGCGCTCTCGCCCGCGACGATCTCGAAGTGATAAGTCTTGCCCCGGATCACCACGCCGATCGCGACGAAGCCGGCATAGCCGCCGCCTTCCACCGCGAGCGCGATCGCGCCGGGTATCTCCAGCGCGCCAGGCACGGTCAGCACGTCGACGTCATGCCCCGCACCCTCCAGCACGGCCCGCGCGCCGGCGATCAGCCGGTCGTTGAAAGATTCGTAGAAGCGTGCCTCAACGATGAGAAAGCGAGCCATAGCGGTTACTCCGGAATTTCGCGCTGGCCGACGATTTCGAGATCGAAACCGTCGAGCCCGACGATGTGACGGGTGGAATTGCTCAGCAGGGTCATGCGATGGACGCCGAGGTCGGTCAGGATCTGGGCACCGATGCCGTAGGTCCGCAATTCGTCGGACGATTGGGCGTCGCTTTCGCTTGCGCCCTGTCCCTCGCGCGGGCGGACGAGCAGGACGATGACGCCGCTGCCTTCGCGTCCGATTTCATCCATGGCGCGCTGGATCAGGTTTTTGTTCGGGCCGGGCTGGCCCAGCATGTCGCTCAGCAGCGACAGCGTATGGACGCGAACCAGCGTGACCTCGTCCTCGCTTGCGCGCCCTTTCTGCAAGGCGAAGGCGAGGCTGCCGTCCACATTGTTGCGGTAGGTGTAGAAATTCCACTCTCCGCCGTGATCCGATTCGAAGCGCTGCTCGGCCAGTCGCTCCACCAGATGATCGTAGCGATGGCGGTATTCGATCAGGTCGCGGATGGTACCGATCTTCATGCCGTGCTTGCGCGCGAACACGGTGAGGTCATCGAGGCGTGCCATCTCCCCATCCTCGCGCATGACCTCGCAGATGACGCCTGAGGGATTGAGCCCGGCCAGCCGCGCGATATCGACCGCCGCCTCCGTATGGCCGGCGCGCACCAGCACGCCGCCATCTCGCGCGATCAGGGGAAAGACGTGGCCGGGGGACACAATGTCCTGGCTGCCGCGCGCGGGATCGGTCGCGACCGCCACGGTGCGCGCCCGGTCGGCCGCGCTGATACCTGTGGTCACGCCTTCGCGCGCCTCGATCGAGACGGTGAAGGCGGTTTCGTGCCGCGAGCCGTTGTTGCGGCTCATGAGGTCCAGCCCGAGCTGCTCGGTCCGCTCGCGCGTCAGCGACAGGCAGATAAGTCCGCGTCCATGCGTCGCCATGAAATTGATCGCATCGGGAGTCGCCATTTGCGCCGGGATGACGAGATCGCCCTCGTTCTCACGATCCTCGTCGTCGACCAGCAGGAACATGCGCCCGTTGCGCGCTTCGGCGATCAGCTCCTCGATCGGAACGATAACCGGCGTATCTTCCTGCGCATCCAGAAAGCGATCGAGCTTCGCCAGAGTGTCGCTGGTCGGGTTCCAGCCGTCCTCGGTACAGCCGCGCAGAGTGTTGGCATGCAGCCCCGCCGCGCGAGCGAGGGATGCCTTGCTGAATGTGCCATCGGCCAAAAAGGCCCGCACGCGTTCGATCGTCGATACCATGCTTACGCGCTATCACATCATAATGTGATGTTAAAGGCCAATAGGCACAGGCCGCTGTAGAAGGGCCGGTCGGAGCGCGATCTAGGGAATGGCTTTTATCTCGCCGCGGCTTACGAAAAGCTTCTTGGAGGCAGCCGAGATTTGCCTGCGAGTTTGAGGTAGTGGTGGACGCACTAGGGTTCGAACCTAGGACCCGCTGATTAAGAGTCAGCTGCTCTACCAACTGAGCTATGCGTCCATTCGCAGCGTCTGCGAGCGCCCCGTTTCCGGGGAGCGCCGCATTTAGCGAGTCTGGGCCGCGATGCAAGAGTCGATTTGCGGGAATTGCATTCAGCTGGGTTCCAGCGCACCGCGGCGGCCCGACGTGCCCCAGCTGCGTACCATCATCAGCGTGCCGAGGCAGATCATGTTGGTCATCATCGACGACCCCCCATGGCTCATGAAGGGGAGGGGGATGCCCACCACCGGTGCCAGGCCCATCACCATCATCAGGTTGATGGCGGCGTAGAAAAACATCGTTGCGACCATGCCCGCCGCAAGCAGACGGTCGAACCGCTGCTCAGCATTGCGAGCGACGCTCAGCCCCCACCACAGGATCGCCGCGAAGCAGAACAGCACGAACAATCCGCCCAGAAATCCCCATTCCTCCGCCATGGTCGCGAAGACGAAATCGGTGTGGGGTTCCGGCAGGTAGTTGAGGTGGCTTTGCGAGCCTTCGTTGAAGCCCTTGCCCGAAAACCCGCCGGATCCGATCGCGATCTTCGACTGGGTGATGTGATAGCCCGTGCCGAGCGGATCGCTCTCGGGATCGAGGAAGGTGGTGACCCGCTTCTGCTGATAGGGTTTCAGCGCGAAGAGATAGGCGAGCGGCACCGCGATCGCCCCGGCGATACCGGCGCCAGCAAACCATAGCATCGGCAGGCCGGCTAGGAACATGATGACCACCCCGCCGAAGCCGATTGCCAGCGCGGTACCGAGGTCCGGCTGCGCCAACACCAGCAGCATCGGCATTCCGATCAGGCCCGCAGCGGGGAGCAAAGCGCGCCAGCCGTTGATCATCCCGGTCGGCAACGTGTCGTAGAAGCGGGCGAGGGCAAGCACGATCACGGGCTTCATCAGTTCGGACGGTTGCAGCACCAGCGGGCCGATATTGAGCCATCGCTGGCTGCCACCGCCGATCGCGCCCACGGTCTCGACCGCCAGCAGCAGCAGCAGCACCCCGCCATAAGCGGGATAGGCCATCATCCGCACGAAATCGCGGTTGAACAGCGTCATGCATGCCGCGACGACGAACAATATGCCAAAGCGCAGCAGGTGCGAACTGGCGTAGGGAGAGAAATGTCCCCCGCCCGCGGAATAGAGCACCGCCGCGCCGAACAGGGTCAGTGCGACCAGCGGAAACAGCATGCGCCATGGCAGGCGTGCGATGGGGGTGGGGACAATGGAGTTCATCGCGGCTCGGCTCCGCCGTCGTCCTCGATCGTCTCGGGCCGGGTCTGCGCCGCGTCCTGCGCCAGCTTCTCGCTATTGCGCGCGGCGGCGCGTGCCTCGGCGTCGACGCGCTTGGCGATATCGTCGTCGTGCGGGACAGGCGGCGGAATGTCGGCACCGATATTGGAGGCGTAGCTTGCGTAATTGCGCGCGTAGCGCTCCGCCGCAGTGCCGCCCCACTGTTTCTCCAGCGCGTGGAGCGCCTCGAGCGCCTTGCCGGGATCGAACAGGAACGTCATCACGTCGCGCGCCACGGGGTAGGCTGCACTCGACCCGCCGCCATGCTCGATCGTCACGGCGCAGGCGTAGCGCGGATTGTCGAAGGGCGCGAAACATATGAAGTGGCCATGGTCGCGATATTTCCATGGGCCCGACTTGCCGTCCGAGATGTTGAGCGAAACCACCTGTGCCGTGCCGGTCTTGCCCGCCAGTTTCACCCCCTCGATCGGCAACGCGGCGCGGCCCGCCGTGCCCGGCCCGTTGACGACGTCGCTCATCGCCTGCCGCACGAATTTTACATGCTCGGGCGCGAAATCGGCCGGTGCGAAGGGCACTTTCTTGCCGTCATTGATAAGGCGCGGCTCGATATGGTGGCCCGACGCGAGGCGCGCGGTGTAAACCGCCAGCTGCAGCGGATTGAATAGCATGTAGCCCTGACCGATGGTCGCGTTGACTGTGTCGTAGGTCTGCCATTCCTTCCCGTATTTCTTCATCTTCCAGGCGGGATCGGGGACGGTGCCATAGAACTGGCTGGTCACTGGCAGGTCGAATTCCTGGCCGAGACCGACCCGGCGGGCCATCGCCGCGATCGGGTCCATCCCGATCTGCTGGGCGAAGTGATAGAAATACACGTCGCAAGACTGGTAGATGCCCTTCGCCATGTCGACCCGGCCGTGGCCGCCGCGTTTCCAGCAGTGGAACACGCGATTGCCGACGCGCAGACCGCCGCTGCAGGTGGTGGCCTTCTCCGGTTCGAGTCCCTCGCGCAGAAAACTCATCGCCACCATCGGCTTTACCGTGGACCCGGGCGGGTAGAGCCCCTTGAGCACCTTGTTGCGCAAGGGAACGCGCTGGTCCTCGCGCAGCATGGCGTATTCGACGCTGCCGATCCCTTCGGAAAAGCTGTTGGGATCGAAGCTGGGCATTGAGGCCATGCACAGGATATCGCCGGTATGCGTGTCGATCACGACGACCGAGCCGGATTCGAGGCCGATCCGGCGTGCGGCGTAATCCTGTAGCGGACCGTCGATGGTCAGACGGACCGGATCGCCCTGGACATCGGGACGGGACGACAGATCGCGGATGATGCGCCCCGATGCCGTCACTTCGACCCGCCGCGCTCCGGGTTCACCGCGCAGATCCTGCTCGAATTCCTTCTCCAGCTCGGCCTTGCCGATCTTGTATCCCGGCGTGATCAGGATCGGATTCTTGTCCGCCTCGTACTCCTCGGCATTGGCCGGGCCGACATAGCCTAGCAAATGGCCGACGGAGAGGCCGGTGGGGTAATAGCGCGAGAAGCCACGCTGCGGCACGACGCCGGGCAGCTCGGGCTGGCGCAGCACGACAGATGCGAACTGGTCGTAGGTTATGCCGCTCGCCACCTCGATCGGAGCGTAGCCGCGCGCGCTTTCGAGATCATGGCGAAGGTCGCGCAGCTTGCTTTCGGGCAATGCGAGCAACTGACCGAGTTCACGGACCGTCCGCTCCTTGTCGTGGATCCGTTCGGGGATCAGGTCGACGCGGAAGTCGGCGCGGTTGGATGCCAGCGGGGCGCCGTTGCGATCGAGGAACCAGCCGCGCCGCGGGGGGATCAGCGTCAGGTTGACGCGGTTGCTCTCGCTCTCGGTCGCGTATTTGTCGTTCTCCGCGATCGATAGATAGGCCATCCGCCCGGCGAGCAGCAGGCCCACGCTCGCGCCGCCCATGCCCAGCACGAAGCTGCGCCGGTCGAAACTCGTCCTGAGCGTAGTGGGGCTGACGAAGCGCGTCCCCTTGAACAGGGACATCAATCTTCCACCCTGAACCGGACGAGGCGGATCCTGTCGAAAATGGCGACCATGCGCGCGATAATGGGATAGCTCAGGATGGACAGCAAGGCCTGCGGCCACAGATAGGTGATCGTCACCGCGTCGATCCGCGCACCCGACAGGATCAGGCTGAGGAACAGGTACGCGGCGGAAAGGACGCTGGCGAGCAACCAGTCCTGCAGGAAGCTGCGCCATGGGAAGCGCGCCTCCAGCGCCTCGATCCCCAGAAGGATGAGCGAGAACAGCAGGATTGCCGAACCGAACGGCTGCCCGCTGAACAGATCGTCCCATAGCCCCAGCGGAAAACCGGCCCATACGGGCACCACGCCAGGACGGATGAAACGCCATGCGAGCAGCAGCAAGAGCGCCAGGGGCGGCATCAGCGGAATGGCAGAGACGACCGGCAGCGCGGTGACCAGCGATCCGAGCATGATGGTGAGCCACGGCACGACCGAGGCGAATACGGGCGAATGGGCGCGATTGATGCGGCTGCCATAGACATCGCGGCGGGCGCGGGGATTGAGCCGCTCCATCACTCGGCGGATGGGGCGTCGCCGCCCTCTTCGCCTGTTTGCGATCCGGGCAGGGGCTGATCGACGGGAGTGCGCGCGGCCTTGGTCAGCACGGGTTGATAGAGTGGCTCGACCGCCACGAAATCGGCGGCGGCGGGATCGCTCACGATCCGCGCGATCGCGCCGTCGTCCGTCAGCTGTTCGACCAGTGCGACCGGGAGACCGGGCTGGAAGAAGCCGCCCGCGCCGCTGGTCACGAACATATCCCCGCGTTTGAGCGGGTTGAGGCCGAGGTTGATCAGACGAATGTCGATGCGTCCGTCGCCGCGCCCTTGCGCGAAAGCGATGACGTCGCGGTCGGCAAGGCGAACGGGCAGCACGCTCTGGCTGTCGGTCAGGAGCAGGACGCGCGACGTTGTGAACGAGGTTTCGAGCACGCGGCCGACCACGCCACGCGCCGTGCGTACGGGCATGCCCGGCGTCACCCCGCGATCGCGGCCCGCGCCGATATAGCCGAAGCGGCGCGCACTCGACCCGGACGAACCGAGCATGTGGGTGATCGCAACCGGCTCGACATCGCTGTTGCCGAGGCCGAGCAGCCCCTTCAGCCGGGCGTTTTCCTGCTTGAGGGACTGCGCCGCGGCGAGCCGGATGCGGGCGAGTTCCACCTCGCGCTTCAGCGCGGCGTTCTGGCTGCCCGCGCGCAGATAGCCGCGCACGGTCTCGATCAGTCCCTGTCCGCCCTCACGTGCGCGGGCCGTGGTGCGGGACACGGGGCTGGTGACGTCGATCGAAACGCCGCGCAGACCGCCGAAGGCTGCGGGTTCGAGCAGCGAGATGGCGAGCAGCGCCGCGCCGATCAGCGCGCCGATGCCCGCGATGACGTAACCCGTGAACAGGCCGTATTGCGCCTTGCGCGAATGCCCCGGGCGCCGGCTCGGAGGCGCCATGTGCCTACCTCCTTACGCGTCAGGCGTTCATGAGGACGCCGCGATAGATCGGGTCCTCCATCGCTCGCCCGGTTCCGATCGCGACGCAGGACAGCGGATCTTCCGCGATGCTGACGGGCAGGCCCGTTTCTTCGCGCAGATAGGAATCAAGGCCGGAAATCAGCGCCCCGCCACCGGTGAGCACGATGCCCTGATCGACGATGTCCGCCGCCAGTTCGGGGGCGGTGTTTTCCAGCGCGATCCGTACGCCTTCCACGATGGCCCCGATCGGCTCGTTCAGAGCCTCGGCGATGTGCCCCTGGTTGATCGTGATTTCCTTGGGCACGCCGTTGACGAGGTCGCGCCCCTTGATCGTCACCGTCTGGCCGATGCCGTCTTCGGGAGCGACCGCGATGCCGTAATCCTTCTTGATCCGCTCCGCGGTGGCTTCGCCGATCAGCAGGTTGTGGTGGCGACGGACGTAAGAGACGATCGCCTCGTCCATCTTGTCGCCGCCGGTGCGCACCGATGTGGTGTAGGCGAGGCCACGCAGCGACAGGACCGCGACTTCCGTCGTGCCGCCACCGATATCGACAACCATGGAGCCGACCGGCTCCGTCACCGGCATGTCGGCACCGATCGCGGCCGCCATCGGCTCCAGGATCAGCATGACCTGGCTCGCGCCTGCATTGCTCGCCGCGTCGCGGATCGCGCGGCGTTCGACCGAGGTCGAGCCCGACGGCACACAGATCACGATTTCGGGTGGGCTGAACATGCTGGTCCGCTTGCCGTTCACCTTGCGGATGAAGTGCTTGATCATCTCTTCGGCGATTTCGATGTCGGCGATCACGCCGTCGCGCAGGGGGCGGATGGCCTCGATCGAATCCGGCGTCTTACCCATCATCATCTTCGCATCGTCGCCCACGGCCTTCACCCGCTTGATCCCGGCGATGGTCTCGATCGCGACCACGGAAGGTTCGTTCAGGATGATTCCCTGATCGGCGACATAGACCAGGGTATTCGCGGTCCCGAGGTCGATCGCCAGGTTCTGCGAACCGAATTTGAAGAGTCTGTTGAAAAAGCCCATTTCTGTACGCGTTCCGTAGTCTTTGCCGGATGATGGGAGGCAATGGATTGAATTGATCGCCCGATCCCGCGGGCATGCGACCGAGCGACCCCTTAACGAACGAGTCGCGAAAAGGCCAAAATTTTATCGCAAAATGCGGGATAAAACCGGCGGTTCATCTCGAAATGGCGGCACATCGTCGCTAGCCCTCCACAGATGGCCGATATTCGCCGCCTGCCCGAAGCACTCGTCAACCGCATCGCCGCGGGGGAAGTGGTGGAGCGCCCTGCCGCCGCGCTCAAGGAGCTGCTCGAAAACGCCGTCGATGCCGGGGCGACCCGCATCGCCATCGCGCTGACCGAAGGGGGGCTGACCCGCATTGAGGTGACCGACGACGGTTGCGGGATGGCCCCCGCGCAGATGGCGCTCGCGCTGGAGCGGCATGCCACCTCGAAGCTGCCCGACAGCCTGATCGGGGAAGGGCAGGCGATCGAGCGGGTCGCGACGCTCGGCTTTCGGGGGGAAGCCTTGCCCTCCATCGCCAGCGTATCCCGCTTCACGCTGGAGAGCCGCCCGCACGACGCGCCGCAGGGGTGGCGCACGGTGGTCGATCATGGGGAGCGGGTGGAGGACGGGCCGGCCGCACTGCCGCCCGGCACTCGCTCCCGGGTGGAGCAGGTATTCGCCAAGGTCCCCGCGCGGCGCAAGTTCCTGCGCACTGCGCGCAGCGAATCCGCCGCGTGCCTCGACGTGGTCCGCCGCCTGGCGATGGCGCGACCGGAGATCGGCTTCACGCTCGACCATGGCGAGCGCCGCGTGCTGGCCTTGCAACCGGACCAGAGACTGGCGGACCGCGTGGCGCAGGTCGTCGCGCGCGAATTGCGCGAGAACGGCGTGCTGATCGACATGGAGCGGGGGGCCATGCGCCTCACCGGCGTGGCGGGCCTGCCGACCTACAATCGCGGGGTGGCGGATCATCAGTATCTGTTCGTCAACGGCCGTCCGGTGAAGGACCGATTGCTGGTCGGCGCGGTGCGCGGGGCCTATTCCGACATGCTCGCACGCGACCGGCATGCGGTGCTGGCGCTGTTCCTCGACCTTCCGGCGGAGGACGTGGATGTGAACGTCCATCCGGCGAAGACCGAGGTCCGCTTTCGCGATTCGCAGGCGGTGCGCGGTTTCATCGTATCGGGACTGCGGCAGGCGCTTTCCACCGGCGATCGCCGCAGCGCGCAGGCACCCGACGCCGCCGCCATGGGCCGCTGGCAGCGCGAGGGGGAAGGGGAGCCCGCGCCCGCGCTGCGCTCCATCTTCCAGAATCGCGACTGGAGCGCGCCTGACTCTTCGCGCGTGGCCGAACCCGCGGCACCGTGGCGCGGCCAGGATGCGGGCGTGATGGACCAGCCGCGCGTGGATGCGCCGATGGGCCGCGCCATCGAGGCGGGGCAGCCGGTCGAAGGGGAAAACGACTACCCGCTCGGCATTGCGCGTGGTCAGGTGGCGAACACCTATATCGTCGCCGAGGCGGCGGACGGGCTGGTGCTGGTCGACCAGCACGCCGCGCACGAACGCCTGGTGCTGGAGCGGTTGCGGGCGGCGGGGGCGGGCGATGCCGTTGCGCGCAGCCAGGCGCTGCTGATCCCCGACGTGGTCGAACTGGACGAGCCGGATTGCGACCGGCTGGAGGAAGCCGCCGGCCGCCTCGAAGCGCTGGGCCTCTCGATCGAACGCTTCGGGCCCGGGGCGATGCTGGTGCGCAGCGTGCCCCATGCGCTGGCGGGATCGAACCCGCAGAAATTGCTGCGCGACATCGCGGACGATCTGGCGCATCACGGCGTCGATGGCGAGCGCGGCGCATTGCTGCTGGGCGAGAAGCTCGATTTGGTGCTGGCGACCATGGCCTGCCACGGATCGGTCCGGGCGGGGCGGGTGCTGCGGGTCGACGAGATGAACGCGCTGCTGCGCGAGATGGAGCGCACCCCGCGCTCCGGCCAGTGCAATCACGGCCGCCCGACCTGGGTGAAGTTGTCGATGGACGATGTAGAGAAACTTTTCGGGAGGCACTGATGCGCTGGATTTTCCCTTTGCTGGCAATCGCGGGGCTGGCTGCGTGCAGCGAAGAACCAAGCGAGGAGGACAACGCGGCGAAGGTTGCGGCGGTCGAGGCGAACCAGATCCCCGCTGTCATACCCGCCACGCCGCAGCCGCTCGAGGAAGCGGTGGTGCAGAGCCACCCCGAAGGCTGTAGCTTCATAAATGGCAAAACCGGCGCGGTGATCGCCTTCGCGGGTTCGCAGTATGGGTTCATGAAGCTCGATGGATCGATGGATCGCTTCGCTCCCGATGTCGGTTCGCCGCAGACCGACGTGGGGCTGCCGAGCAACTACGACGGTGCGAATGCCTCGTTCACCTTGCACATGCAGAGCCGCGAGGAGCGGGCGGGCATGCCGGTCGGGCTGTTGACGGTGACCGACGGGTACGACCGCGTGATCTATCAGAAGGAAGGCACGGTAGACTGTCGCGGGGTGGGACCGGACACGGACTAGCTTTCCATCGGTGCCGCTGGGTCGCGCACCTTGATTAGCCCGTTCGACACCATTTCCAGCACCGCTTCATCGTGCTGGTTGAACGTCTTCAGCCGTGACTTGAACAGGCCCATCTCGGGCCGAGAGCGGCTGCGCCGCTTTTCCAGCACTTCGCTCTCGCAGCGCAGCGTGTCGCCGGGATAGACGGGCCGCAACCAGCGTAGCTCGTCGATCCCCGGCGATCCCAGGCTGGCGGTGGCGTCCTCGCCCATATTGTCGACCATCATACGCATGGTCATGGCGCAGGTATGCCAGCCGCTGGCCGAAAGCCGCCCGAAATAGGTCTGCGCGGCGGCTTCCTCGTCGAGGTGGAACGGCTGCGGGTCGTAACGCGAGGCGAAGTCGATCACTTCATCGCGGGTGACCTTATAGCTACCGAAGCTCTCGCGGGACCCGACGTCGATATCCTCGAAATGCCTCATCTCGGATTGTGCCTTCAGGCGCGGAACGCCGGTACGCGGCCGTTCTCGCCCAGCTCGGGAATGATGCGATAGCGGGTCAGGATGAGGCTGAAGAGGCCGAACAGCAACAGGCCCACCGCCGTCAGCTTGAACAGGACGCCGGTGCTCGCAAGCGCGGCAACCGCATCGGCCAGGGTCTTGATCTGGTCGGCCCCGCCGGAGAAGAACCCCGCTTTCACCAGCGACAGGCCGATCACGGCATAGACCACCCCGCGCGCGCAATAGCCTGCACCGCCCAACCAGCGGGTGAAATCGGGGGCGGAGGCGGAAATGCGGTTCATGAACTCGCCGGTCAGCCCCTTCTTGAACTGGAATAGGCTGGTGGCGAAGAAGGCGAGCCCCAAGAGGCCGAGGACGATCCCGCCGAATTCGAAGGACAGCACGCTGGACGCGGCTTGTTCCGCCCCGCCACCGCCGCTTTCGCCGCCATGTCCGGAGGTGTCGTTGGACGCGAGCTGGAACGCCGCCCATGCCAGCGTCAGGTGGCCGATGCCGCTGCCGGCATGTCCGATCCGTTCGGCCCAGCCCTTCGCGTCGGAGCCCGTGTTCTCGATATCGAACAGGGGCGAGCAGAACCGGAACAGCGCATAGGCGAGCAGGCCTACCGCCATAATCCACAGCATCGCCTCGCCCGCGGGATATTCCTCGATCGCCTGGAACAGCCCATCGGTGCCTTCCGCGATCCGGTTCGCATTGGTCAGCGCGAGGAACCCGAGCATGATGTAGAAGATCGCGCGGCTGAAATAGCCCACGCGCACCAGCCAGCTGAACTTCTCCGACTTATCGACCATGAAAATCTCCCCTGCGTTGCGGCCTCAACGGTCGGGGGCTCCGATCGTGCCCATGATCAAACGATGGAAAGGTTCGCCGGTCCTGCCGCGATCTCGGCGCTGGCCCTGCGGCTGAGCGTACCGCCTCGGCTCGATACCTGGTCCAGCACCATGAAGTCCGTCCGCCAGCTTTCCGGCGTTACGGAGCAAACGCCATAGCCACGCTGGTCGTTGATGAAGCGGAGCTGCGGGTTCTCAGCGAGAATGCGGTCGCTTCCGGGCCGCTGGTCCTGTCCGTCGCCGCCGCTACTGACAGAGGTTACGACGCATTCGACGCCGACCGGCTTCTCGCCCGACATCAGGAGCCCGGCATAGTTCTGATGCTCGTCACCGGTGAGCACCACCGCGTTGTCGACCTTCGCAAGGCGCGCCATCAACCGTTCTCGCGGTGCCGCGTAACCCGCCCAGCTATCCAGATTGTACATCAGTTCGGGCTGGTCGTCGTCGGTACGCCGGTTGAGCGGCATCATCATGATCTGCTGCGCGATGCAGTTCCAGCGCGCGTCCTTGCGCCCGAGGTTGTCGTCGAGCCACTTCTCCTGCGCCGCTCCCAGCACCTGCGCGTTCTTGTCGAACACGGCTTCGCACGGCTCCACGCCCCATTTGTCGTCGCAGGGCTGGTTGGTGCGGAAGCTGCGCGTGTCGAGCAGGTTGATCGCCGCCAGATCGCCGAAGGCGATGCGGCGGTTGGCCAGGATCAGTTCGCCGCGCGGGATCATCGAACGGCGCACGGGCATGTTCTCGTACCACGCCTGCATCGCGGCCTGGCGGCGCAGCGCGAAGACCTCGGGCGGGATGGAGGGATCCTGCGCGAAATCGTCCACCCAGTTGTTTTGGACCTCGTGGTCGTCAAACGTCGACAGGAAAACCTGCGAACTGCGCGCCGCCTGCAGGTCCAGATCGAGCAGGTACTGCGCATAATGCTGGCGGTAATCGGTCAGCGAGACGACCTCGCGCAGGCGATGCTCGCGCACCTTGGGCACCGGCAGGCGGTCGGGGCCGTAATTGTAGTCGTACGCATATTCGTACATGAAATCGCCATAGTGGAAGACGAAAGCGAGATCGTCCTCCGCAATGTCGCGATAGGCGGTATAGAAACCGCTTTCGTAATGCTGGCACCCGCACACGCCGAAGCGCAGTTGGCCGACCGGCGTGCCGGCGACGGGCAGCGTCCGCGCGCGGCCGGTGAGCGACCGGTCCGAACCGACGGTGAAGCGGTACCAATAGGGGCGGTCGGGCTTCAGTCCGGCCACTTCGACATGGACGCTGTGGCCCAGTTCCGGCCGGGCCAGCTCGGTCCCCTTCGCAGCGATGGTGCGGAAGCGGTCGTCCTCGGCCACTTCCCAGTCCACCGGCAGGGCCGACATCGGCACGCCCGCATGCTGGCCGAACGGATCGGGCGCGAGGCGCGTCCACAGCACGAAACCGTCGCTGGCGGGATCGCCCGACGCGACGCCCAGCTTGAACGGATACTCCGCGAACCAGCTTTGTGCGGAAAGGATCGCGGGAGCGGAGAGGGTCGCCGCGGCGGCGCCGACGGCGGTAGTGCGGATGAGCGAGCGACGTGTGATCATGTTCAGGCCCCTACGACGCGGTCGTGACGGTTGCGTGGCAAGGTCAGACGTTGAACTTGAACAGCATGATGTCGCCGTCCTGCACCAGGTACTCCTTCCCCTCCTGACGCAGTTTGCCCGCCTCGCGCGCGCCCGCTTCGCCATTCAGGGCGATGTAGTCGTCGTAGGCGATGGTCTCGGCCCGGATGAAGCCCTTCTCGAAATCGGTATGGATCTCGCCCGCAGCCTGCGGTGCCTTTGCCCCGGAGGGAAAGGTCCAGGCGCGCGTTTCTTTCGGCCCCGCAGTGAAGAAGGTGTTGAGGGAGAGGAGCTTGTAGCCTGCCCGGATCACGCGGGAGAGGCCGCTTTCCGTCAGGCCTAGCTCCGCGAGGTATTCGGCACGGTCGCCCGGGTCCATCGCCACCAGCTCGGCCTCGATCGCGGCGGAGACGACCACCGCCTCCGCCCCCTCGCGCTCCGCCTTGGCGAAGACTTCGGCGGAGAAGGCGTTGCCCTCGGCGGCGTCTTCCTCACCCACATTGCAGACATACAGCACGGGCTTGGCGGTCAGGAGCTGCGCCTGTCGGAACAGCCGCGCCTCCTCCTCGTCGTTGGGCTGTGTCAGTCGGGCGGGCTTGCCGTCGCGCAGCAGGTCGAGCGCCTGGCCAAGCACGCTGGCCATGATCTTCGCTTCTTTGTCGCCGCCGGTCGCGCCCTTGGCCGCGGCGGGCACGCGCTTCTCCAGGCTTTCGAGGTCGGAGAGCATCAGCTCGGTCTCCACCACCTCCGCATCGGCGATCGGATCGACCTTGTTCGACACGTGCTGAATATCGTCGTCCTCGAAACAGCGCAGGACGTGGACGATCGCGTCGACCTCGCGGATATTGCCGAGGAACTGGTTGCCGAGCCCTTCGCCCTGACTGGCCCCTTTGACCAGTCCGGCGATGTCGACGAAGGCGAGCTGGGTCGGCAGGACCTTCGCGCTGCCCGCGATCTTGGCGATCTTCTCCAGCCGCTCGTCCGGCACGGAGACCTGCCCGACATTGGGCTCGATCGTGCAGAAGGGGTAGTTCGCCGCCTGCGCGGCCTGCGTTTCGGTCAAGGCATTGAACAGCGTGGACTTGCCGACATTGGGCAGGCCCACGATCCCGCATCGAAAACCCATCGTCGGCTCCGGTAGATCGTGAAATTGAAAGGTCGGGCGCGCCTTAGCGGGGCGGGGCGGGCAGGGCTAGTCCCGCGCGCGAAGGACGGCTTTCGCTTGTCACGATTGCCAAGTCCGGGATAGTTGCGCAGCATGTACCGCATCGCCATCCCGCTCGCTGCGCTCGCCCTGCTGTCGGGTTGCAAGACCACCGACAGCGACGAGTGGAATGGCGGGGCGACGACGCCGTTCAATCAGGCGAAGAACTCCTGCTTCGATCAGGCGGATAACCATGCACAGGAAGGCAAGCAGACCGCGTTCTTCATCGGCTGCATGGGCGCGCTGGGGTGGCAACCGAAGAACCCGAACATGAGCATCGACGGGCTCGACGACTAATCCTGCTGCCGCATGGCGACGTCGCTCATGAAGCGCTCGTCCTCGCCCCCCGCCAGCCGGTCGGCCTCCGCGCCGATCGCGGCGAGCATGTCAGCCAGCGGGTCCATCTCCGCCTTCGCGTAGTTGCCCAGAACGTGCCCGGTCACGCGGTCTTTGTGCCCCGGGTGCCCGATACCGATCCGCACGCGGCGAAAGTCCGGCCCGATATGCTGGTCGATGCTGCGCAGGCCGTTATGCCCCGCCAGCCCGCCGCCGGTGCGCACCTTCACCTTCATCGGCGCGAGGTCGAGCTCGTCGTGAAAGACGGTGAGCGCCTCCGGCCCCAGCTTGTAGAACCGCAGCGCCTCGCCCACGGCGCGCCCGCTCTCGTTCATGAAGGTCGCGGGCTTCAGCAGCAGCACCTTCTCGGTACCGATCCGCCCCTCCTGCACCCAGCCGGAGAACTTCTTCTGCACGCTGCCGAAATCGTGCATCTCCGCAATGACGTCACACGCCATGAAGCCGACATTGTGCCGGTGGAGCGCATATTGCGGTCCGGGATTTCCTAGGCCTGTCCAAATCTGCATGGCCGCCGCGTAGCGCGTCTCGCAGGCGGGGGGAAGGTGATGGGGGCTCGGGGGTAGCGCCGACTAGGGAATGAGGGATGCGTTCGAGCAAAGGGTGGTAATCATAAAGGTCTGGAATTGGGGTGATGGGTTGGACGCCCCCCGGCGGCATCTATGTGCCATAGTGGAGGTGTTTGAACACCACTAGAGAGGAGGCGTCCATGTCGGAAGTTAGCATCATCGGGTTGGATATCGCAAAGTCTGTTTTCCAGGTTCACGGGGCCGATGCGTCGGGCCGTGTGGTGCTTCGCAAGAAAGTCAGCAGGGCGAAGCTCTTGCCGTTCTTTGCCTCGCAGCCCTCCTGCCAGGTGGTCCTGGAAGCGTGCGGGGGCGCGCATCACTGGGCGCGTGAGCTGACAAAGCTCGGTCATGAGGTCCGGTTGATCGCTCCAGCTTACGTAAAACCGTTCGTGAAGCGCCAGAAGAACGATGCTGCGGATGCCGAAGCCATCTGCGAGGCGGCGCAGCGCCCGAGCATGCGGTTCGTGCCAGTAAAGACCGAAGCGCAGCAAGCAGCCGCGCTGGTGTTCCGGGCCCGCGACCTGCTGGTCAAGCAGCGCACGCAGATCAGCAACGCCGTTCGCGGTCACATGACCGAGCATGGCTGGATCGCGCCGCAAGGCCTGGCGCACATGAAGAAGCTGGCTGCGCTGCTTGAAGATCCAAGCGCAGTTCCCGAGAGCGCACGGCCGGTACTGGAGATAATGCTCGATCAGATGGCGGTGCTGAGCGAGCGCATTGCCGAACTTGATCGGGAGATCGCCCGGCGTGCCCGCGAAGACGAGACCGCGCGGCGGCTGATGACGATCCCGGGCATCGGACCGATCACGGCAACCGCGATCACCGCACTTGCACCTCCGCCCGGCACCTTTGCCAAGGGCCGCGACTTTGCCGCATGGGTCGGGCTTACACCGCGCCAGCACTCGACCGGCGGCAAGCAAAGGCTCGGCGCGATCTCGAAGATGGGCGAGCGAACGCTGCGTCGGCTACTGATCATCGGCAGCAGTGCGGTCGTGCTCCAGGCAAGCAGGCGCGGCGCACCCGCGGGATCGTGGCTGGAACAGATGATGGCGCGCAAGCCGCGCATGCTGGTCACGGTGGCGCTCGCGAACAAGACCGCACGCATCGTCTGGGCAGTGCTGACGAAGAACGAGGATTACAGGGCTCCGGTCTCGGTCGCGGCGTAAGCCGGGCCGGACCAGAGGTCGCCGGAAGGACGTAGGCGGACGAAGGAGAGTATGGCAAAACAGTCGGCGAGACGGGACCGGAAGAACCAGGGCTTTCCACCGTGCTTCATCAGCACGCTGCGGGTGATGTGGTTCCGGTCCGCGAACTCCCATACGGGCCCGCAGCACGAAAAGCTGCACCAGGAGGCCGGACAGATGGCAGCATCCGACTACGTGCCAAACCTCTCAAAATACCGCTTGCATCCTGCGGGGCGTCCACAGATG